>JBBSEY010000025.1:0-22471 GCA_038239265.1 Gemmatimonadales bacterium | reverse complement strand
GTTTACACCGCCCCGCGCCGGGGCGGGGCCACCGCGCGCCGGGCGCCGGCGCCCCCCGTGCGGTGGGTGTGGGTGAGGCGCGGCCACATCTCGCCGTGCCCGGCCGCAACCGCGGCCCGCCACTGCGCATGCACCGCGCTCCCCGGCTCGGCCACGATCTCCAGCGCGCGCGCAATCCCGTCGTTCGTCGGCACGTCGTCAGGGAGGAGTGTCCGCAGCACGAACACGGCGGCGGCGCGCGTGACGGCGAGCGGGCAGTTGACGTTGCCTCGCACCTGCGGAGACGTGCCGGCAAAGTTGATCACGAGACGGTCGCCGCGCGTGTGCAGCGCGACCTTGACCATCACCGTCGTCTCCGAGTCGCCGTCGCCCTCGAGGGTGTCGGTGGCTTCGCCGGCGATGGGGCCGAGGGCGACGATGGCGGCGTGCGCGCGCCTGGCGGTGTAGTCGATGAGGGCGCGGGCGGAGGCGTCGACTCGCGCGCGCCCGTCGCGCGCGATGAGCGTGCGCAGACCATTCGCGCCGGCGCCACACGCGGCGAGCTGCGCGCGGAGATCGCCCCTGCGCTCGGCCGGCGTGCGCACGTTGGCGAGGATGACGGCGAGGATGTCGTCGCGCATCTCGCCACCGCGAGAAAGCAGCACCGGCGGAAGGATCAGCCCCTCCTGCACGAGCTCCGTCGCTCCCTGCGGCATGCTGCCGGGACTCATGCCGCCCACGTCCGCGTGATGCGCTCGCACGGCGGCGTACCCCGCAATCTCGCCGTTTAGATCCACGGCTTCGACGAGCGTGAGATCGGGGAGGTGCGACCCGCCCGCGTACGGATCATTGAGAATGAAGACATCCCCCGCCTGCGGCGAACGCTCGCGCACTGCGCGGACGGCCTCGGGCATGGCGCCGAGATGAACGGGGATGTGCGCGGCCTGCGCGACCATGCGGCCGCCCGCGTCGAACAGCGCAGCCGAGGCGTCGCGCCGCTCGCGAATGTTCGGACTCAGCGAGCTTCGCACGAGGATGCTTCCCATCTCCTCGGCGATCGCCGACCACGCGTGCCCCATCACCTCGAGCTCGAGAACGTCGATCGTGGTGCAGTCGACGTCGCTCGTCTCGCTCATGCGTGGCGCTCCACGAGGTACCCTCCGATCGGGAGCGCGCGCGCAGTCCAGCCGTCGGGAACGAAGAGTGTCGCGTCGGCGAGCGCGATGACGTCGGGGCCGCGCCGGGTCTCGTCGGCGAAGTGCGGAGCCGCGAGCTTCGGCTCGCGTGCCGCTCCCGAGATGGTGACGCGCGCACCGACCACCTCGACCTCGCGCTCGAGCGTGAAACCCATGCGCTTCTCGTGCTCCGCGGCAAAGCGAGGGACGAGCACCCCACCGTCATCGCCCGGCGCGAATGGGATCTCGAGCTCGTGCCCTTGCCCAGAGTAGCGCGCGCGCACCCAGCGCTGAGTGACCCTCGCGCTCCCTGCGCCCTCGACGCCGCCATGCGCGCCGGCCCGAGCGAGGAGGAGCGAGTCGAGCTCGCGCGTGTCCGCAGGAGTGAGCGCGTGGGCGCGGCGCATCACGCTCGCGAGCGCGTCGCGCCGCTCGGGGGCGATGGCGAGCCCGAGCGCGGACAGAACTCCCGCAAACGGAGGGACGAGCACGGTGCGCATGCCGAGATGATCCGCGAGCGCGCACGCGTGCAGCGGTCCGCCGCCGCCGAAGGCGACGAGCGCGCATCGCCTCGGATCGATCCCCCGCTCGACGCTCACACGCCGGAGCGCCCGAGCCATCGCGGCATCCGCCCCCTGTACCATCGCGCGCGCGGCGCGCTCGGGGGTGACGCCGAGCCTCGCCGCGAGCCTCCCGACCGCCGCATGCGACTCTGCCGCATCGAGCCCGACGACTCCGATCGTGCGTGCCGTCAATGTGCCGAGCACGATCTGCGCGTCGGTGACCGTGGCCTCTGTCCCGCCTCGCGAGAACGCCGCCGGCCCCGGCGTCGCGCCGGCACTGCGCGGTCCAACGCGCAACGCACCGCCATCGTCGACCCACCCGATCGATCCGCCACCCGCAGACACGGTCTCCACGAGCACGCGCGGCAGCGCGATCGGCACGCCGGCGATCTCGCCGCCGCTTTCGATGAGCGGATCGCCATCGAGCACGAGCCCCGCGTCCGCACTCGTGCCGCCGATATCGATCGTGAGCGCATTTGGAAATCCGGCGAGACGCGCAACGAACGCCGCGCCCGCAACACCACCCGCAGGTCCCGAAAGCGCGAGCGCAGCGGCACTCTTCGCCGCGCTCTCTGCGGCTCGCATCCCTCCGGACGATGTCATCACCGACAACGATGGATACCCCTCCGCCTTCACCCGCTCACCGAGCCGCGAGAGATAACGCGCAACTCCCGGACGCAGGTACGCCTCGGCTACCGTCGTTGCGGTGCGCTCATATTCGCGGATCTCCGGGAGCACGTCGGCGGAGCAGACGATCTCCGCGGCAACGCCTGCGTCGCGCAGCGCCGCCGCGAGCGCGCGCTCGTGCGTGTCGTCGCGATACGAATGGAGAAGTGAGATGGCAACGATTTCGGGCGCTGCCGCGCGCACGGCGGTGATCGCGCGCGCGATTGCAGACGCGCCGAGCTCTTTCTCGATGCGCTTCGGGGTGATGCGCTCCTCGATCGCCACGGTCCACGCCGGCGGCACGAGCGGCTCGGGATGGTGGCGCGTGAGATCGTAGAGCGAGGCGCGCTCCTGCCGGCGCAGCTCGAGCAGGTCGGTCGCGCCCGCGGTCGCGCAGAGCACGACGCGCGCGCCGGTTCGCTCGAGCAGCATGTTCGTCGCGACGGTGGTGCCGTGCACGAGCCGTGAGATCGTCGCGCTTTCCCCGCCCAACGCGTGCAGCGCATCGAGCACGCCGCCGCTCTGGTCGTGCGCGGTGGTCAACCGCTTTCGCGATTCGACACTGCCGTCGGAGCCGATCGAAACGAGATCGGTGAACGTTCCACCGACGTCGATCCCGACCGAGAGCCCCTTCACGACCGCTGGCGGCGGAGGCGCACCCAGATGAGCCCAGCGACGGTCGCCAGCAGGGCGAGCGTGCCGACCCAGTCGCCAATGCGGACGTACGGCGTGATGACCCTCGTCGTCTGCGCGGTATAGACCCGCGAGTCGGCGGTCTCGAGCTGGGTCTCGCCGGAGATTCTTCCGAGCGGATCGATGTAGCTGGAGATCCCGGTATTTGCGGCTCGCACGATTCCGACGCGATTCTCGATCGCGCGCAGCGCCATGTGCGCCTCGTGCTGGTACGGCGCGAGCGATCGGCCGAACCACGCGTCGTTGGTGATGTTGACGATGAGATTTGCGCCTTCGCGCCGGAACTCGCGCGAGCGCTGGGGGAAGATCGACTCGTAGCAGATGAGCACTCCGACCTTGCCGAACGACACGGCGAAGGGCTTCGTGTTCTGCCCGCGCCCGTAGCCGCCGAAGTACTTCAAACTCTTGAACCAGCGCGGATTCACGAACGGCACGCGCTCGACGATCGGCACGAGAAACGACTTTCGATACGGCTCCTGGGCGTTGAGCACTCCAGCCGAGTCGACGAGCATCGCGGCGTTGTAGTAGTCGTAGTCGCCGTTCGAGTGCCAGACGACGTCGAGCGTGCCGAAGAGGATCGGTGTGCGTGATGTCGCGGCCATGCGGCGCAGGTTGGCGCTCCACTCCGGATGATTCGAGATGAATCCCGGGAGAGCAGCCTCCGGCCAAAGGACGAGCTTCGCATCGCGCGCGGCGAGCCTCGTGGTGGTGATGCTATCGAGGATGCCGTCGATCCGTCCCTGATTTTCCTCCTGCCACTTGTCTTCCTGCGGGATGTTCGGCTGTACGATGGCGACCGGGGCGAGTGACACGAGCTCCGTCGTCCGCATGCGCCACGTGCCGTATGCCGCAAGCACGGCCACGACTCCGATCGCGCCCACCAGCCGCTTCGCGATCGCCGCGCGCTGTCCGCGGAGGAGCCACGCGTCGGCGATCAGCCCGTTGACCAGCGCGATGAGAAAGCTCAGTCCGCGCACCCCCGAGAGATCGGCCATCTGTGCGAGCACCGGCGTGCGCGAGAGCGCGAGGCCGAGTGGAAGCCAGGGGAAGGCGAGATCGGACATGTAGTTGAGCACAACCTCGCTCGCCACCCACACCACCGGGAGGAGCAGCGCGAGCGGCAGCCGCGTCTTCCTGCGCAACGTGAACAGCGACAGCCCCGCGAGCGCGACCACCGGTGCGAGCACGAAGAGCGCCGCGATGTACCCGACGATCGCGAGCTTGGTGTAGATCGACAGCGCGATGGCGATCCAGTAGAGGTTGCACGCATAGCCGAGCATGCCGAACCAGAAACCGAGGCGGGCGGCCTCTCGCGGCGCGGCAGTGCCGTCGGCGCGCGTCGCCACCGCGACCGCGAACGGTACGAGACAGAGAAACGCGGGCAGTACCAGCGGGAAGGGCGGAAACGCGAGCGCGAACAGAAGCGTCGAGCCCGCGAGCGCCCCGTATTCCCCGGTTCGCGGGAAAAACCCTCGACGAGTCATCACAGGCGGATTTCTTTCTCCTCGTCCGCGGACTTGTAGATCGCCTCCGCAATGCGATGCACGACGATCTGATCGGTGGGGGGCTCGTAGCTCGCCTCCTCGCGCAGCACCGCGAGAAAGTGCGCCAGCTCCGCGCGATACGACTGCGTCACCGCGCTCTCGCGCACCGCCGCGCCGCGGGGCGTCACGTCTGCGGGAGTGGCGTTGAGCAGCTTGACCACCTTGAAGGGGCTCAGCTGCGCACTCCCGCGCGTCGCGAGCACGTCGAACCACCAGCGATCCTCCTGCGACGTCACCGACCAGTTCACGTCGACCACGATCGTCTTTCCCTGCTCGCACTCGACGAATGCGAACATTGCGTCTTCCACCGCGCTCGCGCCGCGCCCGCGCTCCATGTGCGCGCTCACCCGAACCGGTTCCGGGAAGTCGGCGAGCCAGAGCGCGAGGTCGAGCATGGCGAACCCCTGCTCCATGAAGACGCCGCCCCCCGACTCCGCACGGCGCAGTCTCCATCCTTCCGCGGCGCGCTTGGATTGATACGCGCCCGTGCGCACGCCACTGAACTTTCCGAGCTCGCCGCCACGCAGAAACGCCGCCACCGCCTGCACGTCCGAGCGGAAGCGATGATTGTTCGCGACCGCGACCTTCCTGTCGCGCCGCGTCGCGGCGGCGAGGATGCGCTCGATGCCGCGTACGTTCAACGCCAGCGGCCGCTCGCACAGCACGTGCACGCCGGCCGCGAGCGCGCTCAGCACGTGCGGCTCGTGCAGATGGCTCGGCGTCGAGATCACCACCGCGTCGAGCTCGTCGAACTCGAGCATCTCGTCGATGTCCGTGAACACGTCCGGCACGTCCAGCCGCTCGGCGAGGGCCCGCGCCTTCGGTCCATCGTTGTCGCAGAGCGCGACCAGCTGCGCGCCGCGCAGTCGCGCGAGCGCCGGGAGCAGCGCGACCTGTGAGATCGCGCCGACACCTATCACACCTATTCGCAGCGCAGGCTTCATGGCGTTGTCACCTTGGGGTGATTCGGACGGCTGAAGTGGAACGTCGCTCCGGCACGCACGGTGCCGAAGCGCAGAGTACCGAGCACCGTGTAGCGCGCCTCCACGCCGACGCCGACCCGGTGTGTAGGGAGAATCGCGATCCCCGCTATCGCGCTGATCCCGGCGCCGATGTTGTCGAGCGCGCTCTCGACGAAGGTGTTCCGGATCAGCTTCGACTCGGCGTTCACGATGTGCAGCCCGAGCCCGCCGCCGATGTACGGTTGCACCGCGGCGTGCGCACCCGTCGGCGTGTAGCGAAGGTCCGCCTCGATCGAGATGACCGCGACCTTCACTCGGTCGGGAATGATCGAGTCGTCCGGATTCGACAGCGATTGCTCGAGCTGCGTAACGAACCGCGCGACGGTCTTGTCATCGTAGCGCGAGTTCCAGAAGCTCGCGGAAAAGCCGACCCTGAGATGCGAAGCGATCTCGCCGTAGTCCGCCTGAATTCCGTACGACTGCGCACTCACGATGGTGCTAGGCGAAACCGGGCCGACGACGACGCCGATCCCCTCGAGTCTCAGCTTGTCGAGATCGAGGCGCTGAAAGAGGTTCTGCGCGCGCGCCGGCGCGACCGCCGCCACGAGTGTGGCAACGAGCGCGCAACTGATGGGAGCGCGGAGCTTACCTCGCAACCGACGCAACAGTCGTCCCCGGATAGTAGGTGCGCAGGATGGTTCGGTAGTCGGCGCCCGCGCGTGCCCGCCCGATCGCTCCCCACTGACACATCCCGATGCCGTGTCCGTTCCCATGCCCCTGGATCGACAGCGACGAAAGCGCTCCGTTCGGAGCCTGCCTGCTCTCCAGCGAAAAGTAGGTGCTGTTCAATATCTCGCCACCCGCTGACCGGAGGACGAAGCGTATATCGTTGGCTCGAAGAGAGAAGTGGCCGCGCGAGGTGCCGATGCCGAGCATCTTCACGCGCCCCGAGGGTGTGCGGCTCTCTACTTCCACGGATCGCACGGTGCCGATCCCATCCGACGAGACGGCAGCGTAGCTCCGCAGATACTTGTCGAGCGTCGCACGGAGTGCGGCCTGGTCGTACGTGCGCGTCCAGCGAAAGACAGGAGAGGGATCACAATAGTAGCGATCCGCCGTGCCCGGAATGCGATCGCTGACGGCGACGAGATACGGCTCGTCGCCTTCCTTCCATACCTCGCTCGCCGCCGACGTCGTGCCGCCGCACGTCGAGTGATAGGGGGCGTTGATGATGCGGCCGTTGAAGGTGAGGACGATGCGCGTCGTGCCGAACACCGCGCGATCGGAGAGCGCTCCCTCGGCGTCGGCGCCTCCGTACACCTGATCGAGCACCGTGGCGAGCATGTCGTACGAGCGCGACCGGTCGCTCACGAGATGCGTGTATGCGTAGCTTCGCGCGGCGACGGCCTGCGCCTCGACCGCGGCGCGCTCGTCCTCCGTGCGATGCTGCCCGATCTCGAGCGGGACGACGCCGCGGAGATAGTCCTCCATGTAGAGCCGATTGATCACGGACAAGCCGCCGGGCGCGGGAATCACGACGATCTCGCCGCGATAGCGCTTGCCGTTGACGACCAGGTACGATCCGCGGGCGACCGAGCGCGCGATGAAGGGAGCGGGGCGAACCCCCGAAGGTGCGCCATCGAGTCGCGAGGCTCGAAGGCCGCCACGCTCCGCTTCGATGATCCACTGCTCGCCGCCATCGCCGTGCAGCAGTGTGCTCTCCCCGTTCGAGTCGTAGAGCTTCCACTCGCCGGTGGCGGACAGCGTCACACGCGGAACGCCTGCCGCGAGCGCGATGCGTACGACCTGCGAGTTCTCGAGGAGCCCGGGCTCCTGCGGCGCGTTCACATCCTCGATCTTCTCCGGCGCCGGCAGCGTCTCGGCGACGACCTTCGGAATGACCGTGTCGCGCGCAACGCGAGGTTCCTCGGCGTTCGGCGACGGCGCGCGCCCCCCGCATGCCGCGGCAAGGGCAACGCAGGCCGCGAGTGCGAGTCTAGCCCCGCGCGGCACGCATTGCGGCATCGAGCCGCTCGAGCGCCAGGTCGACCTCCGCATCGCCGTGCGCGGCGGACATGAACGCGGCCTCGAACGGTGACGGCGCGAGATACACGCCGCGCTCGCGTGCCGCGTGAAAGAAGCGCTTGAAGAAGGCGACGTCGCTCCCCTTGGCGCCGGCGAAGTCGTGCACCGGCTCGCGCTGAAAGAAAAAGCCGAACATCGAGCCTGCGTGCGACGCCGTGAACGGAACGTCGGAGCGCGCGGCGCTCGCAACGAGCCCGGATACGAGACGCGCGGTGCGCGCCTCGATGCGCGCGTGGAGCGACGGCGTGAGCGCGCGCAGCGTCGCGAGCCCCGCGGCGACGGCGAGGGGATTACCGGAGAGCGTCCCTGCCTGATAGACCGATCCCTGTGGCGCGACCATCTCCATGAGGTCCCGCCGCCCGCCGTACGCGGCGATCGGCAGCCCGCCGCCGATGACCTTGCCCAGCGTGGTGAGATCCGCGGTGACACCATAGCGCTCGCGCGCGCCGCCCGGAGCGATCCGGAAGCCGGTCATCACCTCGTCGAACACGAGAAGTGCGCCCGTCTCCGTCGCGATGTCGCGCAGCGCCTGCAGAAAGCCGGGATCGGGCGCAATGAAGCCCGAGTTTCCGACGAGTGGCTCCACGAAGATCGCGGCGAGCGGCTCTTCGTGCGCGAGTCTCCGGACCGCCTCCACATCGTTGAACGGGGCGACGCGTGTGAGCGACGCGATCGCATCGGGAACGCCGGGCGAGTTGGGAAGGCCGAGCGTGGCGACGCCGGAGCCGGCGCGCACGAGAAACGAATCGGCGTGGCCGTGATAGCAGCCGTCGAATTTGAGAAAGGCATCACGTCCCGTTGCGGCGCGCGCGAGACGGAGCGCACTCATCGTCGCCTCGGTGCCGCTCGATACGAAGCGCACCATCTCGACGTGGGGCAGCCGCTGCGTGATGAGCTCCGCGAGCTCGACCTCGAGCTCCGTGGTGATGCCGAAGCTCGTGCCACGGCGCATCGTCGCCTCGAGCGCGTCGAGCACTACCGGGGCGGCGTGCCCGAGGATGAGCGGTCCCCACGAGAGTACGAAGTCGATGTACTCGTTGTCATCGACGTCCCAGATGCGCGCGCCTTCGCCGCGCGCGACGATGAACGCCTCACCGCCGACGCCGCCGAATGCGCGCACCGGCGAGCTGACGCCCCCCGGCATCACCGCGCGGGCGCGCGAGATCACTGCAGCGGAGCGTGTGCTCATCGACCGTAGCTTGCTGTGGTGGCGGACATCACGGGGAGCGAGCGCCCCGCGCGAACTGGAGCGGAGACCCCCACCGGCGCGTCGTGCACGCGCAGGATGTGCGCGACGAAGTCGTAGTCGTCGACGACATCCTCGACGAGGCAGTCGACGATCGATCCCGGTGTCGCTGTGCCATGGAAACGCGTAATGCCATCGATGTCGTCGGCCTGCCACACGGTCCGGCCGATCGCCTCGCCGGTGATGTCGTCGCGGCGATCGACGATCGCGCGCACCGGGCGATTGATGTGCCGCTCGTACCGCTCGGCCGTGATCGCGCGTTGCAGCTCCGTGAGCCGCTCGAGGCGATCGCGCTTCACGGGCATTGGGACATCATCGTCGAGAAGGGCGCCACTCGTGCCATCCTGCGGGGAGTAAGTGAATGCGCCCACGCGCTCGAAGCGCACTTCTTCGAGCAGGTCGATGAGCTGCTCGAAGTCGCTCTCGGTCTCGCCGGGGAAGCCGACGATGCACGTCGTGCGAATCGCGACATCGGGCACCGTGTCGCGAAGGCGGGCGACGCGCTCGCGGATCGTGTTCGCGCGCTCGGGGCGTCGCATGCGTGCGAGCACGGCGTCGGAGCCGTGCTGAATCGGCATGTCGAGATACGGAAGGATGCGCGGCTCGCGCGCCATGAGGTCGAGCAGCTTCGGCGTGATTCCCGTGGGATAGAGATAGAGCAGCCGAAGCCACGGGATCGACGTATTGTCGAGCAGCGCGCGAAGGAGCTCGGGGAGCGCAGTGCCGTCGCGGCGATCGCGCCCGTAGTGCGCGAGATCCTGCGCGACGAGGTTGATCTCGCGCGCGCCCTGGAGCTCGAGCAGCTCCGCCTCGCGCACCACATCATCGAGCGCGAACGAGCGGTGCATGCCGCGCATCAGGGGGATTGCGCAGAACGCGCAGCCGTGGTCGCACCCCTCGCTCACCTTGAGATAGCGCACGTGCGGGAGGTCGCCGGTGTAGAGGCGAACGCCCGGGTGCACGACCAGCGGCGACTCGGCGTCGAGCACGCCGCGCGCGAGAAGCTCCGGTACGAGGCGGTCCATCTCGGAGGAGCCGAGGAAGAGGTCGACCTCCGGAAGCTCATGCGCGAGCTCGGACTTGTGGCGCTCGACCATGCACCCCACGGCGACGACCGTCTGACAGCTGCCGTCCGCCTTGCGGCGCCCCGCGTCGAGGATCGCTTCGATCGATTCCTGCTTCGCCGCGTCGATGAAGCCGCACGTATTGATGATGATCAGATCGGCGTCGTCGAGCTCCGGCGTGAACTCACCGCCGTGATCCGCGAGAAGCGCGAGATAGCGCTCGCTGTCGACCGTGTTCTTGTCGCAGCCAAGCGTGATGAAGCCGACCTTCACTCGTGGGGCACGGAGCGCGGGGACATCCCTCAAAGTTACAGTCGCGCGGGGAGCGCGCGTAGCCCTCGAGCGTGGCTAGAAGAGCCCCACCCTCCCCTTCACGGACGAGATGAGCTTCGCGGGATCGTAGCCGACGCCTTGCTTGAACACCATCTCCACTTTCCGGATGTCGGCAATGTTCGCTGCGGGATTGCCATCGATGACGACGAGATCCGCCTGCTTGCCTGCGGCGATCGAGCCGATCTTCGCGGCCTTGCCGAGGTAGGTGGCGGCGTTGAACGTGCAGATGCGTATCGCTTCGAGCGGAGTGAAGCCGCTCCCGACGAGCAGCTCGGCCTGGCGCTGGTCCGAGTAGCCGGGGATCACGCCGCCGCCGCCGGTAGGATCCGTGCCGGCGATCAGGAGCCCACCCGCACGCGCGAACTGGCGCTCCATCGCGCGCTCCTTGGCGAAGAGCGCAGTGTAGATCGATTCGGTTCGCTTGTTCACGGAAGCGCGGAATTTCTGGAAGTCGTCCTGAAGAATCGGATCGAGCACGTCGAGCCCTGGCGGCGTCGGCGTTCCTGGCGTGAACGTCTCGAACACCGTGAGCGTCGAGGTGAGAGCGACGTGGTGCGCGATGAGTTCGGCGATGAGCGACTTGAATAGTGCGCCGTTGGTGTCGACGGCGGCGAGCGCCTTCATTCCGACGCCCTGCCCCGGGCAGACGTCGGGCTTCTTGTCGGGAACGAAGTCTGTGGCGACGAAGAAGCCGTGCTCGAGATCATCGATGCCTAGAGCAGCGGCCTCGTGGTAGGTGACCGAGCAGAGATGCCCGGTGATCTTGAGCCCGCGCCGATGCGCTTCCTTGACGGACGCCGCGAGCTCCGCGCGCGTGATGTGCATGTACGCCTTGAACGATGTCGCGCCGGCATCGGCCCAGAAGCTCGCGAAGCGAGTTGCGTCGGCGGCGTCCTTGAGCTCGTACATCTGCCCGAGCTCAAGCCCGGGGCCCTGGAGATAGGGTGCAGTGGCGTCGATCCATGGGCCGGGCTTCTCGCCCAGTTCGATCGCGCGCGCGATGGCGAGCTCGCCATAGCCGTTGGTGTTCCCGGCCGTGCGCATCGATGTCACGCCCCCGGCGAGATAGAGGCGCGTGAAGCTCTCGGACAGATTTCCGTAGACGCCCGGCCCGGTGGGGTAGTACAGATGCTCGTGCATCATCACGAGCCCGGGGATCACGGACTTGCCGGTGAGGTCGAGCAGCTGTGCGCCCGCGGGTGTTTTTAGCGAGGAGAACGTGCCCATCGCCGCGATCTTGCCGTTGCGGAGGACGAGCGTTTGGTCTTCGAGCGGCGGAGCGCCGGTGCCATCGATCACACGAACGTGCGTGAGCACGACGGTGGGGGTATCGACGGAGACGTAATCACGGACGTTTGTGGAGAGCGTCGGGCGCTGGGCTGTTGCGGCGGCGCTCGCCAGGGCGAGGCATGCGAGTACGCAGAAAGAGAGAAAGCGGCTCGGATGAATCATGTGGAAGAAGGTACTGCCCCTCACCGTGACCGTCCATGTGACGAACTGCCCTCGTGGCGACGTGGCGAGGCGTGTCTATTTCACGACGGAATAGTGAGTCTCTTTCGCTGCCTACACGAAACGCGAGTCACTCCATGAATCTTGCACGACTCTTTCGCCGCGATCTTTCGCGCCTGATCAATCAGATCAAGGCGTTCCCAAGCCGCGAGATGCTTTGGGCTGTCCTGCCCGGGATCACCAACTCGGCAGGGACTCTTGTCCTGCATCTCGAGGGCAATCTCCGCGAGTACATCGGCCGGCAACTCGGCGGACGAGAGTACACACGGGATCGCGCGCTTGAATTCGCATCGGCGGAGCTGGAGATCGATGCGATAGTTGCGCGTCTCGAGGACGTATGCAGTCTGGTTCTGCGAACGCTCGAGAACATCCCGTCAGAACGGATGCAAGCGCGCTATCCCGAAGATGTGCTCGGGACGCCGCTCTCAGTGGAAGATTTCGTAGTGCATTTGTATGGGCACCTGAACTGGCATCTCGGACAGATCGATTCACTTCGCCGAGCGCTGACGGGTGATGGAGCCGTTCGAGCGGTGGGGTTGGCCGGCACTTGACTACACGGCGGGCTTGGTCGACGCTCCATTCGTCAACCGCAACAACAGCACCGCCGTTCGCTTCGTCTTGACCGGAAGCGTGCGAAGATCCGCCGTCTCCTTGTCCGTGTGATCGTCGTGCCCCGAGAGCCCAAGCGCATCGATCGACATTGGAACGAGACTCGCCACGAACGAGATGTCCGCTGCGCCCGCGCGCGACGGGTCGACCGCGGTCACGCCCCCCGATCCAACATCGCGACTCGCCTCATCGTAGATCGCGAGCAGTTTCCGATTCCCCTCCGTCGGCGCCATCGGCGGATAGCCGTTTTGGAAGCTGATTTCGGAATGCGTACCCGGCAGCGAATGAGAGACGATCTCCTTCATCTTCGCGACGGTCTTCTCGAACTGCTCCGGCGAGATCGTGCGAAGATCGCCCGTCACCTGCATCTGCTGCGCGACGACGTTGTCCTTCCCCGACGCATTCCCCACCGTGCCGGTCGAGTCGAGCGACACCGCCGTGCCGCCAAGCGCGACGCCGGGGCTGAAGGTGAGATACTGCTCGTGGCCAAGCTGCGCATAGAACTCGTGGAGCACACGCGACGCCTCGAAGATGGCGCCCGCGCCGATGTCCGGAGTGAAGATCTGCCCCGAGTGCGAGGGAGTCGCCTTCACGTCGAGCCTCCACGAGCCGGCGCCGCGGCGCGATGACACGGCGGTCTTCGGATCGCCGGAGCCATCCTCGAAGCCGAGCGCCGCGGTCGCGCCCTTCGCCGCGTCGATGAGCGCCGCGCGCGCGAGCTCGATCGGATTCCCGGATTCCTCCTCGTCGCCGTTGAAGACGATCGTGATGTTCATCTTGTCGAGCGCTTTCGCGTCCTTGAGCGCGTGCAGCACAGCAACGATGATGACGTCGCCGCCCTTCATGTCGATGATCCCGGGGCCCTTGGCGGTCGAATCGTCGATGCGCTCGAACTTCTGAAACGGATGGTCTGGCTCGAAGACGGTGTCGAGATGGCCGATCAGCAGGATCTTCGGCCCCGGCCCCGGATGCTCGGCCACCAGATGCCCGGCGCGATGAAAGGCGGAGCCGTCCACCCATTTTGTCTTGAATTCAAGAGATTTCAGCTCCGCCGCGAGGACGTCGGCCACCTGCCGTACGCCGGCGAAGTTCATCGTGCCGCTGTTGATGTTCACGACCTTGATCAGCAGCGCGAGCGCGTCGGCGTTGTGCGCATCGACGCTCTGCACGATCGCGTGCTCGGTGGCGGAGAGGCCCATTGTGTGTTTCTGCCCGTGCGCAGGTGAGGTTGCGGAGAGAGCGGCGAAGGCGAGCACCGCCGCCGAGAAAGCGCGAGCTCTGACCCGATCTCCGCTCACCTGTAGTTCCCGAACTTGAGCTCCACTCCGAAATCCTTGCTGCGCAACAGCGTCATCACGTCCTGCAGCTCATCCTTGCTCGGAGAGGTGATCCGCACCTGCTCCCCCTGAATCGACGCCTGCACCTTTTTCATCTTCGCGTCCTTGATCGCTGCCACCACCTTCTTCGACGTCTCGCCGTCGAGCGACATCTTGAGCGCGATCTCCCGGCGCACCGTCTCGCCGCCGCCCTGCTTGATCTCGCCGATGTCGAGATTCTTCACCGACACGCCGCGCTTGATCAGCTTCGACTGCAGCACGTCGAGCACCGCTGCGATCTTGTAGTCGCCCTCGGCCTCCAGCAGAATCTTGTTCTCGGCGCGCTGCAGCTCGATCTTCGCGGGGGATCCCTTGAAGTCGTAGCGCTGCGTGATCTCCTTCTGCGCCTGATTCACCGCGTTGTCGACTTCCTGCAGATCGACGCCGGTGGTCACGTCGAACGAGCTCGCCTGGGCCATGATCGCTGTCTCTACGAAAGAGTTGAGGTCGAATCCGCGCTTACTGCACGCACGCGGCATGCGGGTCCTTCTGCTTCGCGTGATCGATCTTCACGCGATGATCGAGATTTGCCAGCGCCGCTGCGAGATCGCGCACGAAGTTCGTCACCCGCGCCAGCGCATCGTAGTCGATGTACTGAGGCTCGTCGGTCACCTCGTGATAGTCCGGGTGATCGCCGCGCGAGAAGTTGATCGACGGGATGCCGAAGCGCCCATACGAATAGTGATCGGCCCGACAATAGTACTGCTCCTTGTCGCCCGGTTTATCGAAGGCATAGTTGAAGACGAACGGAACGCGCTCCGCCGCGTCCACCCGCTCGGCAACGTCGCCGAGCTCGGTCGAGAGGCGGCGCGTGCCGATGAGCTCCA
The DNA here is from genome assembly GCA_038239265.1 of Gemmatimonadales bacterium. Taxonomy (GTDB): domain Bacteria; phylum Gemmatimonadota; class Gemmatimonadetes; order Gemmatimonadales; family Gemmatimonadaceae; genus FEN-1250. The sequence continues at coordinate 7,840 of JBBSEY010000025.1, read as the reverse complement.
GATACGCCGGGCCGCCGTGCTCCACATCCGACGCACTTCCCCGCCCGATCATGTCCATGTCGAGCTCGGCGACGAGCGAGTCGCGCGGTACAGTGGGATGGTCGGTGAACCACGCCGAGCCGAAGAGCCCTTCCTCTTCGGCCGTGTGCGAGATGAAGAGGATCGACCGCTTCGGCCGGATCGGCATCGACGCCATCGCCTCGGCAATTTCGAGGAGCGCGACGGTTCCCGAGCCATCGTCGTCGGCGCCGTTGAAGATCGAATCCTGTCGCGGCGCCCGCAGCGCGCGAATCGAGTCGAGCGCGTGCGTCGCCCACGACTGCGCAGCGGCCTGCGACGCACCGCGCTTGCGCATGGCCGCCGCGAAGTTGGTGACGCGGAGGGCATCGTGATCGACCGCTTCCCGCGCGACGCCGACGTGATCGTTGTGCGCGCTCACCACGACATACGTGTTCGCGAGCAACGGATCGCTGCCGCGCAGCACGCCGATCACGTTGCGCGCGGGCACACGAGGCTCGCGTCCGCGCTCTGTGAAGTGCACGATCTGAAACCAGCCGCCGTTGTCCCCCGCCGGCTCGAGCCCCGAGCGCGCGAGCTCGGCGGCGATGTACGCAGTGGCGACCGAGTCGCCCTCGGAGCCCGCGAGTCGCCCCCGCAGCGAGTCGTCAGCGATGAGATAGAGTCGCGTGCGGAGGTCGGCGGCCGTGATCGCCGGGGTGCTGACAGCGGCGGTGGGCGGCGTGCCCTGCGCGCCGCTCCTCGACGGTGCAGCGAAAACGCACGCGGCGGCTATCCATAAGAGCTGGCGAATGCTTCGGACCATGGAGCGAAAAGTACGGGACGGTCGCGCCCCGGGCCACCAACCGCTCTCGCTAGCTCAGCGGCTTTCCGGTGACGCGCGCGCCGAAGGCCGCCTGACAGAAGTCGACGGCCTTCGCGCCCATGCGCACGCTGAGGAGCGGCGAGATGCTGGTAAGAATCATGCGGCAGGCTTCCCGCCGGTCTTGCCATCCGCGAGCTCGCTCGCATGCGCTGGGCGCAACGCGAGATCCGCGGCAAGCCACACCAGCTTCGAAAATGGAAAGAGTACGAATGGCGCCACGGCCATGCCGAGCGGTGCGGCAATCTCGAGAAGGTCCCAATTCACATTGGGCCACGTGATCAGCAGCCACGCGACCAACGTAAATGCGAACACCAGCTCTGCCAGCACCAAATTGAACATCACGGAGCCAGCCATGTAGTCGTGTCCCTCGCGCTCCACGCGCAGTCCGCAGCGGGGGCATCGATCGTTCATCTTGAACCAGTTCTTCAGAAGACCGTGCGAGCCGCAATTCGGACATTCCAGCAACAAGGCGCGCCCTACCATTGTCACCATGCGGCGCATGGGCTTGTCCGCGAACGGCCGCTCGATGTCCTGGGGATTGAGCTGAACCATGGTGCTTTCCGGCAGTGCGGGACGGTGGAAACGGAGCGTCGCGGCGCGACGAGCTCGCTCATTCCTCCATTGCAAAGTTACCCCGGAACGCTCTCGAGCGCGCGGGCGACGGATGGCGCGCATTCTGCTAATGAGCGAGAGCACGATGACGGAATCGATGGATGACCGAGCACGCCAGTGGGACCGCGAGCGAGCGGCGTTGCTCGATCGACCGATCTCGGGTCTCGGGCTCACGCTGCAGGGCACGATGCTCGAACGGTTGTCGGAACGCCTGGACGCGGAGCTTGCGGTCCACGGGCTGGCGTTTCGCCCACCGATCTATCTCAGCGATGAGTGGGGATGCCCCGACGGTATCGCCCGCATCGGCGTGCCGTTCTATCTCGCCGATGATCGACTGCGTCGCATCGAGGAGGATCTCACGGGCGCAGTCGAGGACGAGATGGAATCGATGCGTTACCTGCGGCACGAGGCCGGCCACGCCTTCAACTATGCCTATCGTCTTTATGAACGGGACGATCGGCAAGCGACGTTTGGCTCCTTCGCCGTGCCATATCGCGACAGTTACTTCCCGGATCCGTTTTCGACGTCACACGTCCGTTACGTGTTGGGCTGGTATGCCCAGAAGCATCCGGATGAGGATTTCGCCGAAACGTTCGCCGTGTGGTTGACGCCAAACATGGATTGGCGAGCGGCGTACGAGGGATGGAGCGCGTTGGAAAAACTCGAGTACATCGACCGCGTCATGGCGGAAGTCGGCTCGTCCGTTCCCGAAATTCCCGATGCCAGCGAGGACGACGCCCATGTGGGTGACTTGCACCATACCCTCGCCGAACACTATCACCCCCTCGGCGACGCGCTGCCAATGCCCCACCCGGGACAATTCGATGCTGATCTGCTCCGTATACTGCCGGATGTCTCGCAAAACGATGCGCCTCCGGGGGGAGCGGCATTCCTGCGCGCTCACCAGCGCCATCTCGTCGGCCGCGTCGCGCACTGGAGTGGCGAGAGCACGGCAACGGTGCGCTCGCTCGTGAACCGACTCGCTGATCGCGCCGACGAACTGCGCCTCGCCGCCCCGACCGACGCAGCTGGCGCGCTGATCGCCGTGACGGCGTTCATCATGGGTGTCATCATGCACTGGCGGATCGAACGATGAAGATCGTCATCCTGCACTCGGAGGACGCGCTCGGCCCGCCGCCCGATCCCGTGCTGGCACAGATCGCGGGTGCGCTGGAGCGTGCCGGCCACGAAGCCAGTCTCCAGGTCGTGATGTCGGATGTCGTCGCGCTGGCCACCGCGCTGCGAGCAGCGGAGCCGGCGCCGGTTGTGAACCTTGCCGAAGCGTTCGACGGGAAGAGTGCGCTCGAGTCCAACGTCGCCGCGCTCCTGAATCTGCTGAATTTGCGCTACACCGGATCGAGTCCCGCGGGACTCATGCTCGCCGGCGACAAGGCGCTGAGCAAGAAGGTGCTGTCGTTCCACGGGGTACGCTCCCCGGAATTTGCAACCGTGCATCGCGGCGATGTGGAGTGGGCGGGAGATCTCACCTTTCCGCTGATCGTCAAGCCTCCGCAGGAAGATGCGTCGATTGGGATCACCCACGCCTCCGTCGTCCATAACGTGCAGGAGTTGCTCGCGCAGATGGGAGAGGTGCAAAGCCAATTTCAACAACCGCCTTTGATCGAGCAGTTCATCGACGGACGCGAGTTTTATGTAGGCGTGATCGGCAATGCCGATGCGCACCGCTGCCGCCAATGGAGATGGACTTCACCGGCTTCCCAACGGATAAGCCGAGGATTGCCAGTTGGGCCGCCAAGTGGGGCGACGAGGGCGAGGGAGAAGGTGCCGAGTACGCGGGCACGCGCACTTTCGTACCAAAGGATCTGACGCCTGAGCTCGACGAGCTGTTGCGTAAGACCGCGCTCGACGCCTTTCACGCGCTCCGCCTGCGAGACTATGCACGCGTCGACATGCGGCTATCCGAGACGGGCGAGGCGTATGTCATCGAGGTCAATCCCAATTGCTATCTCGAGGAAACCGGCGAGTTCGCTCGTGCAGCCGCCGCGGGCGGCATGCCGTATGACGCACTCATTGGCAGGGTGATCGAGCTCGCGTCGGCGCGATATGCGCGGTGAGCTCTTCCTGCCTTACTCGCACCCGAACGGCGGCAGCTCGCGGGACCTCGCCTCTGCTATTTTCGGATTTCTGGTTGCTCGGCTCTCCATCGCATTGCCATCAGGATCCTGTGCCGCGCGCTCGGGTGCGAATAAAAGAGCCATTCCGTGAACGGCGACGGATCGATCTGACCTGCATCAGCATCTCGCAGCATGAACTCGGCGAGCCCGAACGGTTCGCGTGAAGCATTGAGACCATAGATATCCGCCGCGGCTTCTATGCGTCGGGAAAACGAATTGTTCAGCGGCAGCATGGCAATTCCCCACACGCTCACCAGCGTATACAGCAGCGTGATCGTCGTGCCTGCCGAAGTGGTGGACAGCTGCCAACTTTGATCCGGCCGCCTGGCGAGGGTTCGCAAAAGCCACGCGAATACGAGGAAGCCCGCACCGGTCACCAATGTGTCGAAGACGAGTCCCATCACCGTGTGGCCCATCACGAAGTGACCGATCTCGTGAGACATCACCATGTCCACCTCCGGCCTCGGCGTCGCTGCCAGCGTATTGTCATCGAGCACGATCCGGGCGTGTCCGCCGATTCCGGACACGTGCGCATTGAGCAACACGCTCTGCCGCGAAGCATCGCGCACGAAGACATCGGTGGCCGGCACACCATTGGCCCGAGCGAGCGAAAGGATTCGTGCCTTGTCCGCGCCGTCGGCCAATGGAGTGACGGCGTTGAAGAGCGGCTCGATGTACGCCGGAGCGAGAAGCGTATCGGCCGCGGCGAGAAGAAAGTAGACGATCGTCGCCCACCCGGCCCAGGAGGTCGGACGAATCCGAATGAGCGCGAAGATGGCAACCACGCCGGGGACGATGAATGCGGCGGAGACGGCCCAGTTGAGCAGGGCATCCCCGAGCCACTGGCCGTATGTAGCGTGCGAAAGGCCGGCTTGACGATAGCGATAGAATGCCGCCCAGCTCTCGACCGGGAGCGACAGGAGAAAGAAAAGAAGGACGACGACTAAGCCCACGAGCGCGTGCTGCAACACGGGCCGGCGAGTGATGCGAGCAGCACGGGCCGAGAGCTCCGCGGCCGCGCCGCTGAAAAGCAGGATCGCTCCGGTCGCGATGAGCGTGAGCAGCCGCAGCGCGAACGCGACATTCCTGCTGCTACTCAGCGCCTCGGCGCGAGCCTGTGCCTCAGCCGGCACTCGGGCGACGAATGCCGCAGTCGCGGCCGCGGGATCGTGTGGCAGTGCCGCGTACCACGCCGAGTCGGCGGGAGTCACGCGCACCGCAACTCGCGGCGGCACTGGTCGACTGCTCGCCAGGAAGCCCCAGACGAGTGAGCCGACGAGAGCCAGAATGACGAGAGGGAGCGTGAGCTTCATCGGGGCCAGGCCATATGCCCAAGCGCGAATTTACCCATTGCGGCGAAGTCCGTTGGAGACGTCTAGCGCAAGACTACGCAGCCGATGGTCGCGCCGCCAACCGCTGGAGACCCCAGACGACCATTGCGTCAATGATCGGGGCCAGACTCAGGCCGAGGGGTGTGCACGCGTACTCCACCGTCCGCACCGGGCCCGCGCGCTCCGTGCGCGTCACCACGCCGTCGCGCTCCAGCTGTCGTAGCTGCAACGTCAGCATGCGGTGCGTGATGGCAGGGACCAATCGATGGAGCGCATTGAACTGTCGCGGCTCCTCCAGGAGGTGGTAGACCAGGATCCCCTTCCATCGTCCGCCAAGCACTTCCAACGTCGCTTCTACCGGACAGGCACTCCCGCAATCGTATGTGCGCAGGGCCATTCTTTTTCTGTAAAGGGTAGCGCGCTGTCGTGCGAAGGGTGCGCACCGTGCAGCTACGCACAAATCTGTGCGTTCTGGCGCGGTCGCGCAGGCACTCTTACGATACGCATTCGCTAATGCGTCATCCCCTTTCCGTCCCGCCGCCCGAGGTCTGACGATGAGCACGTCCGCGCCGCCGATGTCAGGAGCCCTGACGCACCCGTTGGTTCAACGCATCCCGACGTACCAGCACGACATGGCCACCGGGCAACTGGCCGCGGCGCGCGAGGTGTTCCAACCGGATGTGCGCTACCGCGTTGCCGGGCAGAATGTATTGTCCGGCGACTATGTGGGCCCGGACGCCGTGATGGGCTACTTCGGGCGGCTAATGACGCTCACCGGCGGCACCTACGCGATTACGCACATGCAGTGGTTTGCCGGAGATGATCGGGTCGCGCTCGAGACGGCGAATCGGGCCACGATTGGCGCGCAATCGCTCGAGTGGGCGGAGCTGATCACATTCGAATTCCGGGACGGACGGAAGGCCCGCATCGATTTGCTGCAGGCCAATCAATCGGCCGTCGATGCGTTCTTCGGACCCTGACTCGCGATAAGCGGTCGTCGCTGGCGCCCTGCTCTACCGCGTGTAGCAGGCGCGGAACGAACAGCTAGCCCAGAAAGCTCTCGAGCGCGCGCGCGCGAGAGACGTGGCGGAGTCGCGACAGCGCCTTTTCCTTGATCTGGCGCACGCGCTCGCGCGTGATGCCGAGCAGGGCGCCGATCTGCTCGAGCGTCATCGGCTCCTCGCTGTCGAGCCCGAAGTACAAGCGAAGAATCTTCGCCTCGCGCTCCTTGAGCGACGAGAGCGACTCCTCGATCGCCTCGGTGAGCGCCTTCTCGAAGGTCTGCTCGTCGGGCGTCGCGTTGAGCGTGTCCGGCAGATAGTCGAGCAGCCGGTTGTCCTCTCCCGGCGTCATGGGCGCGTCGAGGGAGAGATGCGTCTGCGAGATCGAGATCGTCTTCGAGACCTCTTCTTCGGTGATGTCCATCTCGAGCGCGATCTCCTCGTGCGTGGGCTCGCGGCCGAGCTCCTGCAGCAGGGCGTTCGCACGTTTGCCGATGCGGTGCAGCGTGCCTGCGCGATTGAGCGGCACGCGCACGATGCGCGACTGCTCGGCAAGCGCCTGCAGGATCGCCTGGCGAATCCACCACACGGCGTAGGAGATGAACTTGATCCCCTTCGTCTCGTCGAATTTGTGCGCGGCGCGGATGAGCCCGAGGTTCCCCTCGTTGATGAGATCGGAGAGGGCGACGCCCTGATTCTGATACTTCTTGGCGACCGAGACGACGAAGCGGAGGTTCGAGCGCACGAGCTTGTCGAGCGCCTCGGCATCCTTCACGCGGATCAACTGCGCGAGACGAACTTCCTCGTCGCGATCGATCAGCGGATAGGCACTGATGTCCCGAAGATACTGGTCCAGCGAGCCTTCGTCGTACGAGGACTTCTTATGCGAAGGTACGGCCATACTGGGCGGCTACTCCTGCAGGGACCAGCACGAATGCGCAACTGCGCGCGTACGAAACGAGCGTCGATCCATCGAGTCGATCAGTGAACCCGCGTTCCCAGACGGCTCCACCGGATGTCGGTGAGCCAGGGAACTTCGTCCGTCGCGTCGAGCTCGTAGCTGTAGTACACGAACAGCGGTTTGCCACTCACCAGCGAATCGGCGACAAAGCCCCAATAGCGGCTATCGAGACTGTTGTCCCTGTTGTCTCCGAGCATGAAGTAGCTCTTGGGAGGGACGATCAGCGGACCCCAAGTGTTACGCGACGGGTGGTACGCCTCCCGCGCCTGGGCCGTGCGCAGGAGATACCGATCCTGCCAACGAAACTCTTCTTCGATCGGCTCCCCCAGAACGCGAGTGTGAATCACGTACAGTTCGTTCTGCTTCAGGCCATTCACGAGCAGCGCGCCCTCTCGCATCTCCACCGTATCGCCGGGCAGACCGATCAGCCGCTTGACGTAACTCTTGCGCGGGTCGACCGGCCACTGGAAGACTATCACATCGCCGCGCCGCGGGGAGCGAAACGCAGGAAGTCGCGAGTTCGTGAAGGGGATTTCCGCGCCATAGAGCGCCTTGTTCACGAGCAGAAAATCACCGACCAATAGCGTGTTTTCCATGCTACCCGACGGGATCTTGAACGCCTCGACACCGAATGTTCGGATGACCACGAACAGCGCGACGGCGAAAATAACGATCTTCGACCATTCCCAGAACCCATCCATCCGCCAGCGCGACCGATTCATCGCGCGTAGAACCTCCGCCCGATGCTCTTCGGTGACGGTGCGCGTTGCAGACGGGGTGGGAGAGTGAGACATGATACGTCCATCGTGGGGCGGCGGAGTGATCCGGCGGACGGTCGCGCTGGAGCGAACCACGCTCTCCGGGTGACGGATCAGTCGACCGCGAGGCAACTGCTGACGAATTTCCCTGAGGCGCGG
>JBBSEY010000024.1:0-22803 GCA_038239265.1 Gemmatimonadales bacterium | reverse complement strand
CGGCGAAAGAGACCGCGCGGCTGCTGGCGGAGGCGGGGTGTGCGATCATCACGGGCGCCGGGCCCGGGATCATGGAGGCGGCGAACAAGGGCGCGCGCGAGGGGAACGGGCGCTCGATCGGCTGCAACATCGAGCTGCCGTTCGAGCAAGGGTCGAACCCGTACGTCGACACGGTGATCGAGTTCCGCTACTTCTTCATCCGCAAGCTGATGTTCGTCAAGTACTCGTCGGCATTCATCATCTTTCCCGGCGGCTTCGGCACCCTCGATGAGGCGTTCGAGGCGCTCACACTCATTCAGACTGGGAAGATCTACGAGTTTCCGGTAATCCTCTTCGGCCGCCACTACTGGGCCGGGCTCCTGCGCTGGCTGCGCTCGCGCGCGCTCGTGGAGAAGAAGATCTCGCCGGGCGATCTCGATCTCATCATCGTCACGGATGATCCGGCCGAGGCCGCGAGCGCCGTGATCGCGGCACACCACAAGCATCACAAGCCGCCGCAGCGGCGCGCGAGCGACCAGCTTCGCCGCGTCGAAACGTAATTATCTTAGTACTAAGGAATCAGCGACCATGGCCGCGAAGAAGCCGGGGAAGAAAGCCGCGCGTTCGTCCGCATCCGGCCCCAAGGCGGAGCAGAAGCAGGCCGCCGAGGAGCGCGAGCGTGCGGGCGCGGCGCACACCTCGCACGAGAAGAGCCGCTTCCTCCGCGGCCAGCGCATCGATCCGCGACGCATCGACGGTACCGAGACCGTCGTCCAGCTGATCGAGGGCACCTTCCTCGCGTACAACGCCGCGCGACTGCGCGAGGCCGCGCAGCTCTTCACCGACAAGATGCTCGAGCCCGATGTCACCGTCGGCCTCACGCTCACGGGCGCCCTCACCCCCGCCGGACTCGGCATGGCCGCGCTGATTCCGCTCATCGAGGCGGGCTTCGTCGACTGGATCATCTCCACCGGCGCGAATCTCTACCACGACACGCACTTCGGGCTCGGGCTCGCGATGCACCGCGGCAACTCCACGGAGTCCGACATCGTGCTGCGCGAGGAGGGCGTCGTCCGCATCTACGACATCTTCTTCGACTACGATGTGCTCCTCTCCACCGATGCCTTCTTCCGCCAGATCATGCGGGCGCCGGAGTTCCAGCGCGCGATGTCGAGCGCGGAGTTCCATGCGCTCTGCGGCAAGTACGTGCGTGAACGCGAGAAAGCGCTCGGCATCTCTCACAAATCGCTTCTCTCAGCGGCATACACGGCTGGCGTTCCGATCTACACCTCGTCGCCCGGCGACTCGTCGATCGGAATGAACGTCGCGGCGCTGGCGCTCGAGGGGAACAAGCTCCTCCTCGATCCAAACCAGGACGTGAACGAAACGGCGTCGATCGTTCTCGCCGCCAAGCGGGCCAGCGGGAAGAGCGCCGTCATGATCCTCGGCGGCGGCAGCCCGAAAAACTTCATGCTGCAGACCGAACCGCAGATCCAGGAAGTGCTCGGGATCGATGAAAAAGGACACGACTACTTCCTGCAGATCACCGATGCGCGCCCCGACACTGGCGGGCTCTCCGGCGCGACGCCGGCCGAGGCGGTCAGCTGGGGGAAAATCGATCCCGACAAGCTCCCGGACGCCGTGGTGTGCTACGTCGATTCGACGATCGCGCTCCCGCTGCTCACCTCGTACGCGCTCGCGAAACGGAAGCCGCGCAAGCTCAAGCGACTGCTCGATCGACGCGCGGCGAACATGGCGCAGCTGCGGTCGGAATTCGAGCGGGCGGGAGGCGAGCCGCTCCGATCGGAACAGACCAGCGAGGTGCTGGGAAGACATCGATAGCCCGGCACAAGGCTGGACAGCGCTCCGGCCCCCCTCTAACATGCACGAAGCACCCACGCGCCCGGCCTCTCATGCCGGGCGCTCACATTTTTACGCTGTGTGCCGGACCATGATCGAAGAGCTGAAGGAAAAGCTGGAGCTGGAGGCCAACAAGCTCCAATTCGAATTGAACGTCACCTTGCCCAACGAAATCCGGAAAGCGGTCGAGATGGGCGATCTTCGCGAGAACAGCGAATACAAGGCGGCGCTCGAACGGCAGCAGTTCGTCCAGGCGCGACTGGGCCAGCTGCGTCAGCGGCTGTCCAAGCTCTCGCAAATCGACGTCACGCAGATCTCGCACGACAAGGTCGGGCTCGGATCGCGCGTGATCGTGAAGGACACCGCGACGGGCTCCGAAGAAAGCTATCAGCTCGTGTTCGGCGACTCCGTGGAATTCGAGGAAGGGCAGGTCACCATGTCATCGGCCATCGGCAAGGCGCTCGTAGGCAAAGCCGTGGGCGAGCTCGTGATGCTCAGACTTCCGAATGCGACGCGCAAGCTCGAGATCATCGATCTCAAGACGATCCATATCCCCGCGTCCTAGCCACTATCCCTCGGCGATTCCGAAGAGGTCGTCGATCTCGCGGCGATAGGACTGCAGCTCGTCGTCCACCTTCCACGACATGAGTGGGGCGAGCCGCTCCGCCACGGCGGGCGCGATCGAGACTCCGTGATCGCGAGTCTCGAAGGCGACGTGCAGCCTGCGAATGAGGAGATCGCCGAGCGTGCGCGCGAGCTCATGCGTCACACACCAGTCGAGCTCCGCCGCGATGTAGGGGAGCCCGGGGACCAGTCGCTCCGCGAGGGCGCGATCCACGCTCGCGCGCTGCCAGATCGCGCGCCATCGCGTGCCGTAGAAGTGGACGAGATGCTCGGCGATGTCGGGCGCGCCGACGGTCGCGCGTGCGAGTGCGAGCTCGTCTTCGAACGACTCGATGTCCCCGCCGGGGAGCGACTGCCTGTGCGTTGCGGCGCGCCCGTGGCCGACGCGCAGCCTGCGTGCGATCGTGTCCATCACGTCCGCGGCCATCGCGCGATACGTCGTGAGCTTGCCGCCGGTGACCGTGAGGAGTCCCGGTACCGTCCAGGTGATCGCGTGCTCGCGCGACGCGGCGTCCGGGTTCTTGTCGCCAGAGGCGACGAGCGGGCGAATCCCGGCCCACGCGGAGACGACGTCGCTCGGCTGGAGATGCGCGCCGGGGAAGAAGGCGTTGGCCGAGCGGAGGAGGTAGGTGACGTCAGCGGTGGTGGCGCGCACGCGCTCGGGCTTTCCGTCGTAGTCGGTGTCCGTCGTGCCGATGATGCTGAAGGGGCCGGCGGGGAGCACGAACATCACGCGGCCGTCGATCGGCGAGAGCAGCGTGAGGGCGCCGTTGTTGCGGAGACGATCGCGCGGCACGGAGACGTGCACCCCCTTCGTTCCGCGCACGGCGCGCCGCGCCTGCGGCTCCGCCATGCGCACGATCGCGTCGCTCCACGGGCCGGCCGCATTGACCACGACGCGCGCGCGAATCTCGAGGTCGGCGCCGGAGCGCAGGTCGAGTGCGCGCGCGCCGCACACACCATCGCTGGTCATGAGCAGGTCGTGCACCGAGACGTGATTGAGCACTACCGCGCCCGAGTCGCGCGCGCTCATCACGGTGGCGAGCGTGAGGCGAATGTCGTCGGTGGCGGCATCGAAGTAGGACGCGCCACCGGTCATCCCCATGTGGCGAAGCTCCGGCTCGAGCGCCGTGACGACGTGCACGCTGAGCGTGCGATGACGGCCGAGATTGCGGCCGAGTGCGAGTGCGTCGTAGAGAAAGAGTCCGGCGCGGAGCCTCCAGAGCCTGATGCGCGCCTTCTCGTAGACTGGCCAGATGAACTGGAGGGGACGGACGAGATGCGGCGCGATGGTCGCGAGAATGCGCCGCTCGCGGCACGCCTCGAAGACGAGGCCGAGCTGGCCGTGCTCAAGGTAGCGCACGCCGCCGTGCACCAGGCGCGATGAGCGGCTCGACGTGCCGCTCGCGAAGTCGGATGCCTCGAGGAGCGCGACGGAGAGTCCGCGCATGGCCGCGTCGCGCGCGACGCCCGCGCCGGTGATGCCGCCGCCGATCACGAGGATGTCGAACGAGCCTTCGGAGAGGAGCGCGAGTGCCTCGGCCCGCAGCTCTGAAACGGGCTGCCCGGGCAACGCTGCTGCTCCCTCGATTCGTGCGTTGTCGGGCATCGCCGAACGCTACGGGGACGGGTGCACGCGGGTCAACTTCCACGAGTCGAACGGAGTAACTTTCGGGCATGCCAACCTTCGGAAACGGCCGCCGCGTAGCCATCGTCGCGGGGCTGCGCACGCCGTTCGAGCGATCGGGCACACTCTTCAAATCGCTCTCCGCGCAGGATCTCGGCCGCGCGGTCGTGGCGGAGCTCGTGGCGCGCACGGGGCTCGAGGGTGAGGAGATCGACACGCTCGTGTTCGGCACCGTGGTGCCGAGCGTGCTGGCGCCGAACATCGCGCGCGAGGTGGCGCTGCTGCCGATGCTGCCGAAGGGAATCCCTGCGTTTACCGTGAGTCGGGCGTGCACCTCGGCGAATCAGGCGATCACCGATGCGGCGGACCAGATCGCGCTCGGCAACGCCCATGTGGCGATCGCGGGCGGGGCGGAGTCGCTGTCGAACGTACCCATTCTCCATTCGCGCGGTTTTGCACATGCGTTGGTTGGGGCGTCGAAGGCGAAGAGTGTGGGCGGGAAGCTCGGTGCGCTCACGCGCATCCGTCCCCGCGACCTGATCCCGATCACGCCGGCGATCGCGGAGCCGTCGACCGGCGAGACGATGGGGCAGAGCGCGGAGAAGATGGCCAAGCTCAATCACATTCCTCGTGACGAGCAGGACCAGTTCGCGCTGCGCTCGCATCGCCTCGCGGCCGCTGGAACCCAGGACGGGCGGCTCACGGCGGAGATGATGACGTACTACGTGCCGCCCAACTACTCCGACGTCGCGCTCGACGACAACGGGATACGTCCGGACTCGACGCCGGAGGCGCTCGCGGCACTCAAGCCCGTGTTCGACCGGAAGTACGGCACGGTGACGGCGGGAAATTCATCGCCGCTCACCGATGGCGCCGCTGCCGTGATCCTGATGAGCGAGGAGAAGGCGAAGGCACTGGGCCATACGCCGCTCGCGTACATCAAGTCGTATGCGTACGCCGCGCTCGATCCGGGGGAACAGCTGCTGCAGGCGCCGGTGCTCGCGGCGCCGCTGGCGTTGGCGCGGGCAGGGCTCCAGTTGAGCGACATCGATTTGGTGGAGATGCACGAGGCGTTCGCGGCGCAGGTGCTGAGCAACTTGCGCGGTTTCGAGAGTCAGGCGTGGGCCGAGCGCGCGGGGCTGACGCAGCCGCTTGGCGAGGTCGATCGCTCACGGCTCAACGTGATGGGCGGGTCGATCTCGATCGGACATCCCTTCGGCGCGACTGGCGCGCGCATCACGACGACGCTCGTCAACGAGCTGCGGCGGCGCAACGGACAGTTCGGCTTGATGACGCTGTGCGCCGCAGGGGGGATGGGTTTCGCGATGGTTCTGGAGAACGCGTCGTGATGCCGGCTCTCACGACCGTGATGCGCGAGGGGGGCGTGGCCGTCGTCACCTTCGATCTCGAGGGTGAGTCCGTCAACAAGCTCACGCGCGGCGTGGTGGAGGAGTTCAAGGCGTTGATGGATCGCGTCGACTCCGACCCGACGATTCGCGCGGTGGTGCTCGTCTCGGGGAAGCCCGATCTCTTCATCGCCGGCGCAGACATCGACGGCTTTCTCGAGCTGCGCACGGCGGCGGAGGCCGAGGCGCTGAGCAGGGAAGGGCAGGAAATGATGAGCCGGCTCGAGAAGCTGCGGGCGCCGGTGGTGTGCGCGATCCATGGCGCATGCGTGGGTGGCGGGCTCGAGGCGGCGCTCGCGGCGGCGTATCGCATCGCAACCGATCATCCGAAGACAGTGCTCGCGCTGCCGGAGGTGCAGCTCGGCCTGATTCCCGGCGCGGGGGGCACGCAGCGGCTGCCGAAGCGGGTGGGGCTCAGGCAGGCGCTCGACATGATCCTGCAGGGGAAGAACGTGCGCGCGAAGAAGGCGCTCGCGATCGGGCTCATCGATGAGCTGGTGCATCCGTCGATCCTGCTCGAAATCGCGGTCGATCGTGCGGCGAAGCTCGCCGACGGGAAGATTATGCGCGAGCGTGGTCGCGCGGTGCACGGCGTGGCGGATGTCGTGCTCGAGGACAACGCGCTCGGCCGAGCGGTAGTGTTCCGGAAGGCGCGCGAGGCGACGCGACTTGCGACGAAGGGAAATTATCCCGCGCCGCTCGCTGCGATCGATGCGATCGAGCAATCGTATCTGGGCGATCGCGTGAAGGGGTTCGCGACGGAAGCGCGGCTGTTCGGTGAAATGGCCGTGACCGATGTCAGCCGTCAGCTGATCTTTCTCTTCTTCGCGACGGCAGCGCTCAAGAAGGACACCGGCGTCGACGATCCGGGGGTGAAGCCCGAGCCGGTCACCCAGATCGGTATCTTGGGAGCGGGATTCATGGGCGCGGGGATCGCGGCGATTGCAGCAATGCAGGGGACGGTGGTGCGCCTCAAGGATGCGCAGTATGAGCGCGTGGGGCACGGGCTCAGGGAAGTAAACGGGATTCTGCGCGATTCGCTCAAGCGCAAGCGAATCACCAGACGGCAGCTCGAGGACCAGCTCACGCTCGTAGGCGGAACGATCGACTACTCCGGGTTCAGAGATGCGGAGATCGTGATCGAGGCGGTGTTCGAGGATCTCGAGGTGAAGCAGGGGGTGCTCGCCGAGGCGGAGGCTGCGGCGCCGCATGCGATATTCGCGTCCAACACCAGCACGATACCGATCGAACGAATCGCGGCGAACGCGAAGCACCCGGATCGTGTGCTCGGGATGCACTTCTTCTCACCGGTTGCGAAGATGCCGCTGCTCGAGGTGATTCGGGCGAAGGCGACTGGCGATGTGGCACTTGCGACGGCGGTGTCGTACGGGAAGAAGCTCGGAAAGACCGTGATCGTCGTGCGGGACGCGCCGGGCTTTTACGCGAACAGAATTCTCGCGCCGTACGTGAACGAGGCCGGGTTGCTGCTCGACGAGGGAGTCGCCGTCGATGCGATCGACAAGGCGCTGGTGGAGTTCGGATTCCCGGTAGGGCCGCTCACGCTCATCGATGAGGTGGGGCTCGATATCGCCGGGAAGTCGAGCGCGGTGATGATCGGCGCATTCGGCGACCGGATGATTCCCGCGCAGTCGCTGGCGAAGGTGATCCAGGCGGGGCGCACGGGGAGGAAGGGCGGAAAGGGGTTTTACCGATACGAGCAGGGAAGGAAGAAGGGGGTTGATGAAACGGTGTATCCGCTGTTTTCGAGCACGGGGCAGCGTATGCTCATCGGCGCGAGAGACATCGTGGAGCGTTGTGTGTTCGCGATGCTGAACGAGGCTGCGCGCTGTCTCGAGGAAGGGATCGTGAGCAGCGCGCGCGATGGCGATGTGGGCGCCGTGTTCGGGATCGGCTTTCCGCCCTTCCGCGGGGGGCCGTTCCGCTATCTGGATACGCTCGGCATTCCGACCGTGATTCGCGCGCTGGAGGTGCTGGACGGCCGCTTCTCCCCGCGCTTCCGCCCAGCGCGGATACTCCGGGAGATGGCGTCGTCGGGGGCACACTTCTATCCGGATCGCGAGAAGCCGAGGTAGCCGGAAGCGCGCTCCAGAGCGGGAGTTGACGCGCTCCTGACATTGTCCGGGAGGTCGCACACGGACGCTATTGCCCGTTTTCGCGCCGACATATAAATGATGGGGGTGACCCCACACCGGCGGTTCTTCGTTCGCGGAGTCCCATCTACGCCATCCGGACGTTCCACACACGTTCGGAGCACGGGGCTGTTCGCGGTTCTTCTGCTCGCGCTTCTCGCCACCATCGCCCTCACGGCGCAGGCGTGGATTGCCTCGCGCGCACAGCGCGGGGCGGCGGAGGAGGCGGTGCGAGACTACGCGCGATTCGCGGCGAACAACTACGCGATGAGCACACAGCGCTCGCTCCGACAGAGCGCGCTCGCGATCTTCTCCTGGCTCGGCGCGAAGAGCAGTCGTCTCGAGGCCGACAGCCTCTATGATCTGAGCGTGCTTCAGGAGGCGGCCGCCGATGTAAAGCGCTGCGAGTGCATGTGGGATCCGCAGCCGCTCTACTTTTTTCGCTACGTTCCTTCGAAGAACGAGCTGAAGACCGTCGGCCCGCACACACCATCGCCGATGGAGATGGCAGTTCTTCGCGATTCGGTGCGCGGCGATCCGAAGGAGCCCCTGTTCGCGGCGCCGAACGTGCTGCGCGGCGCCTTCTATCTGATGTCGTTTCAGGATTCGCTCGCCGGCGAGAAGATTCTTCTCCTTACCGCGCTGCACGGCGTGCGCGGCGCCCCCGACGCGATCTATGGCTTCGCCTCCTCGCTGTCGTCGTTCGCGCCGCGAACGTTCCATGAGATCGGCATGATGCAGCTGCTCCCGCCCTCGCTGACGAAGGAGATGAAGAACGACAGCCTGTTTGCGGTGAAGGTGTTCGACGGTCACCGGCTGATCTACGAATCGCGCTACGCGGGCGACACGCAGTATTCCGGATACAGCGAGTTGTGGGGGCACGGCGTCAAGACGAAGTCCGTGGTCCAGGTGACGATTCTCCCGCCGATGGCATCGCGAATGCTCATCGACGGAATGCCGCAGACGCGAGCTCCGCTCCTCCTCGCACTCTGTGTGCTTTCGTGCGCGCTGCTCCTGAGCGCGTTCATCATCACCCGCCGGGCGCAGGATCTTTCCGCCATCCGCGACGACTTCACGTCGAGCGTGTCGCACGAGCTTCGGACGCCGCTGGCGGAGATCATGGTGTACGCGGAGATGCTGCAGCTCGGACGCGTGTCGGCGCCGGGCGAGCGCTCGCACGCGGTGTCCGTGATCGTGCGCGAGGCGCGTCATCTGACGCACCTCATCGACAACGTGCTGCTGTTCTCGCGCGCGTCGCGCGAGCCGCCCACTGCGCCCCCAGCGCATCCGCTGCCGCTCGCACCGCTGGTGCACGAGCTCGTGCGCACCTTCGCGCCGCTCGCGCGCCGCCAGGGAATCTCGATCCGCGAGGAGCTCGACGAGACGCTCGCGGCGGCGATCAGCGCGCCCGTGATTCGGCATGCGCTGCTCAACCTGCTCGACAACGCCGCGAAGTACGCGCCGCAGTCGTCGGTGATCACCGTACGGACCTCTCTTCACTGGGAGCACGTGCGGATCTGCGTCGACGATCAGGGCGCGGGGGTGCCGCCGGCGGATCGCGATCGCATTTGGGAGCCCTACGTGCGGCTCCCCCGTGAGGTGACGTCGGCCTCGACGGGGAGCGGCATCGGGCTCTCCGTGGTGCGGCATTTGGTGCAGCGGTATCGCGGACGTGCGTGGGTCGAGGATGCGCCGGATGGGGGAGCGCGCTTCGTGATCGAGGTGCCGGGAATGTCCATTGCGCGCGGGGCCGAGCCGGAGGATGAATCGTTCACGGATCGGCCGGCCGTCGTCGAGAGCGGAGACTGAGAGGAGCCATGGCGAGAATACTGGTGGTAGAAGACAGCGTCGATCTCGCGCGCGCGCTGCGCACGAATCTCGAGCTGGAGGGGCACGAAGTCGGCGTGGCGCTCGATGGGGAGCGAGGGCTCGCGCTCGTGCGCTCGTCGCGCCCTGATCTCATCGTGCTCGACCTGATGCTCCCGAAGATGGACGGCTATCTCCTGCTGCGTGCGGTGCGGGGGGAGGGGATGCACATGCCGGTGCTCATCCTCACCGCGAGATCGGACGAGGCCGAGAAGGTGCGCGGTTTCCGGTGGGGAGCGGACGACTACGTGACGAAGCCGTTCAGCCTCATCGAGCTGCTCGCGCGCGTCGAGGCGCTGCTCCGTCGCTCGCGCCAGGCTACGTCGGCGGCGGCTGCGCAGAACGACGCGTCGGTGCGCTTCGGCACCATCGAGGTGCATCCATCGAAGCGAGTCGTGATGCGCCAGGGTGCGCCGGTCGCGCTCCGCCCCAAGGAGTTCGATCTGCTGATGGCGCTCGTGCGGCGCGACGGGAGCGTGGCGCAGCGCGCGGAGCTGCTGCGCGAGGTGTGGGGGTACAAGCCGGCGATGGTGAGCCGCACGATCGACACGCACATCGTCGAGCTTCGCCGCAAGCTCGAGGATGATCCATCGTCGCCCCGCCATTTTCTCACCGTGCGCAAGACCGGATACCGCTTCGAGCGCTGACTTGCCGCGCATGATGGTCACGCGCTTCTGACCTCGCGCTGACGGGATCCCGAACGCACGTGTGAATTCCGTGCGAGCATCGAAAAACGGGAAGCGCTCTTCTGGAACGCCCTCTACCGTGTGACGTGTACGGGCCTGCCCCGGACTCTCGCCGCGTTCATCGCGACGGAGCTCGCGAGGCGGCCTACATGTAGGCACACACGGTCTTCCGCGTCACGCGGAAGGAGGACACATGGTATCGAAACTTCGTCAGACCGGTGCGCTGCTCGCCTTCCTTGCACTCGCCGCCACGGCGGCGAATGCCCAGGGGGTGACCATCATTGGGCTCGTCACGAGCGACGGCGGGACGCCGCTCGCGTCGGCGAGCGTCATTCTCGAGGGGATGAGCATCGGCACACTCACACGTGACGATGGCCGCTACACGATCGCGGTTCCCGCCGCGCGCGCGACCGGGCAGCCCGCGTCGCTCGTCGCGCGGCTCATCGGGTACAAGTCGGTGTCGTTTCCGGTGACTCTCACGGCGGGGGCGCCCATCACGCACGACTTCGTGCTCGGCACCAATCCGCTCAGGCTCGGGGAAATCGTCATCACCGGAACAGGAACATCGTCGTCGGCGGAGAAGCTCGGCAACGTGCGCAATCACGTCGACTCAACGGCGATCACGCGCAGCAACGAATCAAACATCGTCGAGTCGCTCGCCGGAAAGGCACCGAATGTCGAGGTCACCGAGTCGAGCGGCGAACCCGGTGCGGGATCGTACATTCGCATTCGCGGCACGCGCAGTCTCGCCTCGGGGAACAGCCAGCCGCTCTTCGTCGTCGACGGCGTGCCCATCGACAACAGCAGCTATTCGACCACGAACTTCAATCCGAACGATGGATTGGGATCGGGAGAGATCGAGGGTACCGCGCAGGCGAACCGGGCGTCGGACATCAATCCGAACGACATCGAGAATATCGAAATCCTGAAGGGTGCGGCGGCAGGCGCGCTCTACGGGGCGCGCGCTGGCCAGGGCGTCATCCTCATCACGACGAAGAGCGGAAGGTCAGGTGGTACGCGTTACAGTGCACAGAGCAAGCTGTCGTTCGACGATGTAAATCACACCTATCCGTTGCAGACCCGCTACGGGCAGGGCTATTACGGCCAGACTCCGCAGGAGCTGAACGCGGATGACGCAGGGACCCCCGATCCCGCGGCCTGCGACAACGTTGGCAATCCGTTCTGCCGCTACAGTTGGGGTCCCGATCTGCAGGCGACCGGTGCCAAGGTCTACGATCACGCCAACGAGGCGTACGTGACCGGACACACCACCGACAATAACGTCAGCGTCTCCGGCGGCAACGATCGCACGTCGTTCTATCTCAGCGGCTCATACCTCTACGATCGCGGAGTGTTCGTAGGGCCGAACAACAACTATCAACGCTCGACGATCCGGCTTAAGGCGACTCAGAAGCTCACGGATCGCCTCGATGTCGGCGGCAACGTCTCCTTCGCCGACGCGCGTGGCAACTACGTGGAGCGCGGCAACACGACGGATGGACTGCAGCTCGGACTGCTGCGCACGCCGCCCGACTGGAACAACGCCAACTACAAGGGACCGAACGGACAGATCACCTTCCGCTTCCAGCACCCGACCCCACTCGACGTCACGAGCGACCGCGGCTGGAACAACCCGTTCTGGACGCTCAACGAGGGCACACACAACTCTCAGCTCGGCCGCGTCTTCGGAAATCTGACTTCGAATTTCGAAGCTGCCGACTGGCTGAAATTCGCCTACGTGATCGGCGGGGACTACTACGCAGATGAGCGACTCGAAGGAGTCCCCCAGGGCTCGGCCGCGACCGGCGGCAACAACGTAGGCCGGGTGACCGAGGGAAAGATCATCAACTACGAGCTCAACTCGAATCTGACCGCGACGGCATCGCACACCTTCAGCCCCGGTTTTTCCGGAACGTTCACCCTCGGCAACTCGCTCGACGATCGCAACTATCGGCAGCTCTCGGATGTCGGACGCACGCTCATCGCGTCCGAGCCGTTCAACCTGGCGAACACCGTGACGCGCGATCCGACGATCGATGCGCTCTCAGAGATCAGAAACGTCGGATTCTTCGGTCAGGCGACGGCGGATCTCTTCGACCAACTGTATCTCACCGCCGCGCTCCGCAACGATGGCTCGTCGACGTACAGCTCGGACCACCGGCGTTCATGGTTTCCGAAAGCGAGCGCCGCATGGACCTTGTCGAAGGTCCTGAAGATACCGGGCGTCTCGTACAGCAAGCTGCGCGCGGCGTACGGCGAAGCGGGTCAGGAGCCGCTTCCATATCTCACCACGCAGGTCTTCCCGATCGCCGCATTCGGCACGATCTCGCAGGGTGTCGCGCTCACGCCGACGCTCAATGGAATCGGCGGTCTCGTCTCGAGTGGTCTCAAGGCGACGACGAGCCTCCTTCCCGAGCGCACGCGTGAGATCGAGTCCGGGCTGGATCTCGGCCTCTTTCAGGATCACGCGGATGTGGGCTTCACGTATTACCACGCAATCACGAGCAACGTGATCCTGACGCAGCAGCTCGCGACGAGCTCGGGATACGGGGCTCAGGTACAGCAGGGCGCGAAGTTCAAGAACACGGGACTCGAGATGACGGCGAACGTTCGCCCGGTGCAGAGAAAGGACTTCACCTGGGAGATCGGCGCACAGTGGGCGCGCAATCGCAGCACCGTGCTCGATCTGCTGGGCTCGAACTTCGTCGCGCTCGATCCGACGTACAACACTCCGCAAGAAGTCGCAATCAAGGGCCAGCCGATCGGTGTGATGTACGACTTCGGCTGGGCCAAGTGCGGTGTCAGCCCCGAAGGGTTGGGCGCCACGATCAAAGGCGTTGATCTCGCCACCGTGTGCGCGGGGAAGCCGAAGGGCGCGCTCTACATCGGCCGCGACGGATTTCCCGTCGGCGATCCCAATCAGCGAATCATCGGTGACCCGAACCCGAAGTGGACCGGGAGTCTCCACACATCGGTTCAGCTGAAGAAGTGGTCGGCATCAGCACTGCTGGACATCAAGCACGGCGGCACCGTGAACAACGGGACCAAAGGTGCGCTCTACGCCTATGGCACGCACAAGGATACGCAGACACGCGCCGACTGCACGTTCGACGCCGACGGCAACACGGTGTGCAGCGGGAATCTCAAGACGTTTGGTCAGGGCGGGTGGTACAACGGTCCGGTCGTTGGTCCGGGCGCCGGAACGGCGGTGCCAATCGGCGTGAACTGGTTCGCCGAAGGCCCGATGTTCTTCGCCGGATATAGCGAGCCGTTCAACGAGAATGGCGGCTACACCAAGCTCCGGGAAGTCTCCGTTGGATATTCCTTCGACGGAGCGTTCGTGAAGAGCCATCTCGGCTTCTCGAGCATCGATGTTCGCGTTGCCGGGCGCAATCTCTATACGTGGACCAAGTATTCGGGCTACGATCCGGAGACGAATCTCGGTGGCGCAACGGGCCACTCGCTCGGTC
Source organism: Gemmatimonadales bacterium (assembly GCA_038239265.1). Taxonomy (GTDB): domain Bacteria; phylum Gemmatimonadota; class Gemmatimonadetes; order Gemmatimonadales; family Gemmatimonadaceae; genus FEN-1250. The sequence goes on along the minus strand of JBBSEY010000024.1, from coordinate 9,135 downwards.
TCGACTACTTCAATCAGCCGCAGTCGCGCTCATTCGTGTTCACGCTCGGACTCAACCGCTAACGACCGGAGGACTCAGAATGCGAAAGTCATCTATTCTCGCGGGGGCTCTGGCGCTCGCGGCCAGCGCCGCGGCGTGCAACGGCTTCCTCACCGACAACAAGGCAATAACGGATCCGTACAACCCTGCATCGGCGACACCGCTTCAGCTGTTCGTCGGCATGCAGCAGACGCAGTTTCTCGAACAGGAGGGAAATCCCGCCTTCGTCACCTGCCTCTGGATGCAGCAGTGCCAGGGAGTCGGCGGGCGCTTCGTGGAGCAGGAGAGTCAATACACGATCACTCCACTCGTCTTCAATGCGGATTACGCATTCGTCTTTGGAGGTGGCGGTCTGCTCGACCTCAAGACGATGGAGGCGGCCGAAGACTCGGCGGGCGATCTTCAGTTCAAGGGAATCGTCGAGGTGTGGGAAGCACTCGTGATCGGCACCGCCGCCGATCTGTGGGGCGACATCCCCTATCGCGAGGCCGGATCGGGAGCGCTCGTCACTCCACACTTTGACCCGCAGCTTCAAGTGTACGACGATATCGAGGCGAAGCTCGACCAGGCGATCACCGATCTCGCGGGCGCGGGGCCGGGCCCGGGTGCAAACGACTTCGTCTACGGAGGCGACGTCGCAAAGTGGACGGCAGCGGCGTACACGCTCAAGGCGCGCTACTATCTCCATCAGGTCGAAGCGCGCGGCCCGTCGAAGTATCAGGACGCGGTCACCGCGGCCACGAACGGTATCGCTACGCATGCCGGTGACTTCAAGTCGTTCCACACCTCGGCGACGTTCGAACGCAACGTCTGGTTTCAATTCCAGGTCAACTCGGGATTCGGCGATGACCTGGCCGCTGGGATGACGCTCGTGAACATCATGAATGCGCAGAACGATCCGCGGCGCGCACAGTACTTCTCACTGGCGCCGCACGGCGGCTACGGCGGCGTGGATGTGAATGGCGCCGTGAGTCCGAATGGAATCTCGGAGCTGAAGGGCGTGCGCAGTGATCCGAGCTTCCAGCAGCCGATCATTACGAGCGACGAGAACTCACTCATTCTCGCGGAGTCGAACTTCAAGCTTCACGGTGCGGCCGCCGCTCAGCCGTTCCTGAACACGGAGCGCGCGAGTAACGGCCTGACTCCGCTCGTGGCGACACTCGAGTCGATCATGACGGAGAAGTACATCGCACTCTTCCAGAACATCGAAGTGTTCAACGACTACAAGCGCACCTGTCTCCCGGCACTTCCACCGTTCGACGAGCCCACGTTCGGCGGGGAGATTCCGGGCCGCTTCTACTACGGCTCGGCTGAAGAGGCGTCGAATCCGAATACGCCCAGCGCTTCCAAGCAGCTGCAACATGGTGGCGATGTCGTGAGCGGCGCCGGCATCAATGGCTTCCGCAATCCCAATGACCCCAACCCCTGCCCGGCGCCGTAGACCGCGCAGGCCACAGAAATTCGGATCGCGCAGCCCGCGGGATCATTCGCCGGGCTGCGCGTTTCACATCGGCACTTGCTCCACCACCACCGCGGTTCCGTAACACAGAACTTCGGTGACTCCCTGCGCGATCTCCGTCGCGTCGTAGCGCACGCCGATCACTGCGTTGGCGCCGAGAGCGGCAGCGTGGCCGATCATGAGATCGAAGGCATCGTTGCGGGTCTTCTCGCACAGCTGCGTGTAGATCGTAATGTTGCCGCCCACCATCGTCTGCAACGCCGCGCCGAACGTTCCGACGATCGAGCGCGATCGCACGATGATTCCGCGCACCACGCCCATCGAGCGCGTGACTCGATAGCCTTCGATGGTGAAGGTTGTCGACGTAAAGGCCTGTTGCATGTGCATCTCCGGGAAGGGTTGTGCGCGATGATCGCCCGGGAGTCGCGCCCGCGCAATGGCGATGCGACCTATCCGCCCGGCGGGCCTGCCGATAAAATTCCTCGTCTTCGCCTTCCAAGAGATGCGCAAAACTTCCGTAGTCTCGCTACTTCTACTGGCCGCGTCCGCTTCGCTCGTGGCCCAGAGCGCGTCCGATCTCACGGTCGACGGGATCACACACGGGGAATTCACCGGCGCAAGAATGCCTGACCCGCAGTGGCTCGCGGATGGAAGCGCGTATCTGGACCTGCGCCCGGTGGGCGCAGCGGGAGGACCGAGCGAGATCGTGCGAGTAAACTCTACCACGGGCGCCACGACCGTGGTCGCGACGGCGCAGTCGCTCCGCTCGAACGGCACCCCGCTCACCGTCGAGAGCATCGTGGTCTCGCGCGATGGCACGCGGGTGCTGCTCTTCCACAGTTCGGTGCGCGTGTGGCGGCAGAACACGCGCGGCGTGTACCACGTGCTCGATGTCGCGAGCGGCAAGGTGACGCCGCTCTCGACCGCGCCGGGGCTTCAAATGTTCGCGAAGTTCTCCCCCGATGGCCGCCGCGTCGCGTTCGGCCGCTCGAACAATCTCTTCGTCACCGATCTCGCGACGCACGAGGAGCGCGCGCTGACGAACGATGGCAGCGACATGATCATCAACGGCACGAGCGATTGGGTCTACGAGGAGGAGCTCGGGATTCGCGATGCCTTTCGCTGGAGTCCGGACTCGAAGCGGATCGCCTTCTGGCGCTTCGATGAGTCGCCGATCCCCGTGTTCCCGATGCTCGACGAGCTCTCCGAGCAGGCGACGATGATCCCGCTGCGCTACCCGCGGGCGGGCGCGCCGAACTCGAAGGTCAGCGTTGGCGTCGTCGACGCCGACACGCGCGCCACCGTCTGGCTGCACACGGGCGAGGGCGAGTACGTTGCCGCGATGGCGTGGGCGGGCGCGGATAGTCTCACGGTGCAACGGCTGCCGCGCACGCAGAATCGCATCGACCTCCTCATGCTCGGCGCCGCCAGCGGCGACGGTCGCACGGTGCTTACCGAGCGCGACTCTGCATGGGTCGATATCGATGAGGAGACACCACGCTGGGTCGCGAATGGATCGATGTTTCTCTGGGCGAGCGGTCGAAGCGGTTGGCGGCAGTACTATCTCTACAAGCGCGACGGATCGCTCGTTGGGCGCGTGACGCGCGATGGCGTCGACATCGCATCGCTCGCAGGGGTCGACGAGAAGCGCGGGTACGTCTATGCGATCGCCGCGGCGCCGACGCCAATGCAGCGGCAGCTTTTCCGCTATCCGCTCAAGGGCGGCGCCGAGACGCGCGTGACCAATGAGCCGGGCACACACCGCGTGCACATCTCTCCCGATGGCGGCGCGATGGTCGACGTCGCGTCTTCGGCGCAATTTCCCGGCGCAGCGACGCTCGTCTCGATCGCGCCGAACGGCACTCGGCACGTGCTTGAGTCGAACGCCGAACTGCGCGAGCGGCTCGCGCGCATCACGCGCGCCCCCGAGTTCTTCCAGCTCCCGCTCCCGGACGGTTCGAAGCTCAACGCCTATCGGATCCTTCCGCCAGACTTCGACAGCACGCGCAAATATCCGGTGCTCATGTACGTCTACGGCGGCCCCGGTTCGCAAACGGTGCTCGATGATTTCGGCGGCGACCGCTATCTCTGGCACGAGCTGCTCGCAAAGAAGGGAATCATCGTCGTGAGTGTCGACAACCATGGCACCGGCGCCCGCGGCGCGCAGTTTCGCAATGTCGTCTACGAGCAACTCGGCATCCACGAGTCCGACGATCAGATCGCGGCCGCAAAGTGGCTCGGAGCACAGTCCTGGGTCGATCCATCGCGCATCGGGATCTGGGGGTGGAGCTATGGCGGCTACATGACGGCGATGACGTCGTTTCGCGGCGGGTCGCTCTTTCGCGCGGCCATCTCCGTCGCGCCGGTAACCGACTGGCGACTCTACGACGACATCTACACCGAGCGCTACATGCGCACGCCGGCGGAAAACAGGAAAGGCTACGACGACGGCGCGCCACTCAACTACGTGAGCGGGCTGACGGCGAGCTACCTGCTGGTGCACGGCACCGGGGACGACAACGTGCATCCGCAGAACTCGATTCAGCTGATCGACAAGCTCGAGGCGGCGAACAAGCAGTTCCAGCTGATGCTCTATCCGTCGCGCACGCACTCGATCGCGGGTGGCAATTCGAGGACGCATCTCTTCACGCTGCTCACGAACTTCGTGGAGCAGAACCTCGGGCCGGGTGCCGCGGCGTCCCCGGCGGTGAATCCGTGAGGAGTTGTCCGATCGTCGTCAGCGCAGCGCTGATGATGGCGGTTGGGTGCTCGCAGCCCAAGCCCGAATCCGTGCGTGGCCATCCGACTGGGGGGCCCTTGTACCTGCGGCCTCCGATCGTGAATGGGCTCCCACGTACGCGCGGCGAGCGCACCTCGTACGCCGAAACGTCGACCTACGCCGATGTCATCGGTTTCATCGACTCTCTGCAGGCCGGTCACTTTCCGTTCGTGCGCCAGGAGCTCGGCAAGACCACCGAGGGGCGCGTACTTCCGCTGCTCATTCTCTCGCGCCCGCGCGTCTCGACGCCCGAAGAGGCACACGCGCTTCATCGCCCGATCGTCTACCTGCAGGCGAACATCCACGCGGGCGAGGTGGAAGGGAAAGAGGCGCTTCAGGCGCTCGTCCGCGACCTCGGCGCATCGCGAGACAACGTCCTCGACTCGATCGTCCTCATCGCCATCCCGATCTACAACGCCGATGGCAACGAGCGCTTCGCGCCACAAGCGGTGAATCGCACGGAGCAGAACGGGCCGGAGCGCGTCGGGCAGCGGCCGAATGCGAAGATGCTCGATCTGAACCGGGACTACGTGAAGGCCGAGGCGCCCGAGACCCGCGCATCGCTGGCCGCGTTCGAGAAGTGGAATCCGGATGTCTTCGTCGATCTGCACACCACCGACGGGAGCTTTCACGGCTACGCACTCACCTATGCGCCATCGCTCAACCCTGCGGCGCGCGAGGCGGGTGCCTACACGATGGACTCGCTCCTCCCAGAGCTGCGCCGGAGGATGCAGGCGCGCAATGGCTTCGCGGTGTTCGACTATGGCAACTTCGATGCGGGCTACGAAGAGCGCGACATCACGGACACCGTGAAGCAGGGGTGGTACAGCTACGATCACCGCCCGCGATTCGGCACGAACTACTTCGGTATCCGCCAGCGCATCTCGATCCTGAGCGAGGCCTACTCACACGATCCGCTCGAGCGACGCGTGAAGTCGACGTACGCGTTCGTGCTCGAGATCCTCTCGCTGGTCGCCGAACGTGGCGCGCGGATCCGCGCGATCGAGGCGCGGGCGGATTCGCAGCTCGCACGCGGGGACTACACGACGCCGTTCCCGATTCGCTCGCGGCTCACGACCGCTCCGGAGAAGGTGCCCGTCGTCTTCGAGGTGATGGCTCACACGGGCGACTCATCGCTGACCCAGCCCGGAGTGCCGCGGGGCTACCGGCGTACGGGAGCGATGCGCACGCAGTCGATGCCGGTGTTTCTGCGCTTCGAGCCCGTGCTCACGCGCACCATTCCGAAGGCGTGGCTGCTCCCGGCGAGCGACACCGCGGCGATGGCACTCCTTCGCCTGCACGGCATCGTGGTCGGGCGCCCCGCCACGGGGATGACGTTGGCCCCCGTGAGCCGCTTCGTGGTTGACTCGTTCCGTACCGAGCCGCGCGAATTTCAGGGACATCACGAGATGCAGCTGAGCGGAAGCTGGCACGATGTCACCACGCAGATTCCCGGCGACATGTTGCTGATTCGCGGCGACCAACCGCAGGCCGTCGCCGCGCTTTACCTTCTCGACCCCGAGAGCGACGATGGCCTCGTAACGTGGAATGTCTTCGATTCGGAGCTGGCGCCGGGCAAGCCATTTCCCGTATGGCGCGTCCGCGCCTCCCCATGATGCGCCACCCGGTCTAGCTTGCACTCATTAGAGGCGCACCTTCCGCGCTCTCGCTACTCATCCCGGCATCCATGCTTCGTCAGAGTCTTCTCTACCTCTCCAATCAGCCGAGCATTTTCAAGCTCGTTCGCAGCAACGGCTTCGCGAAGCGCTTCGCATCGCGCTTCGTTGCCGGCGAGACCCTCGATACCGCGCTCGACGCCGTGCGCGCCTTGAACGCACGAAAGATCACCGCCTCGCTCGATCTCCTCGGCGAGAGCGTCAGCACGAAAGCCGAAGTGCAGGGGGCTGCGCAGGAATACCTCACGATGCTCGACCGCATCCACGAGCAGAAGCTCGACGCGAATGTTTCCGTCAAGCTCACGCAGATGGGGCTCGATGTCGATGAGGAGCTGTGCGTCGAGACTATGCAGAAGATTCTTTCCCGTGCCCGCGACTATCAGACGTTCGTACGCCTCGACATGGAAGGGAGCGCGTACACCGAGCGTACGCTGCGGCTATTCGAGGATCGTCTCTATCCGAACTACCGCGAGAACGTCGGTATCGTGCTCCAGAGCTATCTCTACCGCACCAGCGCCGACGTCGAGCGTGCGATTCTCCTCGAGGCGCGCGTGCGCATCTGCAAAGGTGCGTACAAGGAGCCGGCCGGTGTCGCGTATCCCGACAAGAAAGATGTCGACGACAACTACGTGCGCTGCATGGAGAAATTGATTGCCGATGGCAACTATCCCGGCGTCGCGACGCACGACCCGAAAATCATCGACGACGCAAAGCGATTCGTGAAGGAGAAGGGGATCCCCGCTTCGCGCTTCGAATTCCAGATGCTCTACGGGGTTCGTCGCGACATGCAGGATCAGCTCGTGCGCGAAGGGTACAATATGCGCGTCTACGTGCCGTTCGGGACCCAGTGGTATCCATACCTCATGCGACGACTGGCCGAGCGTCCCGCGAACCTCGCGTTCATCACCGGCAACGTCGTCCGCGAGATGATGAGCGGCTACAAGAACTAAATGGCCAGACACGAGCCGCCGGATCACAGCAAGGGGGACGAGAAAACCCTCGGCGGGTATATGGCGGTTCACGCGCGTCCCGCGGCCTTCGAGGGCTCCGATGGCCGCGCCTACACGGTCGCGATCGAGACGGACGAAACGGGGGAGCGTGCGCGCCCCGTTGGCGGGTACCTTCTCTTCGTGCGCTGGGGCAGCGAGCAGCCGGAGGTGACCGGCCACATCGAGTCGCCCTTTCTCACCTGGGGCGCCACGGCCGAGGAGGCTTCGCTCGCCATCGGCGGGCTCTCGCTGCATGAAGTGAAGAATCAGCTCGACATGCTCGTCGGCGGAAAGGCCGCGTCCTCGCGCCCGTGGTGGGAAGCGATGCGCGAGGAGGGCTCGGAGCATGGACAGTGACGCGCCCGCGATGACGGACGCACCGGCCGACGTGCACGGCATCGTGATGAATGGCACCGGCGGCGTGTGGACCGTGCGCACGACCGGAGGCGCGCAGCATCAGGCGACGATGCGCGGCCGTCTCAAGCAGGAGGGCGCCGACAAGATCGCCGTGGGCGACGACGTGCGGCTCGAGGAGGAGGATCGCGGCGGAAGCTGGGTGATCGCCGAGCTCTTTCCGCGCCGCTCGCGGCTCGCGCGTCGCGCTCCGGGCGGCGCGCATGGCGAGCGCGTCGTCGTCGCGAACATCGATCAGGTGATCGTCGTGTTCGCGCTCGCCAAACCGGAGCCGCACCCGCGCATGCTCGATCGCTTCCTCGTCATCGCCGCCGCGAACGACATCCAGGCGCGCATCGTCCTCAACAAGCGCGAGCTCGTGAGCGCGCTTCCGGCGTGGCTCGATGAATACAGGCTCGCCGGCTACGAGATCCACTTCACGAGCGTGAAGCAGAACATCGGACTCGAGGCGCTCGGCGACGCGCTCCACGGACGCACCTCCGCGCTCAGCGGGCCTTCGGGCGTCGGCAAGTCATCGCTCCTCAACGCGATCTATCCGGGGCTCGACTTTCGTGTCGGCGAGATCAGCGAGTCGGTGAACAAGGGGCGGCACACCACCGTCGGCGCGGCTCTTCACCCACTCCCCGACGGCGGCTTCGTCGTCGACACACCTGGGCTGCGCGAAATCGGCGTGTGGAATCTGCTCGCCAGCGATCTCGATGACTGCTTTCTCGAGTTCCGCCCCTTCCTCGGCGAGTGCAAGTTCGGCGATTGCAGGCACGTGCACGAACCTGGGTGTGCGGTGCGCGGAGCGGTGGCCCGAGGCGCGGTTGGAGCGTCGCGCTACGACAGCTATCTGAAGCTGCTCGGCGAGCTCGAAGAGGGCGAGAAGGAGTCGTATTGAGCCCGGGATTCTCGCGCGCCACTGCGGCGCGCTCGGCCGCGATCGTGGGTCGAATCGGCGCGCCCTGGACGAAGGTCGTGGGGTGGCTCGAGCGTCGCGACTGGGATGAGGGCACGCTGCTCATGGTGTTTGCGCTCGCGATCGGCGCGGCCGCGGCGCTCGGAGTCGTAGGATTCTACCGGCTCATCGATCTCGCGTACGAGCTCCTCGTCACGCAAATCGGCATGCGGCTCGATCCAATGGCTCGTGCGCTCTACCGGCCGCTCGTCACGGCGCTCGCGCTCTGGATCGCCTGGGGAATCGTGCGCTGGGCCAGGATCCCCGACGGACAGACCGTACCGGATGTGCAGCTCGCCGTCGCAAAGCGCGGCGGTGTCGTGCTCCTTCGTCCCGTGCTCGCGCGCACACTCGCCGCCGTCGTAACGCTCGCAGGTGGAGGGTCGGCGGGCAGCGAGGGACCAACGGCGGTGCTCGGATCGGCGATCGGTTCGGCAGTGGGGCGCGCGCTGCGCTTCCAGCCCCGACGCCTGAAAATTCTCGTGGGGTGCGGCGCGGCCGCCGGAATCTCGGCCGCGTTCAACGCGCCTTTCGCCGGAGCTTTCTTCGCGCTCGAGGAAGTGCTCGGCTCCTTCTCGATTGGCGCATTCAGCCCCGTCGTGATCGCGAGTGTCGTGGCGGCGATCACCGTGCGACCATTTCTCGGCTCGCATCCGGCGTTTCACATTCCGCCGTACGGGAGCATCAATCCGCTCGCGATCGTGCTTCTCTATCCGCTGCTTGGCGTTGCCTGCGGCCTCGCATCGGCGTTCTACTCGCGGCTGTTCTTCGCCACCGCAGACGTCTTTCAACGGATCAGGCCACAGTGGATCCGTCCGCTGCTCGGGGGACTCGCGGTG
>JBBSEY010000023.1:0-22941 GCA_038239265.1 Gemmatimonadales bacterium | reverse complement strand
CGGCAACGCGCGCACGCTCACGGTGCGGGCCACTGGGCAGCTCTACGACGCGTCGCAGTTCCGGAACATGGTGGTCGCCGAGTACAACAATGCACCCGTGCACCTCGGCGACCTCGGTCGCGTGTACGACGACGTGCAGAACGACAAGACGGCGAGCTGGTACAATGGCGACCGTGCGATCGTGCTCGCCGTGACCCGGCAGCCGGGAACGAACACGGTAGAGGTTGCGGACGCGGCGAAGGCCGCGCTCGCGGAGATCGCGCCGTCGCTGCCGAAGCAGGTGAAGTTGTCGATCCGCTACGACCGCTCGGTTGGAATCCGAGCGGCCGTGGGCGACGTGAAGTTCTCGCTGGTACTCGCGCTCGGGCTCGTCGTGCTCGTGATCTTCCTCTTCCTGCGCAATCTCACCGCGACGCTGATCCCGAGCCTCACGCTGCCGATGGCGGTGGTTGGGACGTTTTCCGTGATGTACATGCTCGGCTACAGCATCGACAACCTGTCGCTGATGGCGCTGACGCTCGCGGTGGGCTTCGTCGTCGATGATGCGATCGTGATGCTCGAGAACATCGTGCGCCATCTGGAGATGGGAAAGAAGCCGCTCGAGGCGGCGCTCGACGGTGCCGCTGAGGTCGGCTTCACGATCATGTCGATGACGCTGTCGCTGGCGGCGGTATTCATTCCGCTCGTGTTCATGGCGGGAATAATCGGACGGCTCTTCCGGGAATTCGCCGTCACGATCATGGTGGCGATTCTCGTCTCCGGATTCGTGTCACTGACACTGACGCCGATGCTGTGCGGGCGCTTTCTCAAGTCGCAGAAGCAGCAGCGGCACGGTTCGATGTACAACTTCTTCGAGCGGGTGTTCGAGAAGGCGCTGCGGGGCTACGAGCAGAGCCTTGCCTGGGTGATGGGCCACCGCCCGCTGACGCTCGTGTTTTCGGTGCTGATCCTCGTGGCGACGGGGGTGCTGTACACGCTGGTGCCGAAGGGACTCTTCCCTTCCGACGACACGGGAATCCTGTTCGGAACGACCGAGGCGGCCCAGGGCACATCGTACACGGAGATGGTGCGACTGCAGACGATGGTCATGCAGCGCCTCCGAAGTGATTCGAACGTCGCGGGCTACATGTCGTTCGTTTCGAGCTCGAACCAGGCAGGACTGAATGTGCTCCTCAAGCCGGCGGGCGAGCGGCCGCCGGCGGACGTGCTGGTGCGGGAGCTCACGCGGCGGCTGTCGGGCATTCCGGGGATCCAGGTGTTCCTGCAGAATCCGCCGAGCATCCGAGTGGGCGGGCGGAGCTCGAAGAGCCTCTACCAGTTCACGCTGCAGGGGCACGACCTCAACACGCTGTACGCCAGCGCGCAGCAGCTCGCGGCCAAGCTGCGCACGACGCCGCCGCTCACGGATGTCACGACGGATCTGCAGAACAACAATCCGCAGGTGACCGTGCGCATAGACCGCGAACGGGCCTCGGTGCTTGGCGTGACGCCGGCGGCGATCGAGCGCGCGCTCGCGAACGCCTACAGCGAACAGCAGACGTCCACGATCTACACGAACACGAACGAATTCTGGGTCCTGATGCAGCTCGTGCCGAGCGCGCAGGAGGATGAAAACGCGCTGACGAAGCTCTACATCACGAGCGCGAGAGGCGTACTGGTGCCGCTGTCGGATGTCGCGGTGTTCGAGCGGAGCACCGGGCCGAGCAGCGTGGCGCACTCGGGGCAGCTCGCGAGCGTGACCGTCTCGTTCAATCTGCAGCCGGGGGGAAGTCTCGGCGGTGCGGTGACGGCGGTGAACAAGGTCGCGGCGGCGACGCTGCCGGCGAGTATCACGACGAACTTCTCCGGCACCGCGCAGGTCTTTCAGGCATCGCAGCAGGGGCTCGGCGTGCTGCTCCTGATCACGGTGTTCGTCATCTACATCATTCTCGGCATTCTGTACGAGAGCTACGTGCACCCGATCACGATTCTCACGGGGCTGCCGTTCGCGGCGTTCGGGGCGCTCCTGGCGCTCTGGATCACGCGGCAGCAGCTCGACGTGTACGGCTACGTGGGGGTGATCATGCTGATCGGCATCGTGAAGAAGAACGCGATCATGATGATCGACTTCGCGATCGAGCACGAGCGGAAGGAGCACTCGACGCCGGCAGAGGCGATCAGCGAAGCGGCGAGCGTGAGATTTCGCCCGATCATGATGACGACCGTTGCGGCGATCGTGGGCACGCTGCCGATCGCGATCGGAGTCGGCGCGAGCGCGGCGTCGCGGAGACCGCTGGGCATCGTGGTGGTGGGGGGGCTCGCCTTCTCGCAGATCGTGACGCTCTACGTGACCCCCGTGTTCTACACCTACCTCGACGATCTGCAGACGTGGCTGGAGCGGCACACCAAGCGTGCATCGCGCGTGGAACGCGCAACACTGGACACCGGGCTGGCGCATGGCGACTGAAGACGAGGCGCAGATGGCCGACGTCGGGGACGCACCGATGAAGGGCGGGAGCGTGACCTCGCTGTTCATCAGGCGCCCGATCATGACATCGCTCGTGATGATCGCGATTCTCTTCTTCGGCATCGTAGCGTACCGGCAGCTGGCGGTGAGTGATCTGCCGAACGTCGATTTCCCGACGATCACGGTGACTGCGATCCTCCCCGGCGCGAGCCCCGCGACGATGGCGGCGACGGTGGCGACGCCGCTCGAGAAGCAATTCTCGACGATTGCCGGGATCGACAACATGACGTCGACGTCGAGCCTCGGGCAGACGCAGATCGTGGTGCAGTTCACGCTCGACCGGAGCATCGATGCCGCCGCGCAGGATGTGCAGGCGGCGATCACGCAGACGCTGCGCACGCTGCCGCAGGGGATTCTGCCGCCATCGTATCAGAAGACGAATCCCGCTGACGCGCCGATTTTGACACTGGCGCTCACGAGCAGCGAGGTGCCGATCTCGGCGCTCGACGAATACGGCGAGACGACGATCGCGCAGCGGCTTTCGATGGTGGGGGGCGTGGCGCAGGTGCTGGTCTACGGCGCGCAGAAGTACGCCGTGCGCATCCAGCTCGATCCGCGGCAGCTCGCGTCGCGCAACCTCGCGCTCGAAGACGTGACGACGGCGGTCGCTGCGCAGAACGTCAATCTGCCCACGGGGGTGCTCTGGGGGCCGAAGGTCGCGCTCACGGTGCAGGCGACGGGGCAGCTCGAGAATGCGGCGGCGTTCCGCGACATGGTCGTCGCCTATCGCAACGGCGCGCCGGTGAAGCTCACCGACGTGGGGCGCGTGAGCGACGATGTGCAGAACAACAAGACTGCGAGCTGGTACAACGGGCAGCGCGCGATCGTGCTCGCGATCCAGCGACAGCCCGGCACGAACACCGTCAACGTCTCGAACGCGGCTAAGGCGGCGCTCCAGCGTGTGAAGGCGGAGCTCCCCCCGAGCGTGCATGTGGATGTGCTGTATGACCGCGCGACGACGATCCAGGAATCGGTGCACGACGTCACCTTCACGCTCGAGCTGACGCTGGTGCTCGTCGTGCTCGTGATCTTCCTCTTCCTGAGGAATCTCTCGGCGACGGTGATCCCGAGTCTCGCGCTGCCGATGTCGATCATCGGCACCTTCAGCGTGATGTACCTGCTCAACTACAGCCTCGACAATCTCTCGTTGATGGCGCTGACGCTCGCGGTGGGCTTCGTCGTGGACGACGCGATCGTGATGCTCGAGAACATCGTTCGCCACATGGAGATGGGGAAGCCGCCCGTGCAGGCGGCGATCGAAGGGTCGGCTGAGGTCGCGTTCACGATCGTGTCGATGACGCTGTCGCTGGCGGCGGTGTTCATCCCGATCCTGTTCATGGGCGGGATCATCGGGAAGCTGTTCCACGAGTTCGCGGTGACGATCGGCGCGGCCATCCTCGTGTCGGGCTTCGTGTCGCTCACACTCACGCCGATGCTCGCGAGTCGCTTCCTGCGCGCGACGAAACTGGAGCATCAGGGTCGATTCTACAGGGCGACGGAGCGGATCTACGAGCGGATCCTGAACAACTACTAGCGGAGCCTCGATTGGGTGATGGCCCGTCGCGGCATGACGCTCGTGTTCTCCGGCGTGATTCTCGTGGCGACGATCATACTGTTCGTCGTGATGCCGAAGGGGCTCTTCCCGAGCGGCGACACGGGGCAGCTTCTCGGCACGATCGAGGCGGCGCAGGGCGCGTCGTACGACGGGCTGATCGCCGCCCAGCAGCGTATCGCGAGCATCGTGACGAAGAATCCGGATGTGCTCTCGGTGACCTCGAGCGTGGGTACGAGCGCCGCGGCGAACCAGGGGCAGCTCACGATCGATCTCAAGCCGCTCGGGGGGCGCAAGCACAGCGCGGACGAGGTCGCGCGCCAGCTGTCGCGCGATGTCGTCGGCGTGCCGGACGTCTCGGTGTATTTCCAGAATCCGCCGGTGATATCGATCGGCGGGCTCACATCGAAAAGCCTCTACCAGTACACCCTGCAGAGCGGCGACATCGTCGCGCTCAACAGTGCCGCGGCGAAGCTGGAGGCGGAGCTTCGGAGGCAGCCGCAGCTCGAGAACGTGACGAGTGATCTGCTCATCGACAATCCGCAGGTGACCGTCGAGATCGATCGCGCGCAGGCGGGGCAGCTCGGCGTGAGCGCGACGGAGATCGAGAACACGCTCTACGACTCGTTCGGACAGCGCCAGGTGTCGACGATCTACACGTCGACGAACGAGTACTGGGTGGTGATGGAGCTGCTGCCGGAGTTCCAGCAGGACATTCCGTCACTCGGCTCGCTGTGGGTGCGCTCGACGACGGGGACCGTCGTGCCGCTGAGTGCCGTGGCAAAGTTCAAGCTCGGCAACGGGCCGGTGACCGTGAATCACGAGGGGCAGCTCCCTGCCGTCACCATCTCGTTCGATCTCGTGCCGGGCGTCTCGCTCGGCGGCGCGGTGAAGATGGTAGAGGAGCAAGCGAAGGAAGTGCTGCCGCCGAGCGTGGCGGCGAGCTTCTCGGGGCTCGCGCAGGCGTTCATGGGCACGCAACAGGGGCTCACCTTGCTGCTCGCGCTCGCCGTCTTCGTCATCTACATCATCCTCGGCGTGCTCTACGAGAGCTACGTGCACCCGATCACGATTCTCTCCGGGCTCCCGTTCGCGGTGTTCGGGGCGATCGTGACGCTGCTGCTCTTCGGGCTCGACCTCGACGTGTACTCGCTCGTCGGGATGATCATGCTGATCGGCATCGTGAAGAAGAATGCGATCATGATGATCGATTTTGCGATCGAGGCGGAGCGCACGGATCACAGCACGCCGGAGGAGGCGATCGTCAAGGCGGCGAGCGTGCGCTTCCGCCCGATCATGATGACGACCATGGCCGCGCTCATGGGGGCGCTGCCGATAGCGATCGGCTGGGGTGCGGGGGCGGCGACGCGGCGGCCGCTTGGCGTGGCGGTGGTGGGCGGGCTGGCGTTCTCGCAGCTGGTGACCCTGTACGTGACGCCGGTGTTCTACACGTATCTCGACGACCTGCAGACGTGGATCCGCTCGCGCGGCAGCAAGCGTCGCGAGGCCGGAGCGGCGGTGGCGGCGCGGCCAGAGGTCGCGGGCGCGTGAGATCGGCGAGCGCCCTCGCAATAGTGTCATAGCAGCTACTCGTTCGACATGCCGACCCACGTGCACGACGGTTGGGCCGAGCCTGGTACCTAGCCGGCGCGAGGCCGCACGCCTACAGTACCAGATCCGGTACAAGGATTGGTGCGTGGTTCCACCGCTCGATCTCCGCGAACAATTGCAGTCCACCCTCGGAAGCGCGTACGCTCTCGAGCGCGAGCTAGGCGGCGGAGGGATGTCGCGCGTCTTCCTGGCCACGGAGACCGCGCTCGGCCGCACGGTCGTGATCAAGGTGCTGCCGCCGGAGCTGCGCGGCGTCGTGAGCGTGGAGCGCTTCCGGCGCGAAGTGCGGCTCGCGGCGCGCCTGCGTCATCCACACGTCGTTCCGCTCCTCGCCGCCGGCGACGCGGACGGCGTGCCGTACTATACGATGCCGTTCGTCGAGGGTGAGAGCCTCCGCGGCCGCCTTTCGCGTGATGGCGCGCTGTCGGTGAGCGAGTCTGTGCGCCTGCTCCGCGACGTCGCGGATGCGCTCGCATACGCACATGGGCAGGGGCTCGTCCATCGCGATCTCAAGCCCGAGAACATTCTGCTCGAGCATGGGCACGCGGTCGTCACGGATTTCGGTGTTGCGAAAGCGCTCTCGTACGCGGCGCTCGACGAGGCATCCGATGGAAATGGCGGCACGCTGACGACCGCGGGCCTTGCGGTCGGCACGCCTGCCTACATGGCGCCGGAACAGGCGCTCGCCGACCCGGCAGCCGATCACCGCGTCGACCTCTACGCGCTCGGCTGCATCGCATACGAAATTCTCGCGGGCGCGTCGCCGTTCGCGGGGTCATCACCGCAGGCAGTCGTTGCCGCCCACATCGCAGCGACGCCTACCGCTCTCGCCGTGCGAAGGGCGGATGCGCCGCCCGCGCTCGCGCGGCTCGTGATGCGCCTTCTCGAGAAGCGCCCCGAGGATCGGCCGGCCAATGCGGAGGAGGTGGTGGGCGCGCTGGATACTCTCGACATTCACGAGTCTCCACTGCCGGGCATGGCGTCGAGTGCGACCACTGCTCCTGAGACACGATCGCCGCGGGCGCGACGGATTGTCGTGGTGCTGCTCGCCATGGTGGTGATCGCGGCGGCCGGAATCTTGATATCTCGCGCCCGGACTCGACATGGACCAACCGCGCCCTCGCGTGCCGGTGATTCGACGTCCACGAACGTGGCCGCACACGCTGCTACCGCCGCCATCACCTCGATCGCCGTGCTGCCGCTCGTGAACGTCGGCGGTGACACCGCACAGGAATACTTCGCGGATGGCATGACTGACGAGCTCACCGGCGCGCTGGCGCGGGTCGCGGGGTTGCGCGTAGCCTCACGCACATCGGCCTTCGCGTTCAAGGGCCAGCGCGACACGGACGTGCGCGAGATCGGGCGTCGGCTCAACGTGGATGCCGTGCTCGAGGGAACCGTGCGGCGCGCGGGCGGGCGGCTCAAGGTCGGTGCGCAGCTCACGAGTGTGCACGACGGGCTTTCACTCTGGTCCGATAGCTACGAGCGCCATCCCGCGGACGTGTTCGCGGTGCAGGAGGAGATCGCACGCGCCATCACCGGCGCGCTCGAGCGCGAGATCGTACACGGTCAGCTTGGTGCCGTTGTGCCAGCGCGGAAGTACGATCTCGCCGCGTACGATTTGCTCCTTCGCGCGGAATATTTCTCACGTCAGAATACCGAAGCAAGCCTGCGGCGCAGCATTCCGCTGTACGAGGCAGCCGTGGCGCGCGATTCGACGCTCGCGCCTCGCGCATGGTATGGCGTTGCGGGCGCCTGGGCCTGGCTTTCCGATGACTGGGTAGCACCGCGCGTGGCGTGGCCAAAGTCGAAGGCTGCCTGTCTGCGCGCATTGGCTGCAGACTCGACGTTCGAGCCGGCGAGAAGTTCACTTGGGGTCGTGTTGCTCTTTGAACGAGATTACGCGGGCGCAGAACGAATGATCCGGACTGCGATGGCTCACGATTCGTCGAGTGGCAACTACGACCTCGCAGATCTGCTGCTTGTGACCGGTCGCTTCGACTCCGCGGTTGCCTCCATCCGTCGGGCCCAGCGAATCGATCCGCTCGACCCACAGACGACGACGCGTCTCGGTGACGCGCTCGCATTCGCGGGGCGTGACGCAGACGCCCTTGCGCAGTATCGAGCTGCCCTGGAGCTGGAAAAGGACTACTCGCTTGCGTTGGTCGGCATGGCGGCCCTGTTCGTTGAGGAAGGACACGCCGCAGATGCGTTGCCGGTGTTGGAGCGGATGCCTGCGGCTACGACGCGCTCACAAGTAGTACGGGCGCGAGCCTACATCGCGCTCGGCCGGCGGGACGATGCGCAACGCATTGTTCGCGAGCTCGAAACGCAATCACGTCAGCGCTACGTCAAGGCGGACGCAATAGCTTCGATCTACGCTGCGCTCGGCGAGCGAGACAAGGCATTCACGTGGCTCAATCGCGCCTTAAATGACGGAGCTTCCGGCATTCTTTATCTGCGGGTTCGACGCGACTGGGACTTCCTGCGCTCGGATCCGCGCTTTGCGGCGCTCATCCGCAAAGCGGGTCTGCCCTGAAGAACACCTCCCTTCGCGACCACATCGCAAGCTCGATATGCGGCAGCCAAGGCGCTATTGAATGCTCTGTTATAACAGATAATTTCCGTCATGGCAAAACATCTTCTCGATGAGATCAAGCAGACGAAGCCGTTCGAGCGGCCGAGCGATGAGGCGCTGCTGTCGATCATCCGAACGGCGTCGGTCCTCGACCACGCCATGAACGAGCTCCTGCGTCCATTCGGCATCACGACGACACAGTTCAACGTGTTGCGCATTTTACGCGGCGCGGGGGCTGGTGGGCTGTGCGGAAGGGAGATCGGCGAGCGCATGGTGTCGAGGGTTCCCGACGTCTCGCGGCTGCTGGAGCGCATGGAGAAAATGGGGCTGATCGGAAAGGAGCGCGACGCGTCCGACCGACGGCACATCACTGCGCGGCTTACCGCCAAAGGCCTGCGTCTGCTCGAGGCAGCGAGAACACCCGAGCTCCGGGACTTCGGCCGTGAGCGAATGGAGCGACTATCGGCACGCACCATTGAGGCCCTCACGGAGGCCTTGGCGGTGATCCGCGAGACTCCGTGAACCTTTTTCCAGTCTGAGTAGTTGTTATAACAGGTACTTCTCCTTCAACACGGTAACTCAAATGCAGAACAATTTTCTGGATCTCGCGACGGTCAGCGTCGGTCTTTTGATCGCGCGGCTCGTGGTCGGGCTCCTCATGGCGGCGCACGGCTCGCAGAAGCTCCTCGGCTGGTTCGGCGGACACCGCATTGCCGTCACCGCGGGATTTCTCGAGACGATCGGCTTTCGTCCGGGCCGCTTATTCGCGATCGTTGCCTCGGTAACCGAGGTAGTGAGTGGAACCCTCGTCGCCTTTGGATTTCTCGGCCCGATCGGCCCGGCGCTCATGCTTTCCGTGATGATCGTCGCCGCGGTGAGCGTTCACTGGAAGAACGGACTCTTCGCGCAGAACGGCGGGATCGAGCTCGCGCTCTTCTATGGTGCCGCAGCTGTGGCGTTGGCTCTGACTGGCTTCGGCGCCTACTCGCTCGACGCAGCGCTCGGGTTGCAGGCGTACTACACCCCCGCGTTCGCCCTCGTGGCGCTCGCCATCGGCGTCCTCGGCGGCGTGGGGAATCTGCTCGCGCGCCGTCCGGTAGTCGCGGCCGCGTAAACAGAGACTGACCATGGAAATCGGGATCTATACGTTCGCCGAGCGTACGCCGGATGCCAGCGGGCACCTGGTGAGCGCGGAGCAGCGGCTCGCCGATCTGCTTGAGGAGATGGAGCTCGCGGACCAGCTCGGGCTCGACGTCTTCGGTGTGGGCGAGCACCATCGCCCCGACTTCGTCGTGTCGTCGCCGGCGGTGGTGCTCGCCGCGGGCGCGGCGCGCACGAAGCGGATTCGTCTCACGAGCGCGGTGACGGTGCTTAGCTCCGACGATCCCGTGCGCGTCTTCCAGGATTTCTCGACGCTTGACCTGTTGTCGAAGGGGAGAGCCGAGATCATGGCGGGACGCGGCTCGTTCATCGAGTCGTTCCCGCTCTTCGGCTACGATCTCGACGACTACGATGAGCTGTTCTCGGAGAAGCTCGAGCTGCTGCTGAAGCTGCGTGCGAGCGAGAAGGTAGAATGGAGCGGCGTGCATCGCGCGCCGATTCACGGACTGTCAGTGTTCCCGCGCCCCGTGCAGAATCCGCTCCCCGTATGGGTGGCAGTCGGCGGCACGCCGCTGTCGGTGGTGCGCGCGGCGACGCTCGGCCTCCCGATGGCGCTTGCGATCATTGGTGGCGAGCCCGAGCGGTTCAAGCCAATGGTCGATCTCTATCGGGAGGCGGCGAAGCGCGCAGCGCACGATCCGGCCACGCTGCCGGTGAGCATCAACTCGCATGGGTACATCGCGGACACGTCGAAGCGGGCGTCGGACGAGGCGTATCCGCCATACTGCGACGTGATGGGGCGCATCGGTCGCGAGCGCGGATGGTCGCCGCCGACTCGCGCGAAGTTCGAGGCCGAGCGATCGAAGCGGGGCGCGCTGCTGGTGGGCGATCCGAAGGAAGTGATCGACAAGATCCTCTACGAGCACGAGCTTTTCGCGCACCAGCGATTCCTGATGCAGATGAGCGTAGGGACGATGCCGCACGCGCAGATCATGCATTCGATCGAGCTGCTCGGTGATGTCGTCGCGCCGGCGGTGCGAAAGGCGCTCGGCGCGCCGACTCGTGTACGCGAATCCGCGCCCGCTCTGGCAATCTCGAATTCCTGACGGCTAGATTCGGGCGTCGATTCCACTCGAATCCGGAGCGCGCGAATGGCTGAGCTGAAGACACGTCTGACGGGAGCGAGCGTTCCCGCTTTCATGAAGGCGCTCCCCGATCCGGTGATCAGGAAAGACGCCACGGCGCTTGCGAAGATGATGAGCGAAGCAACGGGTGAGAAAGGCGAGATGTGGGGGACGTCGATCGTCGGCTTCGGCAGAACACCCTACGTCGGCTCGGACAAGAAGGAGAACGACTGGATGACGCTGGGCTTCGCGCCCAGAACATCTGGCCTCGTGATCTACATGATGGGCGCGCTCGCGCGCGATCCGGCGACGTTGAAGAAGCTGGGGAAGTCGAAGCTCAAGGGCGGCTGCCTGCACATCAGGAAGCTCGAGGACGTGGATCTCGCGACGCTGAAGAAGGTGCTCGCGGCGCAGTACACGGCGAGGAAGGCTGGGTAGGGCGCGGCTACGCCCTGTATATCGTCACCATCGTCTCATCGAATGTGCGCGTGCTCGCGCCGCGTGGGAGCGCGTGTGCGGCCGCATGCTCGACGACGAGGATTCGCGAGAAGTGGCTCGCGTGCCAGCTCGCGATGACGCGGTCGAGCTGACGCGAGCCGTACGGCGGGTCCGCGAAGGCGATGTCGTAGCTCGCAGGGCCGAGCATCTCGGCGTAGGGTATCGCGTCGCGCTTGAAGATTCGGGTGGAATCGCGAAGCCGGAACGCGGCGATGTTGGCGCGCAGTGCGTGGAGGCTGTCGGGGCGGAACTCCACGAAGTCGGCGCTCTTCGCGCCGCGCGAGATGGCCTCGATGCCGATCGCGCCGGTGCCTGCGAACAGCTCGAGCACGCGCGCGCCGGGCAGGTCGTCGCGCACGATGTCGAGCATTGCGGCGCGAACGTGCTCGGCGGTGGGGCGCACGCGGCGATCCTGTGGAGAGACGAGATCGCGGCCGGCGTGCTTTCCGGCTACGATTCTCACGAGGCTCCCTGGTGCACGATTTGCATGTCGACAATCTAGCCGTGTCATCCATTCACGACTCCACCACACCCCCTCAACAACCGCCACCCGAAGGTCGCGAGGTCACGCGCACCGGCGAGCATTTGACCATCAACGGTGTCGAGCGGGCCGGCGACGCACTCTATCGGCTCCTCGTCAGCCGCGTGCGCGACTACGCCATCTTCGCGCTCGACACCAGCGGCCGCGTCATCAGCTGGAACGATGGTGCGCAGCGCCTCAAGGGATACTCCGCGGACGAGATCATCGGCCGCCACTTTTCGATCTTCTATCCGCCCGAGGACATTGCGAGCGGCAAGCCGCCCATGGAACTGGAGGGCGCGATTCGCGACGGGCGATTCGAAGACGAAGGGTGGCGAATCCGGAAGGACGGCTCGCGCATGTGGGCGAACGTCGTCATCACCGCGCTCTTCGACGACTCCGGAACCCACGTCGGCTTCGCGAAGGTGACGCGCGATCTCTCCGATCGCCGCGCCGCGGAAGAGACGCTGCGGGCGAGCGAGGAGCGCTTTCGGCTGCTCGTCCACAGCGTGAAGGACTACGCCATCTTCATGCTCGACCCGCACGGAATTGTGGCGAGCTGGAACGAGGGCGCGCGCAGCATCAAGGGCTATACGGCCGAAGACATCATCGGACGACACTTCTCCACCTTCTACCCCGCGGAGGATGTCGCGAGCGGAAAGCCGGCGTACGAGCTCGAGGTTGCGAGCAGAGTGGGAAGCTTCGAGGATGAGGGATGGCGCATCCGCAAGGATGGCACGCAGCTCTGGGCGAACGTCATCATCACGGCGCTGCGCAATCCGAAGGGAAAGCTGATCGGCTTCGCGAAGGTGACGCGCGATCTCACCGAGCGACGCGCGGCGCAGGAGCGCGCGATCGCCGACGCGCGTCGCGTTGCCGAAGCGGAGGTTGCCAATCGCACGAAGAGCGAATTTCTCGCGGCGATGTCGCACGAGCTGCGCACGCCGCTCAACGCGATCGGCGGCTACGCGGAGCTCATCGAGATGGAGATCGGCGGCCCGATCACGGAACAGCAGCGCAGCTAC
Source organism: Gemmatimonadales bacterium (assembly GCA_038239265.1). GTDB lineage: Bacteria > Gemmatimonadota > Gemmatimonadetes > Gemmatimonadales > Gemmatimonadaceae > FEN-1250. The sequence goes on along the minus strand of JBBSEY010000023.1, from coordinate 10,426 downwards.
CTCTCGCGAATTCGAGGGAGTCAGCAGCACCTCCTCGCCATCATCTCCGACCTTCTCAACTATAGCAGGATCGAGGCAGGGCAGGTGACCTACGAGCTCGCGCGCGTGCGTGTGCAGAGTGTGATGGACACCGTGCTGCCGCTGGTCGAGCCGCAGGCACTGGCGAAGGACATCGACTTCGTGACGGAGGCGTGCCCGCCGGATCTTCTTGCCCGTGCTGACCAGCAGAAGACGGAGCAGGTCGTGCTCAATCTCGTTTCCAATGCCGTCAAGTTCACCTCCGCTGGCGGGCGGGTGTCGGTGCGCTGCCTTGCGACCGACGATCGCGTGGCAATCGAGATCGCGGACACCGGGCCCGGCATCGCGACCGAAAAGCAGGGTGCGATCTTCGAGCCGTTCGTGCAGCTCGGCCGCTCGCGTACGAGCCAGCACGAGGGCACGGGGCTCGGACTCTCCATCAGCCGCGACCTCGCGCGCGCGATGGGCGGCAACGTCACCGTCGCGAGTACGGTGGGCGAGGGGAGCACCTTCACGCTGACGCTGCCGAGGGAACCGGCGTGAGCGATCTCGCCTCGCCACGCGCCGCCCTCCTGGACATCGACGGCACCCTCATCGACAGCAACGATGCCCATGCGCGCGCGTGGGTCGATGCGCTCGCCGACTTCGGCTACGACGTCGCCTTCAGCACCGTGCGCCCGCTGATCGGCATGGGGGGCGACAAGCTGGTGCCGAGGGTGAGCGACATCGACCCGGAGAGCGAACGTGGAAAGCAGCTCGCGACCGCACGTACGAAGCTCTTTCGTACGCGCTACGTGTCAACGCTGCGGCCCTTCGCAAAAGTGAAGGAGCTGCTCCAGCGGATGCAGGCCGGCGGGCTCACGCTGGTGGTCGCCACCTCGGCGCAACAGGAGGAGTACTCCGATCTGATCCGAGTTGCCGGGATCGAGTCGCTGCTCGACGGCGCGACTACGGCGAGCGACGCCGATCACTCGAAACCTGATCCCGACATCGTGCTCGCGGCGATCAAACGGAGCGGTGTCGAGCCCCGCGAAGCCATCATGCTCGGAGACACGCCATACGACATCACGGCTGCTCATGCAGCCGGCGTGAGAGTCGTCGCGTTACGGAGCGGCGGGTGGGGCTGCGAAGATCTCGCAGATGCAGACGCGATCTTCGAGAGTCCCGCCGATCTCCTCGCGCACTACGAAAGCTCCCCGTTCGCGAGGTGAGCGCGCGAAGAAGGGTTGCCCGCACGCCCCGGCGCATTGAGCGAGCACATATTTTCCAATTGGGCGCGCGCTAAGAGCTCGGCAGGAAGTCCAGCCCGAGATCCAGCGCCGGCACGGAATGCGTCAGCGCACCCACCGAGATCCAGTCGACACCGCTCTCCGCCACCGTGCGCACGATGTCGAGAGTGATCCCGCCCGACGCCTCGACGATCGCCGTGCCGTTCACCATCCCGACGCACGCCGACATCTCCGCCGGCGACATGTTGTCGAGAAGGATGACATCGGCCCCGGCGTCGATCGCGCGCGCGACCTGCTCGCGCGTGTCGCACTCGACCTCCACCTGGATTCCCTCGCGCGCGCCTTCGCGCGCGCGGCGCACCGCGAGCACGACGTCGCCGCCGATGGCTTCGAGATGGTTGTCCTTGATCAGCACCGCCGCCGCCAGATCGGCACGGTGGCTGGTGCCGCCGCCGCACCGCACCGCGTACTTCTCGAGCGCGCGCAGCCCGGGGGTCGTCTTTCTCGTGTCCAGGATCTTCGCGCGCGTGCCTCGCACCGCATCCACGTAGCGCGCGGTAAGCGTCGCGATCCCCGACAGCCGCTGCGCGAAGTTGAGCGCCACGCGCTCGGCCGACAGCACCGCGCGCGCGCTGCCATGTATCGCGAGCACCGCCTCGTCGGCGGAAATGTGAGCTCCGTCGCTTGTCAGTGCGCGAGAATGCGTCCCGCCATCGAGAAGCTCGAACACGCGCGCGGCGAGAGGGAGCCCCGCGATTACCCCAGGCGTGCGCGCGACCATCTCGGCGCGGGTGCGCGCCCCCGCGGGGACGACGGTACGCGTGGTGACATCATCGAAAGCGCGATCTTCCTCGAGCGCGGCCCGCACGAGCCTCTCGGTTTCCTCGGCGCTCAGCGGAAAGACGATCACCTTGCCACGGCATTCGTCACGCTCATTCGCCCATGGCGAACGCCGGTGCCATCGCGGGCGTGCCGCCGATCGAGATCATACGCTCGATCGCCAGCCGCGCGCGGTCCGCGACATCAGAGGGTACCGTGATGTGATTGGTCATCGTCTCCAGCGAGCGCTTCACCTTCGCGAGCGTCGTCACCTTCATGTACTGACACGACGCCCGCTCGTCCGCCGCGAAGAACGTCTTGTCCGGATTCGCCTTGCGCAGCCGATGCAGAATCCCCACTTCCGTCGCGACGATGAACTCGTTTGCGCTGCTCTCGGCCGGGCGGCGGATCATTCCCTCCGTCGACAGGATGTGCAGATCCTTCTCGTTCACCGCGCCCGCCGAGATCCCCTCGAGAACGCTCGTCGAGCAGCCGCACTCCGGATGCACGAGGAGCTCCGCGCCCGGATGCGCGAGCCGCATCCGGTCGAGCGACTCGGGTGAGATCCCCGCGTGCACGTGACACTCGCCCATCCACACGTGCATGTTCGCTCTGCCCGTCATGCGCCGCACGTGCGCGCCGAGGAACATGTCGGGGCCAAAGAGCACTTCGCGATCCGCGGGAATGGAGTTCACGATCTCCACCGCGTTTCCCGAAGTGCAGCAGTAATCGGTCTCCGCCTTCACCGCCGCCGTCGTGTTCACGTACGACACCACCACCGCGCCGGGATGCTCAGCCTTCCACGCCCGCAGCTGTTCCGCGGTCATCGTGTCGGCGAGCGAACAGCCGGCGGCGAGATCGGGGAGCAATACGGTCTTGGCCGGGGAGAGAATCGCCGCGGTCTCGGCCATGAAGTGCACACCGCAAAAGACGATGACATCTGCGGCCGTACGTGCGGCCTCGCGCGAGAGGCCGAGCGAGTCGCCGACGACGTCGGCGACGTCCTGGACCTCGGGCCGCTCGTAGTTGTGCGCGAGGATGACCGCGTTGCGCGCGCGCGCGAGGGCGCGGATCTCATCCTGCAGCTTCAGATCTTCGGCCGATGTGATCATGACGCGACCCTCCGCGCCTTCTTGCCGGCGCCGAACTGTATGTGGCGATCGGCCCACACATTGCGCGGAAGGGGGAAGTCGCTGCGATAGTGTCCGCCGCGCGATTCCTCGCGCATGAGGGCGGAGTTGGCGATGAGCTGCGCGGTGAGCGCGAGGTTGTGCTCCTCCGTCGCGCCGGCGGGGAGCGCAGCGACGACCGAATCCAGCTCCGCGAGACACTCTCGCAACCCAATGGCCGTGCGCACGATGCCGGCGTGCTCCCACATCAGGACGCGGACCCGGTGCGCCGCGTCGCGCGAGATCGACCGATCGGGAGGAGTCGGCACTCGCCATGGCTCGAGCACCGGCTCGTGCGCGAGCGGTTCGAGCTGCATCACATCGTGCGCGACGCGCTCCGCGAAGACCAATCCTTCGAGCAGCGAATTCGACGCGAGCCGATTGGCACCGTGAACCCCGGTGCGTGCGACCTCGCCCACTGCCGAGAGTCGCGGGATCGTCGAGCGCCCCACGAGATCGACGACGATCCCGCCCATCATGTAGTGCGCGGCGGGGGTGATCGGGATCGGCTGGATACGCGGATCGATCCCGCGCTCCATGCAGACCGCGAAGATGCCGGGGAAGCGCGTGGTGAACGTCTCGCCGAGCTTCGTGGCGTCGAGTGTGACTCCGCCCGTCGCGCGCTGCGCCTGGAGCACCGCGCGCGTGACGATGTCGCGCGGCGCGAGCTCGGCCAGCTCGTTGATGGCGGGCATGAAGCGCATGCCGTTCGCGTCGAGGAGCACCGCCCCCTCGCCGCGCACGGCTTCGCTGATGAGCGCGAGTGGTGTCTCGTCCGTGTCGAGCGCCGTCGGGTGGAACTGCACGAACTCCATGTCAGCGAGCTCGGCGCCCGCGCGGTGCGCGAGCGCGTAGCCGTCGCCCGTGGCGACAGGCGGGTTCGTCGTGCGCAGATACACCTGGCCGCAGCCGCCCGTAGCGAGCACCGTGGCGTCGGCGATCACCTCGAGCGCGTGCCCGCGCTCGCTCACGCGCGCGCCGGCGCACTCGCCGTTCTCGACGATGAGGTCGAGCGCCCGCGCGTGCTCGACGATCGTGATGCGCGTATCCCCTCGCACGAGCTCGACGAGCGTGCGTACCACTTCGGCCCCCGTGCGATCGCCGCTCGCGTGGACGATGCGGCGCTCCGAGTGCGCGGCTTCGCGGCCGAGGAGGTATTCGCCGAGTGGATCGAGGTCGAAGTGGGCGCCGGCGTCCGTGAGCTCGCGGACGCGGCTCGGGCCCTCGCTCACGAGCACGTCGACGGCGTCGCTGTCGCAGAGGATGCCGCCAGCGGCGAGTGTGTCCTGGCGATGGAGAGCGGGCGAGTCGCCGGCGCCGAGCGCCGCCGCTATCCCGCCCTGCGCGTAGTTGGTGGAGCTGTCGAAGAGCGAGCGCTTGGTGAGGAGAACGACATCACCGCGGTTGGCGCACTGCTGGGCGGCGCGAAAGGCGGTGTGAAGTCCGGCGATCCCGCTGCCGATGACCAATACCCGGGCGCGGAGGCGCTGCGAGGTCGCTGATTGTGTCATCTACTTCTCCCATTGGTGACTTGGTTCCTCGCTGAGGGGCCGGTTGGGAAACGCCTTGGTTCGTCCGGTGCGACGAACCCTCCCAGCGAGTCGAGCAGATCAGTTGTGTTGCTGCATAGTACACTAAAAGCATAACAATGGTGCATTGCCGCCGTTGAGCGTAACTGGCGCCCGCGTGCGGCTGGGGGACTAAGGGGCGAACCGGTCCAGCGGTTCCAGCGGGGGAGTGCGGAGCCCGCGCAGCGGCGCTGCCCCGTAGGTTGCGCTGAACAATTCGAATCGAAGGAGTCACGATGGAGATCATGCGAAGCGGCGCACAGCCATCAGCGAAAGGACCGGCTGACTGGTTTACGGGCACGGTTCGGATCGACCCGCTCTTCCCGACGCACGAGCCCGCCCGCGCCGCAGGGAATGCCGTCACTTTCGAGCCCGGTGCCCGAACGGCATGGCACACCCATCCACTCGGCCAATCGCTGGTCGTCACGTTTGGCTGCGGCTGGGTGCAGCGCGAGGGCGGGCCGGTGGAAGAGATCCGCGCCGGGGACGTGGTCTGGTTCGCGCCGGGCGAAAAGCATTGGCACGGCGCGTCGGCAGTGACGGCGATGCAGCACATCGCAATCAATGAATCGCTCGACGGAAAGGCGGTCGACTGGATGGAGCAAGTGAGCGACGAGCAGTATCGCCGCGGGGTCAGTCGGGGCTGATGTCTGCGCCGGCGCGGCGCCGGCACACCGTTCACGGCGCTCGCTGACGGCGCCGGGCGTGGGCGCGCTCCAGGGACGCGCCATTTCGCTCGGTCCACTTGCAGAGCACCTTGAGCGGCTCGTTGAGCGATCGTCCCAGCACGGTGAGCGTGTACTCGACGCGTGGCGGAACCACCGCGAAGACCTTTCTGTCCACGAGCGCATGCTCTTCGAGGATGCGCAGCGTTTGCGTCAACATCTTCTGGGAAATTCCTTCGAGCTCTTTTCTGAGCTCGCCGGTGCGCCTGGTGCCGCGCCCGAGCGCGTGAATGACGGGGATCGACCATTTGTCGGCGAGGAGCGCAACCACCAGCGCGCTGCCGCGAGCTCCGAGGAAGATGGAATCCTTCGCGTTCACGCGGCGGCTCGAAAACATCGGTTGATCCTAGGCAGTAGGGAATTGCTAAGCTCCTAGGCACCCGGAGGTGCCCAAAGCACTCCAAAGTGCGGACTTGTTGACACTCCATCGCGGATCATAGCTTGGCGACTCCGACCCGCGGCTGCCAGTCTGCCGCAACAGCATTTCACCCGATCTCGCAGACGGTCACGTATGAGCCTGCACGATTCGAATTCGGTAAACGCGACGCATCCCAGGCGGATCGCGATCGTGATCTCCAATCCCGCCGTCTCCACCACCACTGGATGGCCCGTGGGATTCTGGTGGAGCGAGCTCTCGCATCCCTACTACGAATTCGTCGAGCATGGTTACGCCGTCGAGGTCTTCAGCCCCCGCGGCGGGAAGTGCGCGGCGGATGGCTTCAGCGACCCGCGTGATGCGAGCGGCTACTCCGCCAACGATCTGATCAGCATGGGCTTCATCCACACTCCCGCGCTCGCCGCGCTCGTGGAAAATACCAAGCCCGTCTCGGTGCTCCGGGTCGAGGACTTCGACGCGATCGTCGTCGCCGGGGGACAGGGGCCGCTGTTCACCTTCGATCAGGAGCGCGAGCTTCAGCAGGCATTCGTGCGCTTTTACGAGGCGGGGAAGATCACCGCCGCGCTCTGCCATGGCGTCGCGCTGCTGCGCTACACCACCCTCGCCGACGGTACGCCACTCGTGCGCGGGAGGACCGTTACCGGCTTCGCCAACGTGGAAGAGGATTTCTCGAACGAAGCCGTGTGGAGCATGGGGGCACTCCCGAAGGGAAAGCAGCTCATGCCCTGGCGCATCGAGGACGAGATGAAGAAACTCGGCGCGAACTACCTCCAGGCGGGGCTTTGGCGGAGTTTCGCAGTCCGCGATGGCAATCTGGTCACCGGACAGCAGAATTTCTCGGGAGGTGAGACGGCGCGCGTGGTGATCGCGGCGCTAGGGGGATAGTCCCAGGATCACGCGCGCGTTGCGCCTCAGCCCTTCGAGCTTCGCACGCTTCATCGGAGACTTTCTAAACGCATTGCGAAATGCTTCCTCATCGAGCGCAAGAATGTCGGTCGCGAGCCGGCGCGCGCTCTTCCCTGCGATGACCTCCCGCGCCGCGAACGGGCTTCCCTCCGGCAGCCTGCGCGCGAACTTCTCGTTCCAGGGGCAGACGTCCTGGCAGATGTCGCATCCGTAGATCAGCTCACCAATCGACTCTCTGAATTCGTGCGGAATCTCCCCCTTCGCCTCGATCGTGAGATACGAGATGCACCGCGTCGCATCGAGCACGCGCGGCTCCACGATCGCGGCCGTCGGGCACGCGTCGATGCAGCGTGTGCACGTGCCGCAGTGATCGCTCTCGAACGGGGCATCCGGCGTGAGCTCGAGCTCAATCAGGAGCGCGCCGAGAAAAAAGAAGGAGCCGAGCTTTGGGTGGATGAGATTGGTGTTCGTCCCGAACCAGCCGCGCCCCGCGCGGCGGGCGAGGTCGCGCACGAGCAGCGGCCCCGTGTCGACGTAGGCGCGGCCGCGCACTTCGCGACCCAGCTCCGCGCCGATCCACGCATGCAGCTCGCGCAGCTTCGCGCCGAGCACATCGTGGTAGTCGTCGCCGCGCGCGTATCGCGCAACCGGACCAGCCGGCTCCGCGCCGCCATAGTCCATGGCGACGACGATGGCGCTCCGCACTCCCTCGTAGGGCAGCCGGGAGTCGCTGCGCTTCGCCGCCCACTTGGGGAGATAATGCATCTCGCCCGCGAAGCCGCGTGCGAGCCACGCGTCGAAGTGGCGCGCGCTCTCCACGCTTCCGAGCGATGTGATCCCGACGAGGTCGAAGCCGAGCCCGAATCCCTGCGCGTGGATCGAATCCTCCAGCGAGCGCACTTTCGCGCCGGGCACGCCTCGAGTTGCGATCACGGCGAGCGCACCGCCCATCGCGCGTATCGCTCGACGTCGTCCGCGGGCGCAACGGCGTCGTAGCTCCCGTAGGCGGTATACATTCGCCATCGTACGTACTCGCCCGGCGGGAGCGGCAGAAAAGGGAAAGCGTGATACCAGCCGCGCTTCCGAAAGCGCCACCCCACGCGCAACAGCGCGACGCCCAGCGCGGGAGAGCACAGCGAGCGCGCCATGAGCGCGAGCACGAGCCGGCGCCAGGTCATCGCGCCAGCTGCCGGTACCGTGTGATTATTCATTGATTCTATTCAATCTCGCGGAGCCGCGGTGTTCTATCAACTAATGTCGATTACGGGCGCTGTGCTCGTGCTGATCGGGTTCGGCGCGCTGCAGATGGGGAAGCTCGACCGCCGCGACCGGTGGTTCAACGTCCTCAACCTCGTCGGGTCACTACTTCTTGGCGCCGTCGCCCTGCATGATCGGCGCTGGGGATTCATAGGGCTCGAGTTCATCTGGGCGGCGCTCTCGGTTCCGCCGCTGTTCAACCGGAAGACCGCGGGCTGAAACGCGATAGCTCAGTACTAAGGGAATTGCTTACACGCATTCTCGGCGGTGCGGCGTAGCCCTCCTCAGAGAAACGAAAATCCGTCGAGATCGCGCGCAGCGGGGAGCCCGAGCGCTTCGAGCGCGCTCGGCATTACATCGGCCGTTCGGCGCGGCGTGCCGCGCACCGGACGGCCGGTGAGAAGCGGGACGAGCATGTGATCGCGATGCAGCGAGCCGTGCGTGCTCATGTGACGAATCGGCTCCCACTTCTCTCGGAAGTCCCAACCAGGCGCGGCAGAAACGATGATGTCGCCAGCGCGAGCGCTCGCCGCAATCTGCGCGATCTGGACCACCGCGTCGGGATAGGCCTTGCCGGCGAAGACATCATATGCGTCGAGCGAGGTGACGTGCTCGAGCTCGCAGCCCGCGCCGAGCGGGTCGCCGTCGATCGCGCGATACGAGTAGCGGGCGTCGGCGAACGAGATGGTCGCCGCGCCGCGGTCGCGCGAGCGCACCTCGACGCACGCGTCGCCATCGGGGAGCAGCACCAGGTCGATGGATTCGCGTGCGAGAAGCACGCGCGCCAGCGGCTCCCAGCGGCCGCGCAGCGCCCTCCACCCCGCGCGCTCGCGACGCTCGAGTTCAACGTAGAGGTGCGCCATCGCATTGCCGCCCACCATCACCGCCACCTCCGCGCGCGGCGCGAGGAGCCAGGGATGCGCAAGCACGCGATGTCCGGCCGTTCGTACGAGCTCCGCGAGGTCGTCGTGCGCGCGCAGGTGCGAGTGGCCGTGGTCGCTCACGATCTACACGTCGGTCTCCTCCCAGCGGCCCGCGCGCTCCAGCGCCTCGCGGAGCTCGGCAACCGACGCATCGATGGTCGCGAGCGCACGCCGCGCGGGCGGCGACTCCTGCCCCTCGAAGTGCGACGCCTTGTCGAGCCCGAGCAGCGCGATGCACGAGAAAGCGGGCCGATTCTCGAGAATGTGTTCGATCGAACGGCGCGCGACGTGCTCGTCGAGCGTGCGCCAGCCGTCGACATCGCCACGCCAGTGCGTGACCGCCGCGCGCGCCAGCGTGCGCGCGTCGCGCCCGATGCGCTCGCGGGCATTCGTGCCGCGGCCGAGCATGCTCATCGCATTGAAGCGCGAGGGCGCGAGCTCGAATATCGTCGGATGCGCGGGATCGAGGTCGCCGTCGAGGTGCCGCATCTCGGCGCCGAGATAGCTCCGCGCGTAGGGGAAGCGCGTGCAGCGTGCATGCGAGCGATCGTACCAGCGCAGGCCGGGAAGCCCTGATGGGCCGGGGAAGCGCCCCGTGAGAAAGGGGGCGTACGCGATTCCCGTCACCGACGGGAACGCCGTCGCAATGGGGTGAAGTCCCCCCTCGGCCCGAAGTCTCGCCAGCGCCGGGAGTACATTCGATGGATCGTCGCGCGTCGCGGCGTCGATGGTGTCGAAGCGGGCGCCATCGGCGACGATCAGAATCAGCGGCATGTTGTCGAGCGCGGCTGCTGGTACACTCGCGAGAGGGGTGAGTGGCCACTACTATTTGTGTGCGCGCAGGACGCGCGCGAAGAGCGTTCAGCGTCCGCGCACATTTCGAGGAAGGTAGCACATGATCGTACCAAATCGCTGATTCATGGCCACGCCAAAAGGGACGCGCGGCGCGAAGGCGAAAGCGAAGTCCAGCGGGAAGTCGGGAGTGACGGGGACGGGCAAGCGCGTCAAGCCGGGGGTGATCGCAGACGCCGAGGAGCGCGCGCGCGCGGCGCTTCGCGAGCGCACGGAGCAGGGACACATTCTCGCCGGCCGCACGCCGCCCTCGCAGCGGGTGCCGCGCGTCCAGACGTCGGGCCCGACGAAGATCAAGGCGAACGTTCGCCCCTTCGACTACTCCATCCGCGGCGATCGACCGCTCGCCGAGACCGAGGACGAGAAGCTCCTCGCATCGTCGCACTCGCGTGTCGACTTCACGCGTACGGACCCGTGGCGCGTGCTGCGCATCATGTCCGAGCTGATCGAGGGCTTCGACACGCTGGCAGGCGTCGACAAGGGTGTCTCGATCTTCGGCTCGGCGCGCACGGGACCGGAGGATCCGCAGTACGTCGCGGCGAAAGAGACCGCGCGGCTGCTGG
>JBBSEY010000022.1:0-24335 GCA_038239265.1 Gemmatimonadales bacterium | reverse complement strand
CGATCAACTCCGCGCGCGCGCCGGAATATCCCTTGGCGATCACGTTCGCGCGGAGGAGCATCATGGCGCGCACCTCGCGCTCGGGGAGGAGCGCGCCGACCCCCGCGGCGTGGCTCCGGACGAGATTGACCTGCAGCTCGTTCAGGCGGTCGAGCGGGATCGACATCTCGGAGAGCTTTCCGAATCCCGTCGTGACCCCGTAGACCACATCCCCGCGGCGTACGATCTCGTCAACGAAATGGCGCCGCTGCGCGACAGTAGTCCGCGCAGACGGCGCCAATTCGACCTCTCCATTTCCGTGTGCGACGAGCCACACGTCACGCAGCGTGAGCGAATTTCCGTCGAGCTGAATGCGCTGCCTCATGCGGGAAAGCTACGAGCGCGGCCCTCCTCCGGCTACCACGCGGCGGAGCTCCGGATTGCCGAAGTCGGTCTGGTACGCCCAGTCGACGATGATGTAGTCCGCACCCACGTGGGTGACGCGCACGGCGCCGTAGTGCAGGCCGTCGCTCAGATTCGTCTCGAAGACGTAGGCGTATCCGGTCGCCGCTTCGATGGAACCCGTGAAGTAGCCGTTGACCGGAGCGACATCGATCGAAGTGAGATCGAGCACCGGGTTCTGGCTGTACAGCACGACGCTCGTTCCCGTGCGCACGGTCGTCATCCAGATGGAGCCATCACCGTGGCGATCCACGACGAAGTCGATATCGCTGCGATCGCCGGCGACGACCTGCCCGAGCTGCGACGACCCGCCGAAGTCGAAGCGAAATCCGCTCGACCCGAGATGCGACTGCGCGGCATCGATGAGCACGTTGCGCGAGTCGTAGCGCGGCGTGTCGTAGTGCGAAGGAGTGACGTTGCTCTCGTTGCCGGTGGTGCTCACGGCAGTCACGGCGAAGCAGAGCGAGACGCCGTTCGTGAGTCCCGATACCACGAAATCCTCGGAGACCGAGGTGCCTTCGAGCCCCCAGTTCGCCTTGTCGCAGACGCCCGTGTCGAGGTTGTACGAGGTCGAGTAGATGTTGTAGTGCTCGAACGCATCCGGCCGGTTGAGCCGAGCGTTCGGATCCCACGACAGCTGGATCGCCGTGTTGAGCGAAGTCGAGACGAGGTTCGTCGGTATGTCGAGGATGATACCGCGGGGTCCGGTGGATCGATCGCTCGAACATGCGGCGAGCGTCAGAAAGGCGGCAGAAAGTGCATTGATGCGACGCATCGAAGGCTCCGAGGGAGTGTTGGGCGATGCAAATGCACGGCGCACGCCACTGCGGGCGGAATCTGTAACTGATTGAGGTACAGAGCGATACGTGTGCCAAACAAAGAAAAGTGTCCTCGAGAGGGGACACTTTTGCGACCACGTGAAGAAACACTTACCTCAGGTCGAAACCGCTAGGGCGTGACGGCTGGGCGATACGTGCGACGGTCGTAGTTGAACTTCAAATTCGGCTCGGCGATGAGCGAGATGTAGAAGTTGAACGCGAAGTTCCCATTCGGCGCCTGAGTGAAGGCGAAGATCGCGCGCCAGTCGTGCATGTCGCGCTGCAGGCTCACGACGTGATCGGAGAACTGGTGGAGCTCGAAGTCGTAGCCGGTGGTCCACTGCATGGACCAGCGCGGGGTGACGTGGAAGGCGAGATTCCCGCGCAGCGTGCTCTGCGCGGGGCTCACATACTGCGTGGCGCCACCCACGATTTGCGGGACGGTGTCGGTTGCCGGAGGATTCTGGATACAGCGCTGGTAGATGATCGGATCGCTGATGTAGGGGGAGCACAGCGCCTTGACGTCGAGCACCTTCACATTCGATCCCGTGATCGGGCGCGACTGCGACTGCGTGAAGCTCACGGAAAGATTCCACCCCGCGTTCGCGTTGATCGCGTACGGATAGCGCGAGCCCACCGAGCCCGCCGTGGCGGGGAGCGCGTTGATCCCTGTCCCGTCGTTGTTCGAGTACGACCCGTTACCTCCGAGATTCGCGCCCACCGGATTCGTGTCGCGCTGTGCGCCGCCGCCGAATATTCTCTGAAGCGTCTTGAACGGATTGCTGCTCTTGCCGATCGTGAACGTCGCGGTGAGCCTCGTACGGAACGGCTTGAACTTCGCCGTGTCGCTGAGCGGATCACCTTGAAAGAGCGAATAGTTCGATGAGAAGTCGAAGCCTGGCAGCAGATCCGACTGGAGGTTGTAGCTGAACGAGTTGCTCGTCACGCCGAAGCGGTGCGTGCGCGCGGCGACGACGAAGTCGTAGTCGATCGGCGAGGAGTTGATCGTCAAGAGGCGGATCTTGTCGCCGGCCTCGGGGGTGGTATCGCTTTTGGAGTGCAGCTTGGCCTCGAGCGTCTGGTTGATCTGGAACTGGATCGTCTCCTGCCGGAGGCCGCCGAGGTAGCCGGAGCGCGTGCGCCCGGTGGCGGTGAGGAACGCATCGCTCACATCGGCGGAGGGCGCGTAGGCGAAGGAGACGCGCGGCTGGATCGACTGGCGGAGCCGCGAGAAGGGACCGAAGCCCGGGAAGAACGCGAAGAAGGTAGGGGACGCCGAGATGCCCGTTTGGACGCGCTTGGATTGCGAGACCCAGGCACCATTCGTGAGTGTAGTGCGCACGAGATACGCGTAGCTTCCGTCGGCATTCGTGAGCGAGACGAAGGGCGCGACGTTCCAGGTGCCCTGCAGCATCCCAGGGAGAGAGAACTGCGTATCCCAGTCGAGCTGCGTCTTCCGGAAGTTCGCATAGGTGCGCGAGCCGGTTTGGACGCCGGTGAGAAAGTCGAACTGGGTGACCGTCGTGGGCAGGTCGTTGAGCTGATCGCTGTAACGGAACGAGTTGCTCAGCACGAAGCGCCCAATGCGGAACGGTGTCTGGAAGTTGGCGGTCGTCGTGCGTGTGTTGGCCTTCACCTTCGTGCTGTCGAGCTCTCCGGTCGGCCCGGTGCTGTAGCGGAAGATCGAGTTGTTGTCGAGGTTGAACGCCTGGTTGTTGTCGACGGACAACGTTGGCGTCCACGCGAGCCAGGACGCGAGATTGATCGGCTGCGTCGTCACGGAGAAGTTCGGAAAATCCTGGTTGACGAGGTCGCGTCCCGCGTACTGGGAGCGCGAACCGCCGGCACTCACGTTGAAGGGTCCGAGCTTCTGCGTGAGGTTGAGCTGCGACGAGATCGCTGCGAGCGCCTGCGCAACCGTGAGCGCATCCTGCTGATAGACCGTGGTGTTGCTCGAGTAGTTCAGATTCATGTTCAGGCTGCTCGACTGCGAGAACTGCTGCGAGTGCGCCCAGTTGAATCCGATCGTGCGATCGCCGTTGCTGTAGGTCCAATAGCTCGCCCGAATGCCCCCGCTCACGAAGCGGTTGAGCCACCGGTAGCGATACTCACCGTTGAACTTGTTGTATCCGAAGTCCCCTGTCCGGTTGCTCGTACCGCTTCTCCAGTCGTAGGAGACCAGCGCGTCCATGTAGTCGTTGATGTTGAAGTAGTAGCCGAGATTTTCGACGGAGCGGACGTAGTCCGTGGACGTGCGCAGGATGTCCGTGATGCCGAAGCGGGGCGGGATGATCCCGCTACGGCGGCCGGAGCGCATGTCCTGAAAGATGAATGGCAGCCAGAGCACCGGGATGTCGCCGACGTAGAGTACGGCGGGCCTCGCGACAAGCAGCGACTTGCTGATGATCTTCACTTCGGAGCTCTGGAAGTGATAGTGGGGCTCGGGGAGATCGCAGCTCGTGATCGACGCGTCCTCGGCGTACGAGATGCTGTGCCCCTTCCCCGTCGTGTCTCCCTTCACCGCGGCGGCGTGGCCGTAGATGTACCACGTCTGCCCATTTTGCGCCGACGAGGTGCTCAGCTGATTGACGAGGCCGAAGTGCCGGCGGAGATCGTACTCGAGTCGTCCCATCGCAAGCAGATCGGCCGTGCCCTGTGACGGGTCGCGAAGGTAGATGGTGTCCGTCATCGGCGCGGTCGCGCGCATGATGCGCAGTGAATCGTTGTAGAGAATCGTGTCGGCGACGAGCGTCGTCTGCACGCGCTCGACCACCGCCTTCCCCGAGAGCTTGAGCTCGTGGCGCGCGGAGTTGAGCTGCGCGTCCTTGCTCTTGTAGCGGGTGATCGTGTACCCCGTGCGCTGCATCAGCTGCGCCATCGTCGAATCGGGTTCGGGCCACACCACCAGGATGCGCGGAGCGTGAAGACTGTCCGCGCGCGCGGAGTCCGCAGGGTTGCGCGAGGGCTGCATGCGGCGGCCGCGGACGCTGTTCGTGTCGAACTGGCCGCCCGCCTGCGGATACTGCGTGGGAAGCTGAATCGGCGTCTGTGCGAGCGCCGGCAGCGATGCCAGCGCGAGCGCGCACACGAGCCACCGTGCGGTCACGCCGCGGCCTGTGCCTCGAGCGCCGCCTCGCGCCGCAATCGCTTGCGATAAATGATGATCGTCAGCAGCACGCTCAGCTCGTACAGAAAGTAGAGCGGCACGGCCATCGCGAGCGTCGTCCAGACGAGATCACCCGGTGTCAGAAATGCTCCCACGATCACGCACACGACGATCGCGTGGCGGCGAAACTTGTTCAGGAACTGCGGCGTCGCAATGCCAAGGAGCGCGAGCGAGACGATGACGATCGGAAGCTCGAAGCAGATGCCGAACGCCAGCGTCATGCTGATCGCAAATCCGAAGTATTCGGACGCCGTGATCATCGGGTCGAGCGATGGCCCGCCGAAATTCATCAACCACGGCAGCGCGAGCGGAAGCACGACGAACCACGACAGGCTGACGCCGCACGCGAACAAAAAGGTCGCGAACAGAAACATCGGCATTACGAGCTTCTTCTCGTGCCGATGCAGCGCGGGGGAGATGAACGACCAGAGCTGGTAAAAGATGATCGGTAGAGCGATCGCCACGCCGAGCGCGATCGCCGCATTCAGCACGATCGAAAAGGGATCGCCGGGGTGCGTGTAGACGAGCTTGTGTCCGCGCAGATACGGCAGGATCGGCCTCTCGAGCAGGCCGATCACGTCGAACTGCAGCATCACCCAGAAGGCGACACCCACCGACACCATTAGCGCTGCCAGCGACCAGATGATGCGCCATCGCAATTCCTCGAGATGATCGAGGAACGGCATCTCGTCGCCGGCGGCCTGTTGTTGTTCCTGCATGTATGTCGAGCTCTTGGCTGCTACTTGAGGGTGCGAAGCCGTTCCTTCGCGAGCGCGGCCTCATCCGAACGAGGATACCGCTGAACGAGATCGTTCAGCAGCCCGCGAGCACCCGTGACATTTCCCTTCTCTTCCATACCCAGCGCACGCTTGTAAAGTGCCGTCGGAGCGCGAGGAGAGGTCGGATAGCCCGAAACGACGGCTGCGTAGGCGGAGTCCGCGCCTGCCGCGTTCCCTTCCTGGTGGTATGCCTCACCAAGATAAAATTGCGCGTCCGGGACGAGATCGGATGTCGGATACTGCTGGAGCAGCGTCTGGAGCCCCGTACGTGCCGCGCCCGGAGAGCCGCGGCGCAGCTGCTCGAGCGACAGCTGAAAGAGCTGATTGGGTCCCGGCGTCGCGCCGGCTCCGGCCGACGGAGGGGTCGCCGTAGTGCCCGCGCGAGGCGGCCCCGATGCAACGCCGGAAGGGGCGGCCATGGGCGGCGGCGCGCTCTGCGACGACGCGATGTCCGATTGCTTCGCCTCCAGCGAGGCGCGGAGCTCCTGCACGCGCTGCTGGCTCTGCCCCGTGAGCTCCTGGATCTGCAACAGCTGCTGTCCGACGTTATACAGGTCGCCCCGTACATCGCCCTGCATCTTAACCACGCGCGTGCTCAGGAGCCCGAGCGAGTCGCGCACGATGGTCAGCGACGCCACCACACGATCGAGCGACGCACGACGCGCAGAGTCGCTGCGCGCGTTGTCCGCGCGCAGCGTCTGCACATCCGTGTGCAATGCCTGCACATCTTCCCGAGTGGCGAAGCAGGCACCGGTCGCGAGGAGCACAACCGGCAGGAGGCCCCGCACGCCGCGTCTCACTGGGCAGCGGGCTTGAGTGCGTCGGCGCCCGCGGTGATCTCGAACTCATCGCGGCGATTCTTCGACCACGCGCCTTCGTCGTGCCCATCCATCGCCGGATGCTCTTCGCCATAGCTGATGACGTCGATCGACGCATCGGAGACGCCGTGCTGCGTGAGGTAGCGCTTGGCCGCCGCCGCGCGACGCTGGCCGAGGGCGAGGTTGTACTCATCGGAGCCACGCTCGTCGGTGTGACCGGCGACGCGGATCTTGACGCCCGGGCTCGCATTGAGAATCCCGACCTTCGCATCGAGCGCCGCACGATCGGCGTCGCTCAGGGCATCGGTGTCGAGATCGAAGTAGATGGGCGCGGTGAGCGACGCCCGGGCCGCGTCACGCGCGCTCGCCATTTGGGCATCGGTGTTCGTCGGCGCGGGTGCGGGGGGCGGCGGCGGCGGTGGCGCCGGAGCAGCGGACGGCGGCGCGGGGGCGGGGGCCGGCGCGGGGGCGACCTTCTTGTGGCACGCGCCGAGCACCAGCACGGCGGCAATCGATGTCACGGCGTACAGCGGGCGAGCGTTCATGTGGGTCTCTCCAGATGAGGAACAATGATGCAGCGGTAATGAAGCCGGCTTGATGCGCGCGCGGTGGTGCGACCGCAGAGTGCTCAGCGACCATGCCCCAGCGAGTGGGACCATGCCGCCAGACGAGCGCCGCCCGCGTGCGTGAGCTGACGAGCGCGCCCGGATTCGGAATCGAGAATGAACAGCTGCTTGGCGCCCGTTCGCGAGGACGTGAACACGAGATGCCGCGCATCCGGCGCCCACGCTGGATCCTCGTTGACACCCTCGCTCGTGAGCTGCTTCACCGATCGATCGCGGAGCGAGATCACCATGATCTGAAACATCCCGCCGCTCTGCGACTGGAAGGCGACGTGCTGCGCGTCGGGAGCCCAATCCGGATTCGAACGGTAATTCTGATCCCCAAAGTTAAACGGCGTGAGCAGCTCCACATTCGAGCCATCGATATCCATAATGTATACCTCTGGATGCCCGGCGCGCCCCGATGTGAAAGCGATCCGTCTGCCATCGGGGCTGAATTCCGGCGAGGTGTTGTCGGAGCCATGCCCCACCGTGATGCGCCTCGGCCCTCCCCCCGCGAGGTCGACGAGCATCAGATCAGTCCCCGCTTCGTCACCGTGCGAGTACGCGAGCATGAGCCCGTTCGGTGAAAATGCCGGCGTGGTGTTGAGTCCCGAAGTGGTCGATGGAAGCGTGCGTCCGGCGCCGCCCACGATGTCCTTCGTGACGATGCTCCAGCCGCGACTCCCGAGCACGCTGTACGAGATCGTGTGTCCATCCGGCGCCCACGCGGGGGAGAGCGAGAGCCCGGCGTCACTCACCACGCGCTCGCCGAAGCCATCGGAGTCGACAACGTACACGCGTCCCCCGCGCACGAAGAGAATGCGCGTTTGCGCGACGCCGCGAGTGCCGGTGATCCACTGCTCGACCTCGTCGGATACACCGTGCACGGCGAGCCGCCACTCCGCGGAGCCGCCCGTAAGTGGAAGCGGGAACTCCGCCACCTGCACTATCTTACGGCCCGTTACATCATGTACTGCAACATGCAGCCCGCCCGGTGTAACGGTGGCCTGTACCGCCGCGGCTGCGTTGAGCGACTTCCACAGCGGGTAGCTCACGCCGTTCCCGATTCCCTGCAGTGAGGCGGCGGCCGGCGTACCCGGGAGCCCGATCACCTCGACGCGATCGCCGTAGTCGAGATCGCGCGCGATGATCGCCTGGAGGCTGTCCCCCCAGGCGCCGCGGATCGCGAGCACGATCACACCGGGCTTGGTGCCAGGCTGATAGGTAAGGCCGATGCGCACGGCGCGCGTCGTGTCCTGAGCGCTCGCGGCGCGCGGCACCACCAGCAGCGCGACCGCGACTGCGAACGAGAGCTGCGCGACGCGAATGCGCGCGCGAACGATTCGGGTTGGAGCACTCATCAATGAACCACCGTTGGATCGAAGCTGAAAATGACTGGGAGCACATCGTCGGCAAAACCGTTGGGGAGCGGACCGAAGCCGTTGTTCTTCGCCGCCGCCTCCACCGCGCCCTGCGCATCCAGATCGAAGGAGTAGTTCCCCGAGCGTGTGACGAATGCAATGGCGCTCACGGTGCCGTCGCGCCGAATCAGAAACTGTACTTCGGCGCGAACGTTGGTGTTCCGGTGCTCACCGAAATTCTTTGCGATCTGGCGCACGATGTTTTCGAGGTATCCCGGGAACGGAAAGTCGACGCCCTCGGTGCGAACGGTGGCGACATCCGTGCCGCGATCGCCCGTCGGGCCACCGCCGGCGGGGCGCGGCACCGCCTTGGGCGGGGTCGCCACGGGTGTGGGCGTGGGCGTCGCCTGCTGCACAGGCTTCGCGATCGGCACCTTGGTCGGCATGGGCATCGCCTTCGGTGGCGTCTGCGCGCGCGGCGGCACCTTCGCGGGCACGGGGGGAGGCGCCGGCGCCGGGGGCACCACGACGCCTTCGGCGCGGGGACCGGGTGGCGCCGCTACTATGTTGACGCGATACATCGGCGGAAGCTGCTTCGGCGGCGCCGGACGGATGAAGATCAGCGCCGCGAACACCGCCGCGTGACCGATCATCGAGAAGGTGAGCGGGAGTGCGAGCCGTGAGCGATCGTCGGCGCGCGCCTCACTCACCGTCTGATCGCCTCCGGCTCCGCGACGAGCCCCACATCGCCGACCCCTGCCGCGCGCATGATCGCGAGCACCTGGACCACGGTGCCGTACGGCACCCCCTTGTCGGCGCGAAGATAGATGCCGCCGTGGCCTCGCTGCGCAGCGAGCGCCTTGAAGCTCGCCCTGAACTCATCGTAGCGGAGCTTGTTCTCATCGACGAGGATGTTCCCGCCACGATCGATCGTCACGACGAGCCCGTTCTTCGACTCGAGGGGCCGGGCCTGCGCCTGGGGCAGCTGGATGTCGACGCCGCCCTGCATCATCGGCGCGGTGATCATGAAGATCACCATCAGCAGCATCATGACATCGATGAGACTCACGACGTTGATGTCTGCATTGAGGGGAAGTCTCCCCGCGGCGCGGCGGCGGCTCATCTAGATCCGTCCCTCGCGGACCATCATCGCGAGAATCTCGGTACCGAAGCCCTCGAGCTCACTCTCGAGCCGGTTCAGCCGGGCGGCGAAGATGTTGTAGCCGAAGACCGCAGGAATCGCCACCGCCAGCGCCGCGGCCGTGGCTGTCAGCGCCTCGGCCACACCCGGCGCGACCGCGCTCAGATTTCCCGATCCGCTGACCGCGATCCCGATGAACGCGTGGATGACGCCGAGCACGGTGCCGAGCAGGCCGACCAGCGGGCTGACGGAGCCGATGGTCGCGAGCCACGGGATGTACGACGAGAGCTGGTCGCGCTGCGTCGAGCTCTCGGACTCGAGGACGAGCCGGAGCGCCTCCACCTGCGACCCGCGCAGTGGCGTCGCCGAGCTTTCCTTGAGCGCACCCGGCTTCAACTCGGCGAAGAAGTTCACGGCGCGCGTGAAGACGCGCGTGAATGGATTCGACTTCGCACGCCGCGTCAGGTTGGCCGCTGCGTCGAGCGAAGAAGTGCGCTCGAACTCGTAGACGAACTCACGTCCGCGTTTCGTTACCCCATGAAACTCGATCCACTTGGCGAGCATGATTGCCCAGCTCACGAGCGAGAGCACGAGGAGGAACACGAGCACCGCTCGCGTGACCGGCGACGCCGAGCGAATCAGATCGAACGCCGACGTCGGCACCGCGCCCCCGACCTGCATCTGAGCGAGCGCGTGCATCATGCGTTCTCTCCCGCGCGGCGTGCCGCGAACCATTCGTACGTGTCGCGAAGCCCGTCGTGGAGGGTCACCTTCGGTTTCCATCCCAGCAGCCGTCCGGCCTTGTCGTTGCGCACCGCCGAGCGGCGCTGCTCCCCCGCGCGCGCGGACGCGTGCACGACCTCGGAGCTTCCCGCGGAGACTTCCTTGAGCACCTTCGCGAGCGTCACCACATCCGTCTCGACGCTCGTGCCGATGTTGAACGCGCGGCTGTCGACACCGGTCGCAGGGGGGAGCTGCACCGTCGCCGCGGCGAGGTTGGCTCGCGCGACGTCGCCGACGAAGACGTAGTCGCGCGTCTGGCCGCCGTCGCCGAAGACGGTGAGTGGCGTGCCGTCGATCAGGCGATCACAGAAGATCGCCACGACGCCGGCCTCTCCGTGGGGATCCTGGCGCGGGCCGTACACGTTCGCATACCGCAGCGCGACGCAGTCGAGCCCGTGCACGCGCGCGAAGTAGCCCATGTAGAGCTCGACGCTCAGCTTCGCGGTGCCATATGGCGACTGCGGATCCTTCGGCGCGTCCTCCGACGTGGGCGCCTCGACGAGATCGCCATAGACCGCACCGCCCGTGCTCGAGAAGACGAAGCGCGTTTTGTGCCCCGACTCCTTCACCGCCTGCAGCAGGTTGAGCGAGCCGCCGATGTTCAGCGTCGCGTCGGCCGCCGGATCGGTCACGCTCTTGCGCACGTCGATTTGCGCGGCGAGGTGGCAGACGACATCGAACTTTCCGTCGCGCACCACCGCTCCCGCCTCGGGCGAGCACACGTCGAGCTCCCGGAAGGTCGCGCCCGCCGGCACCTGCTCGCGCTTCCCGCTCGAGAGGTTGTCGACCACGGTCACCGCGTAGCCATTCGCGAGAAGGATGTCCGTCACATGCGAGCCGATGAAGCCGGCGCCGCCGCTCACGAGCGCGCGAGGACTCATCGCTCACCGTCCGTGCCCGAGCTCTCGTCCGCGTTCCGGGACGCGGGCTCTTCGCCGGAGCGGAGGTCGAAGAGGTAGCGAAGCGCGTCCACCACGCCGAGCCCTCGGCCATTTGCCGCGGCAGCGCGCAGGCGCACACTCGGCTCGTGCAGAAACTTGTTCATCAAAGCCCTCGAAAAGTGTTCCACCGCCTCGCGGTCGCGTGGCGACAAATGCTCGAGCCTGCGCATGGCATCCGCCAACTCGGCCTCGCGCATGCGATCCATCTCCGTGCGGAAGGTGCGCAAGACCGGTACCGCCGCCAGCCCTGCGAGCCATTCCCAGTATTTCTCGACCTCAGGCGCGATCAGCGACTCCGCCGCCGGAAGCTCGTCCTTGCGTCGCTCGATGTTCGAAGTCGCGACCGTGCGCAGATCGTCGATGTCGTAGAGAAAGACGTTGCCGAGCTGACCGACCGCCACGTCGACGTCGCGCGGAACCGCGATGTCGAGAATGCACAACGGTCGATCGCCGCGCGCCTTGAGCGAGCCCGCGATCTGTTCGACACCGACGATCGCGTGAGGTGCCGCTGTGGAGCAGATGAGGAGATCGACATCCGCGAGATGCGCCCAGCACTCCTCGTAGTGCAGCGCCTGCGCCTTGTAGCGCGTCGCGAGCTCCTCGGCGCGCTCGTGCGTGCGATTCGCCACGATCGCCGTGCGCACCCCCTCGCCCACGAGACACTCGAGCGCGAGCTCGGCCATCTCGCCCGCGCCAAGGACCATCGCGTGCCGGCCGCTGAGCGAGCCGAAGATCTTCGACGCGAGCTGCACCGCCGCCGAGCTGGTCGATGCCGCGCCGTGCCCGATCGTCGTCTCGCTGCGCACGCGGCCGCCGACCATGAGCGCCGACTGGAACAGTCTCGACAGCACCGCCCCCGAGGCGCCGCGGCTGCGCTCCCACGCATCGCGCACCTGCCCGTGGATCTGCGCTTCGCCGAGGATCATCGAATCCATTCCGGCGGTGACGCGATAGAGGTGCGAGACCGCGTCGCGGTCGCGGCGCACGTAGCCGTACGCCGATACGTCCTCGCCGAGGCGCGTCGAGAGCTCCCCCCAGATCGCGGGCACCGCGTCCCCGTTCCCTTCTACGATGTAGATTTCGGTGCGACTGCAGGTGGAGAGGAGCACCGCCTCCTGTGCACCGGCGGCGTGGCGAATGCGCTGCGCGGCTGCGATCGTATCGCCGGCGCTCACGACGAGCCGCTCGCGCAGCGGCAGCGGAGCCGTGTGATGGCTCACGCCCGCGACGATCAACGCCATCGCTCGGCCTCGTTGACGATCAGGTCGTTCTCGACGCGATCGCAGAAATCGTCTCCGATGAGCGAATCGGCCGCGCGATGCCACGCACCGGAGTCGCCTGCGTCGAGGAGGCGGCGCCGCAGCGTCGCAAGTGCGGACACTGCGGTCGCGTATCGATCGTCGAAGCGCTCAGCCAGCGAATCGCGAATGCGCGCGGCAGCGTTGGGGACGCCGCCGGCCGAGATGCCGATCACGAGCTCACCCGCACGATGCGTCGCCGTCGTGCGGCAGTTGCCGCGCGCAGGGTCGTCGGCCACGTTCACGAGGCGGTGCGCGGCGTGCCCCTCATCAGCGATGCGGCGATTGACCGCGCGATCGCCCGTGGCTGCGATCACGAGCTGCGCGCTCCCGACGTCGCCCCCCACGTACGCGCGCTCCTCGAGATGCAGCCGGTCGTGCGCAGCCGCAAGCGCGCGCACGTCGGCGCCGATCTCGGACGCCACCAGGCGCACGTGCGCGCCAGCGACGAGGAGGGCGCGCGCCTTTCGCGCCGCGACCGCGCCGCCGCCGACGATCAACACCTCGATCGACTCACCGTGCAGCATGAGCGGAAGCTCGCTCACAGGAACTCGCCCGAGCGCGGGCCGATCGTGCGAAACGCGACGTAGAGAGCGACGACGGCGACGAAGAGGGCGCTCGACCAGATCGCGGCGCGCGCCGCCTGCCATCCCGCCACGACGCGTCCGACCGTAAGCGCCGTGATCGCAGTCCACGCCGTGACCCCCCAGATCACCTTGAGATGATCGGCATCGCGATAGACGACCGAATAGCCGATCGCGAGTGCCACACCCAGCGTGAGCGAGATCCAGCCGCAGACGATCGCGAGATGATTGACGCGATCGAGCGTTTCGAGCGGCGGAAAGAAGCGGAAGATGGCGCCGAAGCGGCGCGACTTGAGCTCGCGGCGCTCGAGCAGATACATCACCCCCGACGCGGCAGCGGTCGCGAACGACGCGAAGCCGAGCAGGCTCAGGGCGACGTGAAGCACGAGCCAGACGGTGCCCGCAGTGCGAGCCGTTGGGCCGGGGGACATTGGCGACGCGATCGCTCCGATCGTCACGAGCGCGGCCAGCGGCGCGGTGACGAGCGTGAGGCTCACTTCCCGCGCGAGTGATTCGACGGCGAGGAGCGTGACCGCAACGAGAAAAGCGGCGGTCGACAGCGCGGGGCCAAGCCCGGTGATGGGCGGCGCTCCGAACTGCCAGGTGTACGCCAGGAGGGCGACCAGATGCGTCATGACGCCGACGGTGAGCAGCGTCACTACTCCGCGCACCGGCGCCGCAATCGGCCGAGCGAAAGGCGCGGCCGCGAGTCCGGCGGCCGCTATGTAGCAGGAGATGGCGAAGGCGTGAGCGATGACGAGCATGCAACCGCAAATCTAAGCGGGCGACGGGACACTTGTGAGGGATGTGAAGCGGGGCCGCGCATGTCGCGCGGCCCCGCGTCGTTCGCAGTCGACGGCCTTCGGACGCGCTCTCACCTACGGCATGCGGGCGGTCAGGCGAGCCTTGGTGCCGAGCTTCACCGACGGGTTCTGCTGATCGACGAGGATCAACGTCGCTCCACGATCGGTGACCTTTACCACCTGTCCGAGCGCCACGCGCTCTTCGGGGACCATCGCGGTGTCGTCGCCGCGCCCCTTGATCAGCACCTTGCGACGCGGCTCGAACAGCGTGTACTGATCGCCGATCTTCGCGCCGTCCTTCGCTGTGACGTCGATCACGACGTAGCTCTGCACCGACGGAAGCACCGATCCGGAACCTACGAAAATCACGTGTCCTTCGGTTCCGAGCATGAGAGGCGCCGGACGTGCGTCGTTGCCGAGCTTGAACTTGTCGAGCGGAATGATCCCCTGGCCGGCTTCGACGTTGCTGTACTGCGTGATGATGCGGACCGTCGATGCGTCGCCACTTTCCGCACGCTCGACCTCGACGACGCCGGTGGGCTCCATCATCTGCGAGCCGCTCGGCAGCACGGGGCCGAGCCGGAAGGCGAGATAGCGATCGCCGCGGGCGGGAACCATGTCCTTCGGGAGCGCGATGTAGGCGCGCTCCTCGTTCAGCATGCGCGTGCGCGGCGTGGTCGTGGCGATGCCGGAGATTTCGGCGCTGCCGACGATCGTGCCCTGCTCGCTTGGGCCACTGAGGCGATCGACCCAGGGTGCGGCAAACGTTTCCCCGACACGAACCGCAGGGTGCGGGAACTGGGTAGCCGAGGCGCCGAAGCGGGAGACGGTGGCGACGCGGCGCGACGCGGAGAGCGAAAACACGGTGGCGCCCGATGCGCGGGGCGCTTCCGTGAGTGAGCTCGACGGCATTGGCGACATTCGATCATCGACGACGGTCGTGACGTCGCTGCCGGTGGTGGCAACGGTGGCGTTGGCCGGAAGCTTCAGCACCTCGTTCGGATAGATCCAGTGCGGATCCTCGACGACATCGGTGTTGATCCGATAGATCTCGGGCCAGAGGAACGGGTCGTTGAGATACTGGTGAGCGATATCCCAGAGGGTGTCGCCCTTCTTCACCGTGTGCGTGCCACCGGGAGCGGGGGGCTCGGGCGTGGCTTGCGTAGAGTCCTGCGCGGCGAGGGGCGCTGAGGCGACCACCGAGACGAGAAGCGCCGCGAGCAAACCGCCACGACGGAACGGTACGTTGCGCATGTGTAGACAGTCCTGTGTTCACAAGGGAAGAAACCCGCTCGCAGAGCGAAGCTGTCACGCCCGGGGATCAGGGCATCACGAAGGCCTGCAACCGAGCCGCTGGGCTACCCCCAGACGACGCCTGAAAGCGTGGAGGGTAACCGACGGCGGCATGCGGGGTTGGGGCCGGATCGGCACTTCCGCGCCCCAGCGACGATGCGACGCGCGGGCTGGCCCCGCGTCACCGGAACAACCCAGCCGCCAACGTAGGAGTGCGGCGTGTGCGCGTGCGACTGCCTCAGTCCTCTCGCATCGTCACATTCGGGTCGACGCGTGCCGCCCTCCGCGCGGGGACGAGGCACGCGAGCGCCGCGACGCTGAGCAGCAACGCGGGCACGGCGATGAGGGTGGCGGCATCGGTGGCGCTCACCTCGTAGAGCATCGTCGAGACCGCACGCGTGAGAGCGATCGATGCGAAGAGCCCGAGCCCGACGCCGATCGCCGCCACCCCGAGCCCCTCACGCAAGACCAATCGGTAGATCTCCCCCGCACGCGCGCCGAGCGCAAGGCGGATGCCGATCTCGCGCGAGCGCCGCCCGACGGTGTACGTCATCACGCCGTAGATCCCGATGGCCGAGAGCGCGAGCGCGACAATAGCGAAGAGACCGAAGAGGATCGTGCGGAAGCGGTCCGCCGCAACCGATTTCTCGACGAGCTCCCGAGCGGTGCGCACGTTGGCGACGGCCAGCTCTGGATCGATCCCGTGGACCGCGTCGCGGACCAGGCGAGCCACCTCGCCCGCGCTCAGCTTCGTTCGCGCGACGATCGCGAAGATCGGCGTCGTGCCCATCGTTCCCTGCACGAATGGAAAGTAGATGGCCTCCGACGGCGCCTGTGACACGCCATCGTATCGTACATTCCGGACGACCCCGACGATCGTGTACGCGTTTCCCTCCCCCGTGCCTCCGACGTTCAACCGCTCGCCGAGCGGGCGCCCCTCGGGGAAATAGCTCCGCGAGAGCGCCTCGCTGATGAGCACCGTGCCTGGGGCATCCGCGTGGTCGCGCGCGTCGAAGACACGCCCCGAGAGGAGCGGGATGCCGAGCGCGGCGAAGTAGTCGCCGTCGACCGCGAGCACATCCGCAAGTGGCGAGAACTCGCCGGCGGCGGGGGGGCGGCTCGTAAGAAAGAAGTCGGAGGCGCTGCCGAAGATGTCCGGCGGGAGGCCAACGCTCGTGCTCACGCGCTCCATTCCGGCACGCCTGCGAAGCTCGGCGAGCAGTCGATCGTGGAAGGCGCCGATCTGCTCCATCGTCGGATAGCGAGTTGCGGGAAGCGCGACCGACGCGGTGACGACGCCGTCGCCGCGTACGCCCGTATCGACCGCGAGCAACTTCGAGAGGCTGCGGATCAGCAGCCCGGCGCCGACCAGAAGCACGAGCGAGAGCGCGAACTCGGAAATGACGAGCGCGCCGCGCAGCCTTCGTCGCCCCGGGGCGTCGGTGCCGCCGCGCACCGCATCGCGCATCGCGCCCACAGCGCGCGAGGACGCGCCGATGATCGCCGGCGCTAGCGCGAACAATAGTACGCTGCCGAGCGTCACGACGAGGGCGGGCGAGAGCACTCGCCAATCGATGTTCGCCCTGACGTCGCGAAGCACGAAGAGCGTGTCGGGTGCGACCGAGGCGAGTACGCGCACACCCCAGATCGCCAAAAGAACGCCGGTCGCGCCGCCGACCCCCGCGAGCAGCGCGCCTTCGACGAGGAGCTGTCGCACGAGCGCGGCGCGGCTCGCACCGAGCGCGGTGCGCACGGCGATCTCCTGCTCTCGGCTGGTCGCGCGTGCGAGCATCAGGTTGGTGACGTTGACGCACGCGATGAGGAGGACGACGACGACCGCTCCCATCAGCACGAGCAGCACGGGACGCAGCGGCGCGCTGAAGCGCTCCGCGATCGGCTGCTGCGCGAAGCTCCACTTGTCGGGACCTCCCGGGAATTGCGTACGCACGCCATTTGCGATTTGCGACAGGATGGCGTTGCGTTGCGCGACGCCGACTGCCGGGCGCATGCGCGCGAGTACCGCGAGACCGAAGGGGCCGCGTCGCGGCGGCGTACCGAAGTTGTCGGCGAGCCAGAGCTCGGCGCGGTCGCCGCGCGGATACCAGACCGTCGCGGGCATGACGCCGATGACGGTCGTCGGTCGCCCCTGGATCTTGATCGCCTTCCCGACGATCGCTGGATCCCCGCCGAGTCGCCGACGCCAGAATGCGTAGGAGAGAACTGCAGTGGGAGGCGCGCCCTGCGCATCGTCTCCGTTTTGGAAGGCGCGGCCGATTAGCGGATGAATGCCGAGCGTCGCGAAGAATGAAGAGCTGACGACCGTGCCGTACACACGCTCGGCGCGATCGCCGGTAACGTAGGAGAAGCCGTCGTTCGGAATGCGGAAGGACGCTATCGCCGAATAGGCCCTCGTGTCCGCACGGAGCGCGAGGAAGTCCGCGTTGGAGAGCGATTGCAGGTTGCCGGCGATCGCGCCGTAGCTGTTGAAGATGCGTACGAGCTGCTCTGGCTGCGCAAAGGGAAGCGGGCGGAGGAGGACGGCGTCGAGGACGCTGAACATCGCTGTCGTCGCGCCGATGCCAAGCGCGAGAGTGAGGATGGCGACTGTGGTAAAGCCTGGTGCCTTGCGGAGTGAGCGCGCGCCGTAGCGGATGTCGCGCCAGAGCGTGGAGGCGAGCGATGCGCGCGACCGCGCACCGGGAGGTGGCTGGATGTGCGCAAGGTGACCGCGCGCGGAGTGGGCGAGGGAGTCGAGAAGGGGCGCGCGCCCGAGCTCCTCGCGGAGACAATGGAGCGCGTCGGCGTCGCTCGTACCCCGTGCGCGCATCTCCTCCTCGCGATCGCGGAGGTGCTGCCCGAGCTCCTCGGCGATCTCGTGCTCGCGCTCGGGCCTGAGTCCGAGCGGCGCGATGCGCGCGCGGATCTCGGCGGTCCACTCATGCATGGGACGGTCCGACGACCTGCCCTATGGCGTGAACGAACTCGAGCCAGCTTTCGCGCTGTTCCTTCACGACCTCGCGTCCGGCCGCAGTGATGTTGTAGTAGCGACGCCGGCGCTGGCCGGCTTTCTCGATCCATTTCCCCTTGATCCATCCACGCTCTTCCATGCGATACAGCAGCGGGTACAGCGACGAGACCTGGAACTGGACGACGCCGCCCGAACGCGACTCGATCAGCTTGCTCAGCTCGTAGCCATGCAGCGGCTCGTGGCGGAGGAGCGAGAGGATGAGGAAGTCGGCGCTGCCCTTCTTGAGCTCGAGAGTGATCATAGGAGCAATATATATGATTCCAATATATATGATGCAAGAGGTTTACTGTGGGGTGAGAAAACGCCGCGAGGTCGTAATGACCTCGCGGCGTTCGTCCGACGAATGGGCTGAGCGGCCTAGAACGGAAGGTCGTCGTCCTCGGTATCCAGATTGCCCCGGAAGTCCTCGAAGTCGCCCCCGCCCGCCGGCGCGCCCGTTCCCGACCCCGCACCAGCGCCGCGAGATCCGCCAGCCGCCGCGCGCGGGCGCGCATTGCCTCCGCCGGACGAGTCGCCTTCGAAGCTGTCGGCGCCGCCCGCCTTGCCGCTCAGCATGATCAGCTCGCGCACGTTGATCTCGGTGGTGTAGCGCGTCTGGTTTTCCTTATCCTGCCACTGCCGGTACTCGATGCGCCCCTCGACGTAGATCTTGTCGCCCTTCTTGAGGTAGCGCTCGACGATGTCGGCCAGCGTGGACGCCTTGCTGTTCCAGACGACACAGCGATGCCACTCCGTCTTCTCCTGCTTGTCCCCGCTCGGGCCGCTCCAGCTGCGGCTCGTGGCCAGTGAGAACGTGGCGACGCGATTGCCGCCGGTGGTGGACCGGACCTCGGGATCGGCACCGAGATTTCCAATCAGCGTGACCTTGTTCAAGCTGCGACTCATATAGATCTCCTGGCAGTTGGCGAGTGACCTCGCCGGACAGAGTATAGAGCGATTACGACCGGCGCGCCAACCGTTCGGCGCGTCCATTCTCCTTTCATTGCGCACTCGCAGGCGAGCGCCGCGGGCTCACCCGGGCGAGCCCGGCTCGAGATCGAGCCGGAGCACGAGCGCGTCCTCCTTCGGGCGCCGGTAGTATTCCTTTCTCCGACCGACCTCGGCGAAACCGCGCGACGCATACAGTGCCCGTGCAGCCGCATTGGAGTCCCGCACCTCGAGGTAGAGCGAGTCGACGTTCGACCCGCGCACCTTCGCGATCGCCGCGTCGAGGAGACGCGCGCCGATCCCCTGTCGCCGCGCGGAATCGTGGACGGCGAGATTCCCGATCTCCCCTTCGTCGAGCACGTACCAGGCAACGACGTAGCCACGAAGCTCGCCGCCCGCATCGGCCACGAGAAACGCGACGCGCGGGTCGCCGATCAGATCCAGAAACGCGGAGCGATTCCACGGATCGCCGAAGGATGCGCGCTCGATCTCGAGCACCGCGTCCACATCGTCCTCGCGCGCGGCGCGCAGCGCGGCCGGCACGCGCGCCCGCTCGCTCGTCGCACTCGTTCCGGCATCGCCCCCCATGCGCATGCGCTACGCCACCGGCAGCGGACGGCCGTGCGCGATCTCCCACTTCACCTGCGCTTCCGCCAGTCGTCCATAGTCAGGTTCCCACGAGGCCAGCGACACCGGGGGCATCGCGAGCCAGGCTCCGAGCCGCACGATGTTCGCTGCGCGTGGATTCGTACGCGGATGTTCTTCGGGGCCGATCACGGTCGCGTGAAGCGCTACCGCCTCGTGCATGAGCAGCTCGCGATGCACGAGCCGCACGGGGGCGAGCTCGGTCACCTCGCTCCCCTCGCGCAGATACGCGGCGGCGAACAGCTCGCCGCGCAGGGCGTCGAGCACAGCGACGTACATGCCGTCCTCGAGCGACGCATCCGCGGCAATGAGCGCGAGCGAGGACACCGCAGACAGCGGGAGCGAACGCGCGAACGCGATTCCCTTGGCGAGCGACGCCGAGACGCGCAGCGAGGTGAAGCTCCCTGGCCCCGCGCCGCAGACGATGCGTCCGAGATCGCGCGTCGTGGCCCCCGCCTCGAGCAGCGCCGCGTCGATGGCGGGGAGCAGATGCTCTTCGGCGCCGCCGCGCATCGCCACCTCGCGCGCGGCCAGTATCCGACCGTCGTGCACGATGGCGACCGATCCGCTCGCCGTTGCCGCCTCGAGTGCGAGCGTCAGCGCGCCCCTCATCCGGCGAAGAGGAGGCGGCGCTCCTCATCCTCGGGGTCGAGCTCGAGATCGATCGGCACCGCATCCGCGGGAATGCGCTCGCCGCCGCGCTCGGGCCACTCGACCAGAATGAGCGCGTGCGAGCGGAGCATGTCGTCCCAGCCGAGGTTCGTGAGCTCCTCGGGCCGGGTGAGACGATAGAGATCGAGATGATAGATCGGAAAGCGATCGCCCTTGTACTCGTGCACCAGCGCGTACGTGGGACTCGTGACTTCGGCGGTGACGCCGGCGCCGCGACAGATCGCCTGGACGAGCGTCGTCTTCCCCGCTCCGAGCTCGCCCGCGATCGCGACGACGAGCTTGCCGTGCGCCGACTTCCCGAAGCGCTCGCCCCACGCGATGAGCTCATCGCGCGTGACGGCGAGATGCCCGCGCGGCGCGCGGTCCGGAACGATGTGGTGGTGCGCGTCCACTAGCGCGGCGCTCGAATGCGGCTCAGCCCTTCGCCGCGCCGGGATCCCATCGCTGCCACGCCGCCACCGCCGCGCGCCTTCACCTCGAGCAGCTGATCGCGCAGCGACGCCGCACTCTCGAAGTCGAGATTCGCGGCCGCCTCCTTCATCTGCGACTCGAGCAGCTCGATCAGCGTTCCCTGATCCATCTCGCTCGCGTACGTCGCCGTCAGCTCGGCCACCTTCTTGTGCTTCTCGTCCTTGTCGCCGCGCGCGTCGGCGACCCGCGTGATGAAGCGCACCTGATCGGTGCTCTTCACCACGGACGTCGGGGTGATGCCGTGCTCCACGTTGTAGGCGCGCTGGATCTCGCGGCGGCGCTTGGTCTCATCGATGCAGCGCGCCATCGAGCCCGTGATGCGATCCGCATAGAAGATCGCGCGCCCCTCGACATGGCGCGCCGCGCGCCCCGTGGTCTGGATGAGCGAGCGATCGCTGCGCAGGAACCCCTCCTGGTCCGCATCGAGCACGGCCACAAGCGAGACCTCGGGGAGATCGAGTCCCTCACGCAGAAGGTTGATGCCCACGAGAACTTCGAAATCGCCGAGACGCAGGCCGCGGATGATCTCGACACGCTCGATGGCATCGATGTCCGAATGCATGTAGCGGACGCGCACGCCCATCTGCTGCAGATAGTCGGTGAGATCCTCGGCCATGCGCTTGGTGAGCGTCGTGACGAGCACGCGCTCGCCGCGACGCTCGCGCAGGCGGATCTCGCCGAGCAGATCGTCGACCTGGCCGCGCACGGGACGCACCTCGATCTCCGGATCGACGAGCCCCGTCGGCCGGATGATCTGCTCGACGACGACGCCTTCGGAGAGCTGCAGCTCGAGATCGCCAGGGGTCGCGGTAACGAAGAGCGCGCGCGGGGTGAGCTGGAGGAACTCATCGAACATGAGCGGGCGGTTGTCGAGCGCGCTCGGCAGGCGGAAGCCGTAGTCGACGAGCGTGAGCTTGCGCGCACGATCGCCGTTGAACATGCCGCCGATCTGCGGGAGCGACACATGCGACTCGTCGACCACCACGAGGAAATCCTCGGGAAAGAAATCGAAGAGACAGGACGGACGCTCCCCTGAGATCCGCCCCGACAGGTGGCGCGAGTAGTTCTCGATTCCCGCGCACGTCCCGACCTCGAGCATCATCTCGATGTCGAAGTTGGTCCGCGACTCGAGGCGCTGCGCCTCGAGCAGCTTCCCCTGCTCGCGCAGCGTCGTCAGCCGCTCGGCCAGCTCCGCGCGAATCAGCCCGATCGCGCGCTCGAGGGTGGGGCGTGAGGTGACGAAGTGCTTTGCCGGATAGATCGCGGCGCGCTCGAGGTCGGCGATCGTCTCGCCGGTGACGCAGTCGATCTTCGAGATCTTCTCGACCTCGTCTCCCCACATCTCGATCCGCACACCCTGCTCCTCGTACGCGGGGAAGATCTCCACCGTGTCCCCGCGCACGCGGAAGGTGCCGCGCTCGAAGGAGACGTCATTGCGCGAGTACTGGATGCCGACGAGCGCGCGGAGGATGTCATCGCGGCCGCGGACGTCGCCGCGCGAGATGCTCACCATCCGCGCGCGATACTCGACCGGATCTCCGAGGCCGTAGATGGCGGAGACGGTGGCGACGATGATGACGTCGTCGCGCTCCATCAAGCTCGACGTCGCGCGCAGGCGGAGCCGGTCGATGTCCTCGTTGATCGACGCGTCCTTCTCGATGTACGTGTCCGATGAGGGCACGTAGGCTTCCGGCTGATAGTAGTCGTAGTACGAAACGAAGTACTCGACCGAGTTGTGCGGGAAGAAGCTCTTGAGCTCTCCGTAGAGCTGCGCGGCGAGCGTCTTGTTGTGCGAGAGGACGAGCGTCGGCCTGCCATGCGCCTTGATGACGTTGGCGACACTCATCGTCTTCCCCGATCCGGTGACACCAAGCAGCGTCTGAAAGCGGTCGCCTCGCTTCAGCCCAGCAGAGAGCTCGGCTATCGCGCGAGGTTGGTCACCGGCGGGCTGAAACGGTGCGCGAAGGTCAAAGTCGGCCATGCCGAAATATAATGGATTCGGGAGATCTTCGGCGCCGCTTTCCATGCCCCAGCGCTCAGTGCTTGTCCGTCTTTTCCTTGCGCTCTGCCGTCGAGATCCCCTTCACCCTCCGGATGAGCTTGGTGATCTTCTGGAGGTGGGCCAGATTCTCGACCTCGAGCATCACGGAGCCCGAGACGCTTCCGCCCATCCCCGATTTGAGCTCCATGCTCTTGATGCTGGTGCCGCTCTCCGTGATCGCGGCGGCCACATCGGCGTAGAGCCCGCGCCGATCGGACCCCTCGAGCGCGAGCCGCACCGAAAAGAGCTCTCCCGCCGCCTCTTTCCAATCGATATCGAGTCTACGCTCTGGCTCTTCTCCCAGCGACATCACATTCGGGCAATCCGAGCGATGGATGCTGACGCCGCGCCCACGAGTGACGTAGCCGATGACGCCATCGCCTGGCACCGGCTGGCAGCACTGGGAGTAGCGCACCATGAGCCCATCGACGCCCTGAATGCGAACGCCGGGCGCCGGTCCGCGTACGCGCCGGACGAGGCGCTCGATGGTGCTCGCCTTTGCGGGCTGACTCCCCGCCTCTTCCGGGAACATGACCTTGAGCGCCTGCGCGAGCGCAATGTCACCCTGGCCGAGCGAGGAGATCAAATGCTTGGAGTCATTGAGGCCGAGGGCTTTTGCTGCCTCGTTGAGCAGAGTGTCGTCCTGCTTGATGTGCCGGCGACGCAGCTCGCGGTCGAGCATCTCGCGCCCGATCTTCGCCGAGGTGTTCTGCTCCTCGACACGGATCCACTGACGGATCTTGTGACGCGCGCGCCCCGTACGCACGTGCGCGAGCCAGTCGCGGCTTGGCTTCGCCGTGGGCGCCGTGAGGATCTCGATCGTGTCCGAGCTGCGCAGCTCGCGCGAGAGCGGTGTGATGCGCCCGTTCACCTTCGCACCCTGGCAGTGCAGCCCGACCTCGGTGTGCACGGCGAACGCGAAGTCGAGCGGCGTCGCACCCTCCGGCAGCTCGATGACATCGCCCGTGGGCGTGAGGACGAAGATCTCCTTCTGGTAGAGATCGAGCTTGAGAAACTCGAGGAACTCGTCCGGATTTTTCGCGTCGAGCTGAAACTCGAGGATCTGGCGCAGCCAGCTCATATCCTGCTCGGCCTTGTCCGCGCTCGTACGATTTTCCTTGTACAACCAGTGCGCCGCGATTCCATATTCGGCGGTCTCGTGCATCTCGCGCGTGCGAATCTGCACCTCGTAGAGCTGCCGCCCGGGCCCGAACACCGTGGTGTGCAGGGACTGATAGCCGTTGGATTTGGGCTGCGCGATGTAATCCTTGATGCGCTCCTGCAGCGGCGTCCAGCCATCGTGGATGACGCCGAGCGCATGGTAGCACTCCGGGACGGAGTTGACGAGCACGCGTACCGCCATGAGGTCGTAGATCTCCTCGTACGGCTTGTCGCGCGACTTCATCTTCTTCCAGATCGACCAGAGATGCTTCGGACGGCCCACGACTTCGACGTCGTTGATGCCGGCGCGCTTGAGCTCGCGATCGAGCGGCTCCGAGAACTGCCCGATGAGCTGCTCGCGCAGGTCGCGCTTCTGCGCCACGAGCTTCGCGAGTACCTTGTACTCTGGAGGCTCGATGTACTTGAACGACAGATCCTCCAACTCCCACCGCATCTGCGCCATTCCGAACCGGTGCGCGAGCGGCGCGTAGAGATCCATCGTTTCCTGCGCGATGCGCCGCCGCTTCTCCTCGGGGAGATAGTCGAGCGTGCGCATGTT
>JBBSEY010000021.1:0-25178 GCA_038239265.1 Gemmatimonadales bacterium | reverse complement strand
GCCATCTATGACTTCGGAGAAACTCCCGAAGGGTTGATCTACCTCGCGATGGAGTTCGTCGACGGCGAGCCGCTCACGAAGATCATCGAGCGCCACGGCGCCCTCACCGCCGCGCGCGCGGCGGACATCGGGCAGCAGGTCGCCTCCGCCCTCGAGGCGGCGCCCGACATGGGGATCATCCATCGCGATCTCAAGCCAGACAACATCATGATCGCGCGCGGCCGCGCCGGTGAAGATGTCGCGAAGGTCGTCGACTTCGGCATCGCGAAGGCGATGGAGGCCGACGATCAGAAAGTCACCAAGACCGGGCTCGCGATCGGCACCCCCGAGTACATGTCCCCCGAGCAGCTAGGCGGCGATCAGCTCGACTCCCGCACCGACATCTACTCGCTCGGCCTCGTCACCTTCAACATGCTCACGGGGCAGCTCCCCTTCCCCTCCGTCGTCTCGCGCGAGGCGCTCATCATGCGCCTCACCGAGAAGCCTCGTACGCTGGCAGAGATCCGGAACGATGTCGTGTGGCCGGCTGAGCTGCAGACGGTGATGGACAAGGCGCTCGCGAATCATCCGGCCGACCGGTACCAGCACGTGAGCCAATTCGGTCGCGAGCTCGTCACCGCGGTCGCAACGATGCCGGAGTCGGCGTTCACGAGCACGGGCACGGTCGAGCTCCAGCCCTTCAATCACGCCGCGAATACCGAAGCGCGCCCACTCGGGGGCGGCGCTGCGGGACGCCGAGATCGCTCGAACGAGGAGCTTCCTCTCCCCGAGCTCGACAACGAGAAGTCAGGAAGCCCCGTCGGGATGATCCTCGGCATCCTCGTCGCACTCCTCGTGGTGGGCGGCGGCGGTTGGTACTATTGGAATTCGAAGCAGAAGCCGACGGCGGTCGCGTCGGCCAGCGCGCCGTCATCGGTTACGACGCCCCAAGTGGTACCCGCGGCGGACAGCACGCAGAAGGACAGCGTTGCCGCTGCCGCGACGCACGATTCGACGCCAGCCGCAGTGACACCGGTCGTGGACACCACGACCGCGAAGCCCGCGGTCGCCGAACCGTCGAAGCCGAGCATCTCGTCGGACCAGATCGACGATCTGCTTGCGCCCATCCGCGAGGATGTCAACGTCGGCAGGCAGCGGATGAACGAAGGGCAGTACGACGGCGCCGTGGTTCGCTTCGGAAACGCCCAGGACAAGATCGCGCCGCTCGCGAAGAAATATCCGGACGTCTCGCAGATACGTTCGCTCAGGCGCGAGATCGGCGAAGCGCTCTCACAGAACCGCGCGGCGTGCAAGGCGGAGCGCGATCTGGCGCTTGCGCACGGAGGGACGTCGGCCCCCGACTGCCCCTGAACGCCGTGTCCGTTTGGAGTGGGAATTTACGCTACTATCACGTAGCGCGCCTCCAACATCACTGCGAGCAACCACTTACGCTGCGCTAGCGCCACAGACTGGCAAAGTAGCTTGCAGGGGGTTGCGGCACCCTGACAGACATTGAATCATGTGATCCCAGTCACGCGCCGGGAACGGCGTGGGGCGCGGCGTGCCGCAGCATTTCGCGCACCGATCGGGTTAGCTTCGACACGCCGGCACCGGGCCGTCGTGACATTCGCAACTCATTACGAGCCCGCATGTTTGCTCCTGTTGTACCGATGTCGTCGTAATGGCCAGCCGAATCGGGATCGTCGGTGGTGGTGCGCTCGGGATGACCCTCGCGCTCCGCATGCGCGAGCAGGGCCACTCGGTGGTCGTGCTCGAAGGCGCACGCGCAGCCGGCGGCCTGACCGCATCGCAGCAGATCGGCGGGTACACGTGGGATCGCTTCTATCACGTCATCCTGCAATCCGACCGCGACCTCCTCGCGCTCCTTCGCGACCTCGGCATTGCCGAGCCGCACTGGGGAACCACGCGCACCGGCTTTTACACCGACGGCGTCCTCTACTCGCTCTCGACGAGCCTCGAGTTCCTCGCCTTCCCGCCGCTCAACCTCGTCGACAAGGTGCGCCTCGCCGGCACGATCCTATACGCATCGCGCGTGAAGGACTGGCGCCCGCTTGAGAAGATTCCGGTCGCCGACTGGCTTCGAAAGCTCAGCGGCAAGCGCACCTTCGAGCGCATCTGGCTTCCGCTCCTCAAGAGTAAGCTGGGTGAGAACTACCGCATCGCGAGCGCGGCCTTCATCTGGGCGATCATCGCGCGCATGTATGCCGCGCGCCGCTCGGGGCTCAAGCGCGAGCAATTCGGCTACGTACCCGGCGGCTACGCCACGGTGCTCGCGCGCTTCGAGAAATACCTGGAGGAAAAGGGGATCGAGCTCCGCACCGGCTCCCCCGTTGCCAACGTGCGCGATGCGGGCGCCGAGGCGGAGATCACCTTCGCCGACGGCAGCACGGCCCGCTTCGACCGCGTCATCCTCACGGTGCCTGCAAACCGGATCGGTGGCATGGTGCCGCAGCTGTCGCACGCCGAGCACGAGAGGCTCGGCCGCGTCGTGTATCAGGGGGTGCTGTGCGCCTCGCTGCTCACGAAGCATCCGCTCGCCTCGTACTACGTCACCAACATCACCGATGGCTGGGTGCCGTTCACGGGGGTGATCGAGATGACCACGCTCGTCGACACGAAGCAATTCGGGGGCAACTCCCTGGTCTACCTTCCGCGCTACCTGGCGCAGGACGATCCGTTCTGGAAGGCGAGCGACGACGAGGTTCGCGAGACCTTTCTCGCCGCTCTCGAGCGCATGTACCCCGCGTTCGCGCGCTCGGACGTGCTCGAGTTCCGCGTCGCGCGCGCACGCGACGTGCTCGCCATCTCGACGCTCGACTACAGCACGACGACGCTCCCCGCCGCGCGCACCTCGCTCGCCAACGTCTTCATCGTGAACTCGGCGCAGATCGAGAGCGGCACGCTCAACCTCAATGAGACCGTCGGGCTGGCGAATCGCCAGGCCGCCGCGCTCGCGCCGCTTCTCGAGAGCCGCGAACCGGCAGCCGTCCATGTCTGAGCGTCCGCTGTGCAGCATCTCGCTCGACGTCGACGATCTCTGGTCGTACATGAAGATCCGCGGCGACCAGAAGTGGGTCGAGCGCCCGTCGTATCTGCCATCCTTCCTGCCGATGGCGCTCGACACGCTCGATGAGGTCGGGATGCGCATCACCTTCTTCGTCGTCGGCTTCGATGCGACGGTGGAGAGCAACGCCAGCGCGATGGCGTCGATCATCACGCGCGGGCACGAGGTGGGAAACCATTCGTTCGAGCACGAGTCGTGGCTGCACCTGTATACGCGCGAGCAGCTCACCACCGAGATCATCAAGGCGGAGAATGCGATCGCGGCGGTGACGGGCGAGCGCCCGCGCGGCTTTCGCGGGCCCGGGTACAGCTGGAGTGAGACGCTCCTCGAGGTGCTCGCCGGCCGCGACTATCTCTACGATGCGTCGACGCTCCCGACGTACCTCGGACCATTGGCGCGCGCCTACTACTTCGCGACCGCCGGCAAGGGAATGTCGAAGACCCCCGAGCGGAAGACGCTCTTCGGCACCTTCCGTGATGGGCTGCGCCCCGTCGGCGCGTACGAGTGGGCGCTCCGCAATGGGCAGTCGCTGCTGGAAATTCCGGTCACCACGATCCCGGGAATCAAGGCGCCCTTCCACTTCAGCTATCTGCTCTTTCTCGCCCGCAAGTCCGAAGCGCTCGCCTTCGGCTACCTCCGCAGCGCGCTCGCGCTGTGCCGCATCGCCGGCGTGGAGCCGAGCTTCCTGCTCCACCCGCTCGATCTCATGGGCGGAGACGAAGTGCACGAGCTCGCCTTCTTCCCGGGAATGGATCTTCCGTCGAAGAAGAAACGCGAGCTGTTCAGGAAAGCGCTTCGCATTCTCGCCGAAGATCACACGCCGGTGACGATGTCCGCGCACGCGAGCGCGATTCGCGCCCGCGCCCGGCTCGCGCGTCGTGTTCCGGACGCAGCGCCCGCCGCAGCCGCTCCTTCGGCAGCGAGGTAGCGGATAATGTGCGGAATAGTTGGTGTCGTGCATTTCGACGGCACGGCGGTCGAGCTGCCCGTGCTGGCGCGGATGGCGCACGCCATCGCGCATCGCGGCCCCGACGGCGAAGGCTCGTACATCTGCGGCCAGGTCGGCTTCTATCACAAGCGCCTCTCGATCATCGACCTCGTGAGCGGCGACCAGCCGATGACGGCGGAAGATGTCACGATCGTCTTCAACGGCGAGATCTACAATTACGTCGAGCTCCGCGAGCAGCTCTCCAAGCTCGGCCATACGTTCCGTACGACTTCGGATACCGAGGTCATTCTCCGCATGTACCACCAGTACGGAGAAGCGTGCGTCGAGCAGCTTAACGGAATGTTCGCCTTTCTGCTCCACGATCGCTCGAAGGGAATCATGCTCGCCGCGCGCGATCATTTCGGGATCAAGCCGCTCTACTGCTATGCCGATGAGCGCAAAATGCTCTTCGGCTCGGAGATCAAGGCGATTCTCGCCCACGGCGGTATGAACGCCGCGGTGAACCGGACGTCGCTGAACGACTATCTCACCTTTCAGTTCGTGATCGGTGAGGACACGCTCTTCGAGAACATCGGCAAGGTGCTGCCGGGCTTCTACCACGTGATCGATCTGAAGTCGCGCGACGTGCGGCGCGTGCGCTACTGGGAGCCGAAGTTCCATATCGATCCGTATCACACCGAGGAGTACTTCCTCGTCGAGGCGCGCCGCCTCATCGAAGACTCGATCCGCATCCAGATGCGGAGCGATGTCCCCGTCGGCGCGTATCTCTCCGGAGGTCTGGATTCGAGCATCGTGACGGGATTCGCCGCGCGCGCCTACGAGGGCGGGCGCTTCAAGACGTTCACGGGCGCCTTCGACGAGGGACCGCAGTTCGACGAGCGTCCCTACGCGCGCGCGGTTGCGGAGTCGGTCGACGCCGAGATGTTCACGATTATCCCGAACGCGAACGACTTCGCCGACGTACTGCAGAAGCTCGTCTATCACATGGACGAGCCCGTCGCGGGCCCCGGCCTCTTCCCGCAATACATGGTCTCGCGCTGTGCCTCACAGCACGTGAAGGTCGTGCTCGGCGGGCAGGGGGGCGACGAGATCTTCGGCGGCTACACGCGCTATCTCGTCGCGTATCTGGAGCAGGCGCTCAAGGGAGCGATCTTCGAGACCACGGAAGAGCAGGAGCACATCGTCTCGCTCAAGTCGATCATCCCGAATCTCGCGGTGCTGCGGCAGTACGAGCCGATGCTCACGCAGTTCTGGCGCTCGGGGCTCTTCGAGTCGATGGACCGCCGCTACTTCAAGCTCGTGGACCGGAGCGCGGGTGCGCTCAGCCTCTTCACCCCGGATTTTCGCGCCGGCTACGAAAGCGACTCGGCATTCGCGCGCTTCCAGACCGTGTTCAACCACTCTGACACGCTGTCGTACTACAACAAGATGACGCACTTCGACATGGTCGCCTCACTCCCCGCGCTGATGCACGTGGAGGATCGCGCGAGCATGGCGAGCTCACTCGAGTCGCGCGTGCCGCTGCTCGACCGGCGCCTCGTCGATCTCGTCACGAGCATGCCGCCCAAAATGAAATTCAAGGGCGGCGAGCTGAAGTACCTGCTCAAGCGCGCCGCGCGCGACATGGTCCCCGATCAGATCATCGACCGCAAGGACAAGATGGGCTTCCCGGTGCCGCTGCATCTGTGGATGAAGGGGCGCACGGCCGACATGGTGACCGACATGCTGCTCTCCCAGCGCGCGAAGGAGCGAGGGATCTTCGACACGAAGGAGATCGAGAAGCTCCTCACCAACGAGGGCGCGTTCGGCCGCCGCGTGTGGGGCGCGCTCAGCATCGAGATGTGGTTCAGGCAGTTCGTCGACCAGAACTGATCGCTCGTCAATTTCACCCGAAGGGAGAACGACTGCATGCCGCTGACGTGGAAGGGCAACGAGATCGCCGACTGGCACGTGAGGAAGATCGCCGTCGTCGGACCGGGGATCGTGGGAATGCCGATGGCGGCACTCCTCGCGCATGCCCGTATCCGCGAAGGCGGAACCGAGCCAGCAACGGTCCTCGTCGTCCAGCGCAATTCGGCCACGTCCGGCTGGAAGGTCGACGCCATCAATGCAGGGAAATCGCCGATCGGCGGTGTCGAGCCCGCGCTCGACACGATCGTCGCCGAGTCGGTGGACGAAGGGCTGCTCAGCGCGTCGTACAGCTACGATGATCTGTCCGATGCGGACATGATCCTCATCTGCACCCAGACGGACAAGAACGGTTTCGCACCCGAATACGGCCCGCTCTTCGAGGCGCTGGATGGCATCGCGAAGGCACTCCAGAAAAAGCCGGCGGGGAACGTTCCCGTCGTCGTCTTCGAGTCGACGCTCGCACCGT
Source organism: Gemmatimonadales bacterium (assembly GCA_038239265.1). Lineage (GTDB taxonomy): Bacteria > Gemmatimonadota > Gemmatimonadetes > Gemmatimonadales > Gemmatimonadaceae > FEN-1250. The sequence continues at coordinate 18,788 of JBBSEY010000021.1, read as the reverse complement.
CGTCGATGCTCACCGTCGTGCGCCCGCTCTTCGAGAAGTACGGGCTCGTGGACGGACGCGACATCCTGCTCGGCAACTCGCCCAACCGTGTGATGCCCGGACGCCTGGTCGAGCGCGTCGCGCGCGCGGACAAGCTCGCGGGCGGGCTGCACCCCGGCACGCCGGAGCTGATCGCGCGCATCTACGCCCGGATCGTCACGGGGGGCGTGGTCTATCGCACCAACAGCCTCACGGCGGAGATCGTGAAGACGCTCGAAAACGCGTACCGCGATGTGCGCATCGCGTACGCGGCCGAGGTCGCGCGCTATTGCGACGCGCACGACGTCGACTTTTTCGCGCTGCGCGACAAGGTCAACGAGAAGGTCGCGCGCGGCGACGACGCCAGCGCGGATCCGCGCGCCGTGCCCTCCGGTGCGCTGCTCGTGCCCACGGTCGGCGTGGGCGGACACTGCCTTCCGAAGGACGGCATTCTGCTGTGGTGGCGCGCGATCGAGGCGGGGCAGGACATGTCGAAGAGCCTCATCCTCGAGTCGCGTCACATCAATGATGAGTCTCCCGCCGCGACGCTCGCGCTCGCGGAGGAGCGCTTCGGATCGCTCGACGGCAAGCGCGTGACGCTGCTCGGCGTCGCCTACCGCTTCGACTCGGAAGACACGCGCAACTCGCCGACGCTCTCGCTCGCGCAGGAGCTCGTCGATCATGGGGCCCACGTGGTGCTGCACGACCCGTACGTCCACGAGCGCGATCAGAATCTGGCGAAGTCGAAGATGACGTCGCGCTTCACGACGGATCTCGCTGCGGCGCTCGCGAGCCCCGACGTGATTTTCCTGTGCACGGCGCACGGCTTCTACCAGCAGCATCGGGCCGAGATCGCGAGCGCGCCGGCCGCGGGGATCGTGGATGCCTGCAACCTCTTCGACCCCCACACCCTCAACGGGATGCGCGAGAGGTACACGGGGATCGGTCGCGGTCAGAAGGCGCCGTCCGATGCGCTCGTGGACGCCGCGGTGAAGGGCTTCCGTGCAGTCGAGATGGGCGTGGCGAACGAGATGAATTGGCTCATCGCCTATCTCAACGAGCGCTACGCGACGGACGACTTCAATCGCGCCACGCTCGATGAGGTGCGCCGTCTGGCAGCGACGTGCACGACCGGGTGTGATATCGCACAGCCCGGCGTCGTGCCCGCGCTTCCGGTGGTCGAAGGGTTCTCGTCGCGGCTTGCGGCTACGGGGCGCGCGTAACGAGCGATGAACCGCGCACTGGGGGAACTCGCGGGCACTCGCGCCGCCCACCCGCCCCCGGCGCATCCGGCTCGCAGCGAGGGAGTCGCGCCGCGCGCGGCGACGACGCAGCGCGTGCAGTGGCTCGATCCCGTGAAGGCGCTCGCGCTGCTTGCGATTCTCCTCAATCACGTCGTCGAGGAATTCGGGCCCGGCCCGTGGTTCACCAATCCGGAAAATGCGTGGCCGTCGCTCGCGGTGCGGTTGCATACCATAGTACCCCCCGGCGCAACGCTCTTCCTGCGCACCGTGCGCGCCGCCGGCTGGCTCGGCGACGCCGCTCCTGGCGTCTTCATTCTCGCCAGCGGCGTTGGGCTCACGCTCTCCGCGTTCGCGAAGCCTGGCGACACGCTCGACGCACGCGCCTTCTACCGGCGCCGCCTGCTCAGGCTCTTCCCGCTCTACGTCGCGATGCACTTCGCGGTGCTCGCAGGCGCGCTCTTCGTGCCCGGGAATATCGACAGCTTCGCGGGGCTGCGAACGCTTCTGAGCCTCACCGGCATCCGCGCGCTGCCGGGGACGTTCTTCCACATCTCGCCGTCGTGGTGGTTCGTCTGGCTGATCCTGCAGCTGTACATCGTCTATCCGTACCTCTTCCGCGCGCTGCGCAAGCTCGGCCCTGCTGGCTTCCTCCTCGCGGCACTGGTGGTCACGGTGGCCGCGCGCGGGATCGGGCTCGAGCTGCCCCGCGGCAGGTACGCGTGGCTCACGGGACTCTTCTTCGCCTCGCGGCTCGCCGAGTTCGCGGTGGGGATGGTGGTCGCGCAGATGATCGTGTCGCGTCGCGAGCGCGCCGGCGCCGCAGCCACCTCCCCATCAACGTTCGCAATCGCCGCGATGGCGGTGCCCTGCTACGCGCTCGGACTGCTCGCGTCGTTCACGCTGGCCGGCGCCCTCGTCTCGAATCTGCTCGTCACGGTTGGGATGACCGGCATCTTCTGGACGGTGTGGCAGGTGGTGCTCCGGCCTGTGCCACGGCTGGCATCGTCCGCGCAGTGGCTCGGCCGGCGCTCGTACGCCGTCTTTCTTCTGCACCAGCCCCCGCTGCAGTGGACCGCCGCCTGGTTCGGCCAGGCGCGCGGCGTCCATCTCGCCGCGGCACTCGGCGCCGTCGGCCTCTCGATCCCCGTTGCCGCACGGATCGAGGACGGATCCGAGCGTGCGATGATGTGGTGTGCCTCGACCGTGCCGCTCGACACCCGTCGCCTGCTCGCGTTCGCGCTCTCGGCTGCGATCGCCACACTGTCGATCGTCGTCATCGGGACGCACGAGACCACCGAGCCAATAGCACGCGCAGGTGCGTGGCTTACTGCCGCTGCGCTGCTGTCGCTTGCCGTGCTGTATTGGGGGAGCCGCCGCGAGCTCTCGACTCGCGATCGCTTTGTCGCGCTCACGGCAATGATCGGCGGAGCGCTCGAGCTCTTCGTCGCACCCGGGACGTCCGGTGGTTTCGCGCTCGGCCTGGGCGCTGTGGGCGCGGGGGTCGTGCTCATGTTGCAGGCGGACGACTGGGCCCTGCCGCTTCGCCTCATCGGCGCCGCGGCACTCATCTGCATCTCGGCCGTGGCCGGGGAGATCGCGCTCCGCAGCATCGCGCCGCTCGAGACCGCCGTGTGGGGGGAGCTCCCCGCCCTCAGGAGCGACTCGTCGCGCACCTTCGCGCTGATTCCGAATCGTGTCACGCACCTTCGCTACAACGACTACGACTACACGGTGAGGACGAACTCGCTCGGGCTCACCAGCCCGGAGATCCCCGTCGCGCGCACGAGTGCGAACACCTTCCGTGTGTTCATCGCCGGCGACGCGTTCTCGATGCCGGAGGGAATCGATTACGATCGCTCGTATCCCGCGCTACTCGGCGAGCGGCTCTCGAAGTGCATGGCTCCGCGCCCCGTGCAGGTGATCGACGGCGGCGTCACGGGGTACGGTCCGAATGAGGAGCGCGCGCAGTTGCGGGAGCTCGCGCCTCGCTTCCGTCCCGACGTGATCGTCGATCAGTTCTACATCAACGAGTGGAGCGACATCAGCATCGCCCCAGCCGAGTTCCGCCACAGCATCGGGCTGGATTTCGGCAATCGCAGCGGTACGCGTCGCTACCGCGATCGCTCGCAGATCAAGACACGCATCGGGCGGATGGCGCGCGCGGCGAAGGAATCGCTTACCGGGCATCCGGCGTCGTGGCGCTACGATCTTGCGCAGCTCGACTACTATCGCGCCGACGACAATCCCCTCTACGATGCACGCACGCTCCATCTCGTTGCGGGGGCGCTCGCGGGGATGAAGCACGTGGCGGACAGCAGCGGCGCGCAACTCATCATCGCCTTCGTTCCCGGCGCGGTTGCCGTGTCCGATCCCGCGCGCCTGCCGCATTTTCCGCGCGGAGAGAATCTGCGGGACACCACGGCGTACGATCTCGCGCGTCCGTATCGGTCGCTGCGACGGATCTCGGATTCGCTCGGCATTCGCACGATCGATCTCACCGCCAGTCTCCGCGCGAATGCGGCGGAGCCATCGTACTTCCCCGCCTCGTGGCACTGGACGCCGGCTGGTCATCGCGCCGCCGCCGGAGCCATCGAGCACTCGCTCGACTCGCTCGGCCTGCTCGGGGGGCACTGCTCGTGAGCCCCTTCGCTGCTCTCGCGCACTCGCTGATCGCCCTCGCGATCGCCGCGCTCGTCGCCGTGGCGACGGAGAAGGCGCGGGTTGCGTACGCGCTCCCGGCGCTGCTCACCGGCATCGCCGGAGGGAGCGCGCTCGTGCTCGCGGCGCTCGTGGTCAATCACATCACCTTCCCCTTCCACCTGGATCTCATGGAAGGGGTCGTGATGCAGCACGCGCGGCGCGCGGCCGCAGGGGAGAGCATCTACCCGCTCCCGACGCCGCGCTTCGTTCCGCTCGCGTACAACGCGCTCTTCTACATCGTGGCTGCGCCATTCCTCCGGGTGTTCGGCGACGCGATGCCCGTGCTTCGCACCGTCTCGATCCTCGGGATGCTCGGCGGCATTGCGGCGACGTTCGTGATCGTGCGCGGGCGCACCCACTCCGCATGGTGGGGCGCGATCGCGGGGGGGCTCTTTTGCGCGTCATACGCAGCGATGGACGCGTATCTGGACACCGCGCACTCCGATGCGTGGTTGATCTGCTGCGCGCTGTGGGGCACGTATCTCGTGGGCCGCGAGACGCGCGCGTCGCGCATTGCGGGGCTCCTCGTGCTCGTCGCCGGATTCTGGTTCAAGCAGCACGGCGCGATCTTCGTCGGCGCCGCGCTCGTGTACATCGCGCTGCGCGATGGCCTCGTGCGGTCGATACCGTACTGGCTGCTCGCGCTCGTGCTCGGCCCCGTGCTCTATGTCTGGGCGCCGGGGACCATCCTCGGCCCCGGCTTTCATCTCTTCACGTGGCATGTGCCGAGTGGGTGGTCGCAGTTCGGGGGGCACACGATTCCGCGTGTCGCGCTGTACGTGGCTGCTTTCTATCCCGTGCTCGCGGTCGTGGCGCTCGGCGGCATGTGGCGCGCGCTCAGGACGCACGAGATCGGACTCCTCGAGCTCGAGCTCGGAGCGGCCGCACTCACGGCGTTCATGGGCTCACTGGACCCTGGCTCGTCGTACAACGTCTTCATCCCGCTCGCGGCGTTCACGATCGTGTACGGCACCATCGAGCTCGCGCGCGCGGGCGACGGCGCCCGGCTCGTGATGGGTGTTCGACCCGCGCTCGTGCTCACGCTGCTCGCCTTCGCGCCGCTGCTCACCGATCCGCGCGCCTTCTGGCTGCCTGCATCCTCGCGGGCGCAGTACGCGGATCTGCAGGCGACCATACGCGCGCTTCCGGGAAAGGTGTACGCCCCGGGGATCGGCGAGCTCGTGGACGGGCCGCAGCTCTATCCCACGGCGCACTGGGTGGCGCTCGACGACATCATGCGCGGCCCACGTCGCACCGCTTCCGACAGCGCGCTCGCCCGGCGCATGCTCGATCCGATTCGTCATCCCGAACCGACTTCCTACGTGCTCACGAACCATCCCCTCGCGACGCTCGCGCCGCCGGTGAGCGAGCTCGCCGCGAGCTACACGCTCGTCGAGGATTACGGCGGTCGCTTCGCGGCGCTGACCGCGCTTCCGCGCCGCTTCGATCACGGCTATCCACGATACCTCTACCGTTCGGCCGCTTCAGGCCAGGTGCCCCATGCCCCCTGAGCTCTCGGTGGCGTCCGTTCCGCGCGCCGGCTCGCTGGCCATTCTGCGCCTGATGCGGCCCAGGCACTGGATAAAGAATCTCTTCGTCCTGGCCCCGCTGATCTTCTCCGGGCTCTTCACGCAGCAGAGTGCGCGGTTGTACGCCCTGTTCGGCATGCTGCTGTTCTCCGTGGCGGCGTCGATCGTCTACATCCTGAACGATCTCGCCGACCGGCACCAGGATGCGCTCCATCCGACGAAGCGCCTCACGCGCCCACTCGCGAGTGGCGCGGTGTCGGTCGGAGCGGCGCGCACGCTCCTGATCGCCCTGTCGGTGCTGCTGCTTGCGGCCTCGTTCGTGAGCATCCCGCTCGTGTCGGTGCTGATCGTCTACATCGTGTTGAACGTGTTGTACTCCACCTGGCTGAAGCACATGCCGGTGATCGACATCTTCTGCGTCGCCGCAGGCTTCGTGCTCCGCGTCTACGCAGGGGCGGTCGTCATCGACGTGCCGCTGTCTTCGTGGATGCTCGTCACCACGCTCGCGATCGCCCTGTACCTCGCCGCAATCAAGCGCCGGGATGAGCTCGCGGTACAAGGCGATGCCGCGCGTGCCGTGCTCGAGCAGTACACCGTACCGCTCCTGGACCGCTTCGCCCTCATGGCTTCCGTGTGCGCGATGGTCTTCTACTGCATGTTCGTGGTCACGACGCGGCCCGTGCTCGCCTTCACGATCCCGTTCGTGCTGTTCGGAATCTTTCGCTACTGGTTTCTCGTGGATCGCCAGGGTCGTGGCGAGTCGCCCACGGATGCGATGTGGAGCGACCGGCCGCTGGCCATCACTGTCGTGCTGTGGGGCCTTCTGTGCGCGTACCTGCTTCGCCAACCATGAGCGGATCCCCACTCCCCACCGGCGGGGGCGACGATCACCGTCACATCCTGACGGTGGCGATCGAGGATTACTATCAGGGCGCGACGTTCAATCGCCTCATTCCGCGCGCGCGCTGGCATCGCTTCGAGAGCCGCCTCGCGCGCAACACCGCCACCACCCTCGATCTCCTCGACGAGTACAAGCTCAAGGCCACCTTCTTCGCGCTCGGCTGGGTGGCTGACGCGGTACCCGAGCTCATCCGTGAAGTCGTCGCGCGCGGCCACGACATCGCGAGCAAGGGCTACTTCCATCGCAGCATCCGCGAGTTCAGCCGCGACGAGTTCCGCGACGACACGGTGCGCGCGCGCGAGGCGCTCGAGCGCGCGAGCGGCCGCCAGATCGATGGCTATCGGGTAGCGCAGCGCTGGCTCCGCCCCGAAGACCTCTGGGCGCTCGACGTGCTGGCCGAAGAGGGGTACAAGTTCGACTCGAGCATTCGGCCGCTCTTCAGGCAGTACTCGCACGAGCCGTGGCGTCGCTTCGTGCACCAGCACCATCACGGCGAACACACGATGCTCGAGGTGCCGGTGTCCACGGCGCGCGTGCTCGGCCACGACATCCCGATCGCCGGCGCGAACTATTTTCGCCAGCTCCCGTTCTCGCTCGTGCAGCGCGCGGTCCGCCAGTGGGATCGCAGCTACGAAGCCCCCTTCGTGATGTACTTCCACGTCTGGGAGCTCGATCCTGATCAGCCGAAGATCGATGCCGCGCCGTTCTACGCGAAGGTGCGCCAATATCGCAATCTCGATCGGATGGCGACGATGCTGCGCTACTACTTCGAGCAGTACCGCTTCACGAGCATCGGCGACCGGCTCGGCATTGAGAGCCAGCCTGCATCGCCCGAGGTCCTCGCCGCTGCCGCCGTCGCCGCGGCGACGGCGCACGAGCTCACGCTGCGCGCGCTCCCCCCCGAAATCGCACGCGACGACCGGTCGCGCGTGCCGATCAGCATCGTCATTCCATGCTTCAACGAGGAGCTCATCCTCCCGTATCTCTCGAACACGCTGGTTGGCGTCGAGGCCGAGCTGTCGAAGGATCACGTCGTGCACTTCCTGTTCGTCGATGATGGGAGCAGCGACGGCACCTGGGCATCGCTCCAGAACATCTTCGGCGGGCGCCCGAACTGCACCGTGATCCGCCACGAGGTCAATCGCGGTGTCGCGGCCACGATCATGACCGGGATACGTGCGTCGGAAAGCGAAGTCGTGTGCTCGATGGACTGCGACTGCACCTACGATCCGCACGAGCTCGGGCCAATGGTCGCCCTGCTCACTCCGGGCGTCGACATGGTGACGGCGTCTCCGTACCACAAGAACGGAAAGGTGCTCAACGTCCCCGAGTGGCGGCTCTTTCTCTCGCGCACGCTCTCGAAGATGTACGGCATGGTGCTCCGTCATCAGCTGGCGACGTACACGGCCTGCTTCCGTGTCTACCGCCGGAGCGTCGTCGCCGACGTGCCGCTCTCCCGCGCAGGATTCATCGGCGTGGCGGAGCTGCTCGGCCGCCTCGATCTCGGCGGCTCGGGGATCATCGAGTTTCCGACGACGCTCGAGGTGCGCATCCTCGGCCGCTCGAAGATGAAGATCGTGAAGACGATGGCCGGGCACATCGAGCTGATCTTCGAGCTGATCGGCCTGCGCCTCTTCCATCGCTCCGATGCGATGGGCCCGGCCGGCCGTCCGCTCGCGAATCCTCCGGTCACGCGGTCGCCGTGAGGCTCTTCACGGAGGAGAATCCGCACAGCAAGGGGCTGCGCTGGTTCATCACGGCCTTCGCCCTGTACGCATCCACCTGCCTGGTTCTCGGCTGGGTGCGTGCACCGCTTTTTCTCGGCGTAGGCGAAGACGGATGGCCGACCCCGTCGTTGCCGGAGCTCGTCTATCTGCTCTACATGACCGTGCTTCCCGTTGCGCTCTGGTGCCTGGTCGCGTACGCGCTCGCGTGCCGCATGCCCGGCAACTGGGGGATGCGGCTCACCGTCGTGCTCCTCCTCGTCATGCTGACGGCGATCGAGCTCGACCACGCGTGGTACGGCATGTCGGGTCATCACGCCACGTGGCGGGAGGCGCGCCTCTTCCTGAGCGAAGACTGGAAGCTGCACTACGGCATTCGCTCCACCGATGAGACGTGGTTCGTGCAGCGTATGTCGCTGCACGTGATCGGGCTGATCGGGGTCTTCTTTCTGGCACGCGCCGGCTCGCGCTGGGAGCGGGGGCAGCGTGCGTTCGACACGCCCTTCCGCAAGGCGATCGCCGTCGTCACGATCCTCTTCGTGCTGGACGTGGCGCTCACCGGATACGAGGTGAGTCGCGGGCACGATCAGTGGCAGGCGGTGTCGGATGCGAATCCGCTGCGCATCAACACGCTCGATCATCTCTCCGCCAGTCTCTTCTCGTACGGCTCGGAGCACGACGCAGATCTCGAGGCCGCGAATCGCGCCTTCCTGCAGGCCACACGCGATGCGATGCGCCCGCACCCGGAGACCGCCGCATTTCACGATGTGAGCGCGCAGCGGCGCCCACGCTACAATGTGGTGATCGTCACCATCGAAGGGCTCAACGAACGGCTCATCGATTCCACCACAATGCCTTTCTGGACGCAGCTCTCCCTGCGCTCGACGGCGCTCCACAGTCACTACTCCACCGGCAACGTCACCGAGTACGGTGTGCTCGGGGTGCTTTTCGGCGCGCCCCCCGATTTCTATCGCGGGACGCTCACGGTGCCGTGGCGCCGCCAGCTCCCGCTCGACAAGCAGGCGCCGCAGCACGGCTCGCCGTACATCGACGAGTTCAACCAGCAGGGCTACCACACGCGCCTCATCAGCTGGGAGCTCTCGAGTTGGGCGAATCTCGGCGTCTATCTCCGGAACTTCAGCGAGCCGCCGTTCGAGACGAACGACGACTGGAAGACGCTGCCGGTGCTGAAGCAGGAGCTCGCCGCGGCCGGCTCGCATCTCGTGTACATGCACTACAACGGCACGCACTTCCCGTACGATCATGCGCAGAAGTTCGATCGCTTCGAGCCGGAGGTGCCGAGCAGCTACAGCTACGCATCGTGGCGCATGCGGCAGGAGGCGCCGGCGATCACGAATCGCTATCGCAACTGCCTCCTCGAGCTGGACTCGTGGCTGCAGCAGCTGACGGCGACGGTCGACATGCAGAACACGATTCTCGTGCTCACGGGCGATCACGGCGAGGAGTTCTTCGAGCACTCGCGGCTCGGCCACGCGAGCACGCTTTCCGATCCGCAGATCCAGACCGTCGCGCTCATCTATGTGCCCGGGCAGGCGCCGCGCTCCATCGACGCGGTGACGTCGCACGTCGACCTCATGCCGACGGTCATGGACCTCCTCGGCTGGCCGCAACCGGTGCCTCCGTTCGGACGTTCGCTGGCGAACGAGGTAAAGGTCGGCGCGGCGATCGTCGCGATGGGCAACAGGCCCAATCCGCCGAACCGATGGGCGGCGATCGCGGGCGGATACAAGACGGTGCTCACCGAGGGCGATGGGGATTCGCTGCACATCATCCAGCTGCGCGACACGGCCGACAAGAGCGTGACCTACGGCGCCCACCCGGAGATCTGGCAGCCGTCGTTCGCGGCCGCGGCCAAGCTGCAGCTGCACCTCCGTGCGTCGTCGCAGTCCGTGAATCTCGCCGCGACGCCGGCTGCGCTCTCGGCCACGACGCCGCGATGAACGCGCGTGCGCGTCGCGCGAGCCTCTTGGTGGCGACAGTGGTCGGTGGATGGTCGCTCGTCAACATTCTCTCGCCGCGCCAGATCGCGCTTCCCGGCTGCGCGAATCCGGCGCTCTGGGCACACCGCGGCTACCACGCGATCGCGCCGGAAAACTCGGTCGCGTCGGTGAGCGCCGCGGTCTCGCAGGGATTTTGCGGCGCCGAGATCGATGTGCAATGGTTTGCGGACCGTGGCCTGGTGGTCGCGCACGATGAGGTGGAGGAGGGCGATCTCCTCCCACGCGCACTGACGCTTGCGCAGCTGCTCGACTCGCTCCCGCAGCCGCCACAGTACCTGTGGCTCGACTTCAAGAATCTCGACGTACACAACGCGGCAGCCGCGGCGGCGCACGTCGACTCGCTCATCGCCTCGCACCACTTCGCGCACAGATTCGTGGTGGAGTCGGTGAGTTCCGTGCCACTCCGCATCTTCTGGTGGCACGCGCCGAACGTCATTCCCGCGTACTGGATCAACCGCCCGCCACACGGCTGGAAGGGCCCGCTGCACGACGCGCAGACTGCGGCAGCGATCGGGCTGTTGGGACTGCCGGCGCTCTCGGTGCCAAAGGAGATGCTGACGGACCACCTCACGTCACTCTTCGGCCATCTCTCGCTGTTCACGTGGACGTGCGACACCCGCGATGAGATCGAGTACGCGCGCGCACATGGCGCGAAGGTCGTGCTGACGGACGGCGACTTCGCGCAGCTGTTTGCGAAGACGGACGGTAGGTAATCCGGCTGGAGACTGGGAAGCGTGATCCGCGTGATAGAACGATTGAACGGAAAACGCACGATTTAACGGATGACCTGCGGCTCGAGAGCCGATCCGCTAAATCCGTGCAGCTCATCCGTTCACTTCGTTTTCAATCCCCGTCGCGGTTCACTCATCGCTGCTCCCACCCCGCTTCCAGCGCCGCGATCGCCGCGGTGATTCTCACCGCCGCGTCACCCGCGCCGTATGCCTCGGTGTCCCACGTCCCTGCACTCGCCAGGCGCTTCTCCACCGTCGGCACGAGCTCCACCCCCGCCCGCGCCGGCGCGACCAGCGTGTTCGCGCCCAGCGCCACCGTCTCGTGCCACTCGGTCTCCGTGCGGATCGTCACGCACGTCACGCCCATCCAGTACGCCTCGCGCTGCACGCCGCCAGAGTCCGTGATCACGATCGCCGCGTCGCGGATAGCGCCGATCATCTCGAAGTAACCGAGTGGTGACATGATGTGCAGCATCCCGCCCGAGGTCAGCCTCAGCTTCTCGAGCGCCGCACGCACTCTCGGATGCGCCGGCAGCACCACCGGCAGCGGCAGCGCGCGCAGGGCACCGATCATCGCCGCGAGCGACTCGGCGCTCCCCGTCAGCTCCGCGCGATGCAACGTCGCGATCGCGTAGCGCTCTCCCGCCCTGAGCGGCCATCCCTCCACGCTCGCAGGCGCAACCGCCCTCGCAAGGTTCCGCCGCAACACATCGTGCGCGATGTCCCCCGTGTTCGCGACCACTCCCCACTGATGCTCCAGCTCCAGCTGCGTACTCGCCGCCGCACTCGGCGCACACAACAAATCGGCGACCGAGTCCACCACGCGGCGGTTGATCTCCTCCGCCATTGCCCGGTCGTTCGATCTGAGCCCCGCCTCCACGTGCACCATCGGAATCCTGAGCTGCACCGCCGCGAGCGCGCAGCCCAGGGTGCTGTTCGTGTCGCCGATCACGATCACCGCGCGCGGGCGAGCCTCCTCGAACACCGCCGCCGACCGCGTGAGCACGTGCGCCGTCTGCACCGCGTGCGCGGCCGAGCCCACCTCGAGAAAGTGATCGGGCTTCCGCACGCCGAGCTGCTCGTAGAACAACTCGTTGAGCGCATAGTCGTAGTGCTGCCCGGTATCCACCGTGAGCACCGGCCAGCGCGTGGTGCACGCCTCGATGAGCATCGATGCCTTGATGACCTGCGGCCTCGTCCCGTAGCAGATCGCGAGCGGCGCACCATCGCTCGCGATCGTCCCTGCCCCACTCACTTCGCCACCCCCTGCTTCCGCACCTTGTACAGCACGAAGGGCTCGTCCGCCCAGACCTCATCCGCGTGCTTCTTCACGTACGTCGACACGCGCGCGCCCCCCGCGGTCTGCAGGATGTAGTCGTACTCCGCATCGATGCGCGTCCACGGGAGCGCCGGCATGACGTCCGGCTCCCCCCATTCGGAATCGGCGAGATACAGGTGTCCGGGCTCGATGAAGTGCGCGAGATGATGGTTGAGCGGATCCTGCTCGCTCGCGTCCTTGTAGTTGAACAGCCCCGGTGCGCGACCGTGCTTGCGAAGCTCGTGCCAGAGCACGAAGTGGCGCATCACCTGTACGCGCCCGTACATCTTGATGCCATCGCCGAGCGGGAGGAGATTGGTTCCCGCGGGCACGTGCGCGAGTGCGGCCTCGTACTGGTCGAGATCCCTGTCGATTTTGCGCGCGGTGTAGCCGATGACGGCACTGTGCAGCACGCACGCGGCGAACGGCACGAGCAGCAACAGCCGCGGCTCGCGTTCCGGTCCGCGCTGTCGCGCGCAGAACAGCAGGAGATATCCGCCCCACAGCCAGCGGATGTCCACGGCGCCCGCGCCCGGGATCGACTTCGGGAAGATCAGATAGAGCACGAACATGATGATCGCGCTCGCGCTCAGCGAATCGAGCGTGTATGCGCCGCGCCGCGCGTAGAACATCGCGACGAGCGACGCGAGCCACCCGATCGAGATCACCGCCGCCGCGACGATCGACACCGAGTAGAATGGCGACGTGAACGCGATCAGCTTGTTGCCGGGCTCACGGAAGATGTATTCGCCCGGGGGGCCGACGTCGTTCCAGCTCGAGTAGCTCGCGCCGGCCCAGACGATCGCGACCGCGACCAGCACGCACAAAATCGTCGGGAGGCGCGAGTCGAAGAGCTTCCACCGCCGCGGCGGGGGCAGCTCGCCGTCGCCGATCACCGCGAGCCCCCAATCCGTGAAGATCACAACGAGCACGAGGAGCGGCGCCGTGAGATGTACGAGAAAGAGCACCACGGCGCCGAGCGACAACAGAATCCGCGCGAGCCACGTGGCGTTCGCGCGCCGAGGATACCAGAGCGCGAGCCAGCAGAAGACGAGGCCGACGCCGAGCGCGTAGTTCAGGTAGCCGAACAGCAGATGGGACGAGAAACCGAAGAGCACTCCGAGCAGCGCCCACCCGCGCTGCGCCGGAGCAGCGCCGAGCAGCAGGTAGTACATCCCGAGCGGGAGCAGCACGAGCGACGTGAAGTTGATGAGGCGGAGCGTGGCGACGGCGCCCAGGAAGTGGACGGAGAGCGCGCCCACGACATCGCCGGCGATGTACGAGGTGGGCACCCAGTGCATGACCACATATCCCGGCGCGTCACCGAACCAACCGCGCGCGATGAGATCGTAGCGCGCGAGGTGGTTGGTGGGATCCGTGTACGGAAAATGATGCGCCAGGAGCGCCACCGCGAGCTCGAGCGCCGTGGCGATCAGGATCAGCAGCTCGGGCCATCCGAATCGCGGTCGTGCCGGCGGAAGCCCCGACTCAATCATCGCGGGAATGTCGGTGTCTCCACGGCGGTCCGCAATGCGGGAAAGAGGGTGATGATCAGCGAGTGATTGTGCCCTTGCGGCGCGCTACCATGGGGAATAAGATCGCTCTAATCTCAGGGCACTTCGGCTGATTTCGCACTATGCGATATGTCATCTTTTGGCGCTCTGGCGCCTTGGGTGACTCACCAATTACTGTGTCGTCACTATTGCGCTGAGCACCAGTGCGTGGATCGTTGTCAGCCCGGCTGGACGTGAACGACGCCAGTAACAGATCGATCGCAAGGGCCTCTCGCCCGCGATAACGGCAAACTCGTCGAAAGGCGGGGACGCAAAGCTACGAGGCTACCGCGCTGAAGCATCGCGCCACGCCAGTCGGGCCGCCGAACGGACTCACTACGGAGAGTCTCAATGCGTGCTCCAATCTTTTCCGGTCGCCTCGTGCTGATTCCAGCGGTGATATTTGCGTTGGTGGCATGCGTGGATCGCGGCGACCCCACCGATCCCGGTTCTGGCAACACCCCGAAAACCCCCTCCGGCGTGATTACCGTCGCCGTGCGCCTCCCGGTCGCCAGCCTCGAGGTCGGGCGCGTCATAGCCGCCGCGGCGACGCCCATGAACGATGCCGGCCAGGCCATCCCGTCGGCCGTCGTCGCGTGGTCCTCCAGCGATACGTCGATCCTCGCCGTCTCCAGCGGTGGAGAGGTGAGCGCCCGCAAGATGGGCTCTGCCACCGTATACGCAACGAGCGGCGGAGTCGCTGGATCGGGCTCGCTCATGGTCACCGACAGCGTCCCCGCAAAGGTCGTCGTCTCTCCCGCGACCGCGAACGCGTCGATCGGCGGCCACGTCCAGCTCTCCGCCTCCGTCGCCACGAACACCGGACGCGCGCTCCCCGGCCACACGGTGGTCTGGAGCTCCGCGGACAGCCGCTTCGCAACCGTCTCCTCCTCCGGCGTCGTCACCGGCGCGGGGACGGGCACGGCGCGTATCATCGCGCTCGCGAGCGGCGTCGGCGACACGGCGATGGTCGATGTCTCCGCGGCCGCGATCGCGAGTCTCTCCATCACCCCGGGCACCTCGTCGCTCGCCTCCGGCTCGAGCACGCAGCTCACGGCGCAGGCGGTCGATGCGAGCGGCAACTCGCTCACCGGCCGCTCGGTTGGCTGGTCCTCGTCCGACGCCAGCATCGCGACGGTCAGCACCAGCGGTGTCGTCGTGGGCTCGAAGGTCGGAACCGCGACGATCTTCGCGTCTGCAGAAGGGAAAAGCGCCTCCGCCACGATCCGCGTTTCGGCCGGCGCGGTAAATCGCGTCACCGTCACGCCGGGGTCGATCGGGCTCGTTGCCGGCGGCACGCAGCAGCTCAGTGTCTCCCTCGCCGATGCCGCAGGGAATGCGCTCGCGGCACAGTCGGCAACGTGGAGCAGCTCCAACACCGGCGTCGCCACGGTCTCGTCGAGTGGCGTCGTCACCGGCAGCCAGCCCGGCAGCTCCACCATTACGGCAACGGTCGCCGGTGTCTCCGGCACCGCCACCGCCGCCGTCTCCGCGGGCGCCGTGAGGAGCATCACGGTCTCTCCCGCATCGAGCTCCCTCACCACGGGTGGGACGCAACAGTTCACCGCGGCGCTCAGGGATGGCAGCGGCAATTTGCTCTCTGGGCAGGCGGTCTCCTGGTCGAGCTCCAACACGAGCGTCGCCACGGTGAGTGCGAGTGGTCTCGCGACCGCGCAGCGATCGGGGAGCGCCACCATCACCGCCGCCGCCGGCGGCACGAGCGGCTCTGCGTCGCTGTCCGTGTCGGCTGGCGCGGTGAACAGCATCACCGTCTCGCCGGCATCCGTCAGTCTCGTCGCGGGTGCCACGCAGCAGCTCACCACGTCGGTGACAGATGCGGGCGGCTCGGTCATTACCGGGCAGACGATCACGTGGTCGAGCTCCAACTCTTCCGTCGTGAGCGTGGACGCGAGCGGCGTCGCCACGGCCGCGAAAACGGGAAATGCAACGATCACCGCCACGACGGCGGGGAAGTCGGGCTCGTCGCTCTTCGCGGTGACCGTTGGAGCAGTGAGCTCCGTCGCAATCTCACCCGCGTCGGGCTCGGTGCAGGAAGGGAAAACGATTCAGCTGAGCGCCGCGCTCACGGACGTCGCTGGCAATACGGTCACGGGACGCACGATTACCTGGGCCAGCTCCGCCACTGCGGTTGCGACAGTCACGACGTCGGGACTCGTCAATGGTATCGCCGCCGGTAGCTCGAACGTGAGCGCGACGGCAGACGGCAGGAGCAACACCGCAGCGATCACGGTGACGGCGGCACCGCCACCACTGCCACCGCCGCCGCCACCGCCACCTCCGCCACCGCCACCGCCGCCACCGCCACCGCCGCCGCCACCGCCACCGCCGGGTGGTGGGGTGCAGGCCGTCTGGTCCGACAGCTTCGTCAACTCGGTCGGCGTCGCCACGCACTTCACGTACTGGGATCTGCTCCCGTACGGCAACAACGTCAATCAGACGGTCGCGGCGATCAAGGCAGGCGGCTTCCGCTTCATCCGTGACGGACTCTCCGTCGACACGGACCAGGGCTCGAACAACCGCTACTGGGGCGTTCTCAAGCAGGTCACCCAGCAGGGGATCAAGCTGGTGCTCGTCACGCAGCCCGCATATCTGGGGAACCAGACGTGGGTCAAGTCGCCGTACGCAAACCAGTCCAATCTCGACACGGCCGTGAACCGCATCGGCGCCGCCGGTATCCTCGCCTTCGAGGGGCCGAACGAAGTCGACAACAACAACGGAAACTGGGGTGGCATTCCAGCGTACGGCGCGAACACCAGGCAGTACATGGCCGCGATGTACGCACACGCCAAGGCAATCGCGCCGTCGGTCACGGTAATCGGACTGACTACCACCAGCGCGTACGGCTCGAGCTTCATCGGCGACATCAGCAGCTCCATGGACGCCGGCACGCTGCACCCGTACCCCGATGGAGTGCTCCCCACCAGCGCGCTCGCGTCAACGGCCAGCAACTCCAGCGTCCTCAATGCGGCACGCAAGCCATGGTGGGTCACCGAAACGGGCTACTACACCTCGCCCAACGCCACCGTGGCGACCTACCAGCCTGGCGTCAGCGAGGCGGCGCAGGGCAAGTACGTCGATCGCATCTATCTCGACTACTTCAACGCCGGGATCAGCCACACCTCCGTCTACGAGATCATCGACGAGCACGTCGACCTGGCGAACGCCGAGGCGAACTATGGGTTGATGCGCAACGACGGCAGTCCGAAACCGGCGTACAATGCGCTCAAGAATCTGCTGGGCCTCCTCGCCGATCCGGGCGGCGCCTACGCAGCCGGCACGCTCAACTACACGCTCACGGGCACAACGTCCACGATTCGCCAGAGCCTCTTCCAGAAGCGCGATGGGCGCTTCTACCTGATCCTGTGGAACGACGTGCAGACCTACGACACGCAAGCCAAGCGCGATCGTTCGAACGCCACGGTGCCGGTAACGGTCACGCTTGACGCGTCGCACAACATGTCGGTGTATCAGCCCTATTCGCAGGCGGCCGCGATGTCCTCCGCGAGCGGCAGCACGCTCTCCGTGAACGTCCCCGATCACCCGCTGGTGATCGAGATCAACCCATAGCCAGCACTGCGAGCCTCGCGCTCGCGAAGACGGATGACGAAACGCCCGCCCAGCACTCGCTGGGCGGGCGTTTCGTCGTCATACCCCGAAGTTTCACTCAGCGACATCGAAACGCGCGATCCTGCCCGCTCGGCCAAACATTAAACTCCATGACGGATAGTGATTTAGATCACTCGATCACCTGCGGTAGCGCGTTCGTGACAGGATCAACGGTGGAATCGTTTCGCGTTCTGACTGGCCGTTTAGCCAACTGGTGTAATTTGGTTCTGCAACGGTCTTTTGCATCGGGAGGTAAACGATACTCTTCTGCACACCTTCGTTACTCAGGCTGAGCGCGATGCTCACCGCGAATGTGTCGCCCTACGTGCGAATGCACGCTGGGTCGTTTTAGAAGGCAGGATCGCCACGCCTCCCAGGCCAGCGACAAAGGCAAACCCGGTGAAAACCGGCGACGCAAAGCTACCGAGGCTACCGCGCAGCTCTCCGCGCCATGCTAGTCGAGCAGCCGACTTGTGCATCACGAGGAGATTCTATGCGCGCGATTCTCTCGATCGCCACGCTCGCCATTCTGTGCGCTGCGTGCTCCGATACGACCGCCTCCACCGCCGATATAAGCAATCGCGAGGCCGTTGCCTCACATGTAGGTGGCGTCACCTACCCGCTCGTAGCCATCGACTTCAAAATTCCTTCGCTCAAGGCGTCGGAATCCGTCGATCTCAAGGTCAAGCTCACCGACGCCACGGGCAGCTGGCTCGGCAAATACATCACCTGGAAGAGCTCCGACACCACGATCCTCAAGGTCACCGTACGAGACGTCGGCAAAGTAAGCGGCTCCATCGGACACGTCGTCGCCATCAAGGCCGGTACCGCCTCGATCACCGCGACCACGCAGAGCCTCACCTCCGCAAAGACGGCGATCACCGTTGCCGGCAGCGCGCCAGCCGTCGCCACCGGTGACACCCTCGTCGCGAAAGTCGTGGTCACGCCGAATCCGCTCACGATCGCGACCAACAAGCCCTTCCAGATCACCGCCAAGGCATATAACGCCGCCGGCGGCGAGATCGCGACCACGAAGCTCGCCTATCGCAGCACCAACACCGGCGTCCTCACGGTCTCCACGGCCGGGGTGATCATCGGCGGCGCCAGGGGTACGGCGAACGTCGAAGTCTCCGCACCGAACGGCAAGATGGCCTGGTCGACGGTCACCGATTCCGGCGGCACCGCACCGCCGCCGGTCGCGCCCCCGGGCACGGGCACCGGCGCGGGTACCGCTCCCGTCTGGTCCGACAAGTTCGTCTCCTCCGTCGGCATCGCCACGCACTTCAACTACTGGGATCTCCTCCCCTACGGCAACAACGTCAATTCCACCATCGCAGCCATCAAGAACGGCGGCTTCCGCTTCATCCGCGACGGCCTCTCCGTCGACGTGAACGAGGGCTCGAACAACCGCTACTGGGGCGT
>JBBSEY010000020.1:0-25284 GCA_038239265.1 Gemmatimonadales bacterium | reverse complement strand
TCACAATTTTCGTACCCGGCGCGGCGGCGTGTGCCTGCTCGACGAGTCGCAGGATCTGACCGTCACTCGTGCCGTCGCGAGGCGCCAGCGTGAGCGAATGAGCCGTACCCGCCGCAGCGACGGTGGCGAGCGATGCAACAGTTCGTTCCGCTCCCGACGGCGCGTCCGGGAACTCCCACAACACGTGCACCATCGACACGACACGCACGACATCCTCGAGCGCCTCGGGGCGCTGTCCGTCACTCTCGAGAATAACGGGAAGTGGCGAGCTCCAGTTTCCGAAAACGGCCGCGATGAAGGGCGCGCACGACAGCGGATCTCGGCCACTCAGCAAAATCGAGTGCACCAGCGCCTGCGTCGTCGCCCGCTCGAGCTGCTTCGCCAGCATCTCGCTCGAATAGAGGACAGCGGTTTCCGCCTCGCCAGCGAAGCGAACGAACAGCTGGCGCCTGCCGGCCCAGATGCCCTGCGATTGAACGCCCGGCGAGAGCCCGGCGATGGGTGCGGTCGGAAGAGTAGAACGTGCCATCACTTTCCCCCACCTCGAGTCGTCTTCGCGAGCGCCACTATGCGATCGCAAAATGTACTGAAGTCGATCCCCTCGGCCGCCGCCGCCTGGGGAATCAGGCTGGTCGCGGTCATTCCAGGGAGCGTGTTCGCCTCGAGGCAAAACAGCTCCCCCTCCGATGTCATACGGAAGTCTATTCGAGCGCAGCCGTCAAGCTTGAGTGCACGAAAGGCCTGCACTGCGAGGCGCTGCGCCTCGGTCGTGATCGCAGGAGACAGATTGGCCGGAAACTCCTCGACCGCCATCCCCGGCGTGTACTTGCACTCGTAGTCGTAGATCTCATGCTTGGGAATGATCTCCCCCACGGGCATCGCGTGATCGCCCAGCAGGCCGACGGTCAGCTCCCGCCCGGCAATGAAGCGCTCCACCATGACCTCGTCATCATAGAGCGCCGCCTCGGCGATTGCACGGGCCAGCTGTCCAGCCTCCTTCACCACGGAGAGCCCCACGGTCGAGCCTTCCTTCGAGGGCTTTACCACCACGGGAAAGCCAAGCGCCTCCTCGACCCCGGCGGCGCCGAGCACGGAGCTGGGGCCAGTCATGATCCAATCCGCCGTCGGCACCCCCGCAGCGCGGAAAAGCCGCTTCGACAGGTCCTTGTCCATTGCGAGCGCGCTCGCGAGATGCCCGCTGCCGGTGTAGGGGACGCGAGCGAGATCGAGAATCGCCTGAACCGTGCCATCTTCACCGTCGCCGCCATGCAGTGCGATGAAGACGACGTCCGCATTTCGCACCGCGGGCATCGCGCCGAGCGTCGTCACGAGCGATGTCGCCGACATTGCGCGAAGTGCCTCGCGCGTCGGCGGCTCGCGCTTCACGACGCCCGCAGCGCGGAGTTGGTCCTCCTCCGCGAGCAACAACTCGCCCCGCGCCGGATCGACGCATGTCACGGCGTGGCCGGCCTCGCGCAGCGCGTGCGCGATACGGAGCCCCGACGCGAGCGAGACGTCGCGTTCCGATGAGGTTCCCCCGAGCAGGACCGTGACATTCATGTGCACAATGTACCGAAAGCGCCCGTCGCATGTAGCCTGATGCTCACCACGCGAGCGACATCGCCGCCGAGTAGATTCCGTGTCATGCAACCGACCCTCAAGCTGCTCGCCTGCGCATCAGTACTGGCGGTCTCAGCATGTCTCGACCGGCAGCAGGCGGCGAAGGCGATCGAGGCCGTGCAAAGCGACGGTGCGAAACCCGATGTCATGCCCGTCATGCTCAATCGCGAGCTGCCGTTCAAGTACCCGCCCACGCTCTACGTCAAAAGGGTGCAGGGAAACGTCACGTTGCACATTCACATCGACAGCACCGGCGTCGTCTGGCCCGAGTCGACGAGCGTCGTCGAGTCATCGGGGTATCCGGGGCTCGATTCGTCTGCGGTAGCCGGGTCGCGCGAGCTGCGCTTCGAGCCGGCCACCACGAAGGGGCATCCGGTGAGCGTCTCACTCAAGCTCCCGGTATTCTTCCGTCACCCGAAAGGGAAGCCGCTCGTCGGCGACACCATCCTCCAGCCACCCCGCCCCAAGTCCGCGCCGTGAGCGACCAGCCGCGCAATACCCGCCCATACCACAGCGTGCTCGACACCATCGGCTGGACGCCGCTCATCCGTCTGACGCGCGTCACACGTGGAGTGGTGACTCCGGTATACGGGAAGGCCGAGTTCTTCAATCCCGGCGGGAGTGTGAAGGACCGGATCGGGCTCCCGATCATCGAGCGTGCGGAGAAGTCCGGGGAGCTGAAGCCCGGCGGGACGATCGTCGAGGGCACGAGCGGGAACACGGGGGTGGGGCTCGCGATGGCCGCGGCGCTCAAGGGCTACCGCTGCATCTTCACGATGCCCGACAAGATGTCGCAGGAGAAAGTGCGGCTGCTCAAGGCGTTTGGTGCGGAGGTGATCATCACCCCCACGGCGGTGCCTCCCGATCACCCGGATCACTACGTCGTGATGGCGGCGCGCATCGCGAAGGAGATACCGAACGCGATCCTCGCGAATCAGTTCTACAATCCGGCCAATCCCGAAGCGCACTACGAGACCACCGGGCCCGAGCTCTGGGAGCAGACCGAAGGAAGGATCACGCACTTCGTCGCGGCCGCCGGCACAGGCGGGACGATCAGCGGCGTCGGCAAATATCTGAAAGAAAAAAATCCCAAGGTGAAGATCATCGGCGGCGATCCGGTGGGATCGATCCTGGCCGAGTATTGGCGGAGCAACGGCGCGCGGAAGGTGGAGGGAGTGCCCTACAAGATCGAGGGGATCGGTCAGGACAAGATTCCGGGCACCATCGACATGTCGGTGATCGATGACTATCGCACGGTCACCGATCGCGAATCGTTCGCGATGGCGCGGCGGCTCACGCGCGAGGAAGGGCTGTTCGTCGGCGGCTCGAGTGGATTGATCGCGCACGTGGCAATGCAGGTGGCGCGCGAGGTGAACGATGCCAGCGCGTTCATCGTGACGTTCCTGTGCGACACCGGGGAACGCTATCTCTCGAAGCTCTACAGCGACGAGTGGATGCGCGAGAATCAGCTGCTCGACTCCGACCGCATGCCGATCGGACAGCTGCTACAGGGCAAGCAGGATGGAACGCCGCGCGTCGTGAGCGTGGCGCCATCCGCGAGCGTGCGCCAGGCGCTCGGCCTGATGTCGCTGCACGACGTTTCGCAGCTCCCGGTGATGGACGGCGAGAGCTGCGTCGGCTCCGTGTCGGAGAGCGTGGTGTCGGCGAAGGCGCTCGAGAACGGCAAGCTGCTCGAGGTGCCGGTGAGCGAAGTGATGGAGGCGCCGTTCCCGATCATTGATGGGGCGCAGACGGTTGAGAGCGTGGTGAAGCTGCTCTCGAAGTCGAATCCAGCGCTGCTCGTCCGCGCGAACGGGACAATGGGCGGGATAGTCACGAGGAGCGATGTGCTCGCGTACATGATGGCACGGTAGCGATACGCGCGGCCTGTCGAGACTCGGCGATGCCGTATAGTATGAAATTGTACGCTTCTTGTATCTCAGCTCCGCGCGCTCCCCGTAGCCCTTTAAGGCATTCCCCGAAGGTGTAGCGCGTCTTTTTGCATACATTTGCTCGCTGCCCGTCGCATATTCGAACTTTCGGGGGATGAGATCGCCGCGCGCGAGCACCCCTCGATGCTCATTCCACGGCTGTCTCATGACCGTTCCACAAATGGAAATGCTGGCGAAGGTCGAAGTGCTCGCCGATCTCGAGGAGCTCGTCGCCGAGCTGATGCAGGTACACGAAGCGAAGCGCATCCTCTGGTTTCCGAGCGAGCTGCTCGCGCCGGCTCCCGACACCGACCCCGACCACCACGTGGCGGAGCTCCGTGAGCGCACGCGCGGCATCAGCACGCCGATACGCGTCGCGCTCGCGCTCAATCTCCTCACCGAAGAAGGGCTCCCGCACTTCCACCGCCTCCTCGCCGTCTACCTCGGCAGCACGAGCTTCTGGCACAAGTGGACCAATCTGTGGACGGCCGAGGAGGATCGGCACGGCGCGGTATTGCACGACTACACGCGCGACAGCCAGCTGCTGAACAACCCCGAGCTCGAGCGCATGCAGTTCGAGTATCTGAAGGCCGGCTTCGAGCCGGCGTGGGATAAGGATCCGTATCGCGTGTTCGTTTACACCACGCTGCAGGAGCGTGCGACGCAGGTGAGCCACGCAAACACGGGGAAGCTCGCAGGCGAGTTCGAGCCGACGATCGGCGTCGTTCTCTCGAACGTCGCGAAGGAAGAGGCGCGACACTACGTGTTCTATCGGCAGATCTTCGAGGCCGTGCTCAAGCGCGACCCGAATCGCGCCCTCGTCTCGGCGGCCGCGATCATGCCGTCCATCGACATGCCGGGCGTGAGCATGCCGAACTTTCGCGAGATGGCGGATGTCATTTGGCGTGCGGGGATTTATGGGCCGCGCGACTACCTGAAGATCGTGGAAGAGCAGATCAAGCATTGGGCGATCGAGACGCTCGAGGGGCTCGATGCCACGGGTCGCCAAGCGCAGGAAAAAATTCTCGGCATTCCCAGGCGTCTCGAGCGCATCTCGGACGCAATGGAGACGCGCAGTCGCGCGAAGACCTTCTCCTTCGTCGTTGCGTTCTCGCGCGAGTTCGCGATGGAGTGAGCGGCGGCTCGGCCGCAGGCACACTGCGACTAGTAACACCTTGTGGAAGGCGCACAGAAAACGGATGATGACTGAGAAAAACGGAAACTCCATCGCGGCATGGAGCGATCCGTTTTTGTCCATTTTGCACATCCGTTTTTGTGTGCATCACCAGGGTGGTGCCTACCCGCTAACCGCGTCCCCGGTATTGGCGTCGCGCTGCAGCTCGGCGAGAAGCTGCAGCGCCTTGAACGGAGTGAGATTGTCGAGATCGACTTCGCGCAGCTTCTCTATCACCGGATGTGGCAGGCTGGCGAAGAGCGCGAGCTGCTCGGAGGCGAGTGCCGCATCGCGCGAGCCGCTCCCGCGCCACAGGGCTCCAGGCTGCACCACGTGGTGCTCCGACTCGAGCAGCTTCAGCATCACGCGCGCCCGCCGCACGACCGAGGTCGGCAGTCCCGCGAGCCTGCCGACCTCGATACCGTAGGAGCGATCCGCGCCGCCGGCGACCAGCGTATGCAGGAAGAGCACCTCGTCGCCGACCTCGCGCACCGCCACCGTGTAGTTCCGGATCGCGTCGCGCTCCTCCGCGAGCTGCGTCAGCTCGTGATAGTGCGTCGCGAACACGGTCTTGCAGCCGATCGCATCGTGCAGATGCTCGCTCACCGCCCACGCGATCGAGACGCCGTCGTACGTCGATGTGCCGCGCCCGATCTCATCGAGCAGCACGAGGCTGCGCCGCGTCGCGGTGTGGAGGATGGCGCTCGTCTCCGACATTTCGACCATGAACGTCGACTGCCCGCGCACGAGGTTGTCGCTCGCGCCCACGCGAGTGAAGACGCGGTCGACGATGCCGATCCGCGCGTGGGTTGCCGGCACGAAGCTCCCGATTTGCGCCATCAGCACGATGAGCCCGATCTGGCGCAGGATCGTGGACTTTCCGGCCATGTTCGGGCCGGTGAGGATGATCATGCGCGCGTCGCTCGTGAGCGACACATCGTTGGGGATGAACTTGTCGCGCGGCATCATTCGCTCGACCACGGGATGCCTGCCGCCCGTGATGTCGAGCGCGTAGTCGTCGCCGATCTCCGGGCGCGCGTACCCCTCGCGCGCCGCGACCTCCGCGAACGACGCGAGCACATCGAGCTGCGCGAGGATGGACGCCGAGCACTGCAGCCGCCCGATCGCCGCCCCTGCGCGCGCCCGGAGCGTCTCGAACAGCGTGCGCTCACGGAGCTCGATCCTCTCGCCGGCGGTGAGCACCTTCTCCTCGTACTCCTTGAGCTCCGGCGTCACGAATCGTTCCGCGCCAGCGAGCGTCTGCCGGCGCTGGTAGTCGGCCGGCACGAGCTCCCTGTTCGCGTTCGTGATCTCGATGAAGTAGCCGAACACCTTGTTGTAGCCGACCTTGAGCGACGCAATCCCCGTGCGCGCGCGCTCCGCCGTCTGGATGCGCGCGATCGCGTCGCGCCCGCCGCGCTGCAGCGCGCGCATCTCGTCGAGCTCCGCATCGAAGCCCGCGCGAATCGCCTCCTCGTCCCCAATCGCGACCGGCGGCCGATCGACGAGGCCGAGCGCGAGCTCTGCGCTCAGCTCCGCACAGTCGTCCCACTTCGCGAGCAGCCCTGTCATGACGCCCGCCTCGCCGACACGCCGGGCCGCTGCGGATACGGACGGCAGTCGCGCGAGCGAGGCGCCGAGCGCGCCGAGCTCGCGCGGCGTGGCGCGGCCGGCGGCAGCCTTGCTCGCGAGGCGCTCGACATCGCGCACACCATCCAGCGCCGTACGCAGCGTCTCGCGCGCGAGCGCATCGTCGAGCAGCGCTCCCACCGCGTCGAGGCGCGCGTCGATCAGCACGCGATCCGTCAGCGGCGTGAGAATCCAGGAGCGGAGCAGCCGCGCGCCCATTGGAGTTGCGGTGCGATCGAGCACGTCGATCAGCGTTCCGCTCCGGTCGCCGCCGCGAAGCGACTCGACGAGCTCGAGATTGCGCCGCGTCATCTCGTCGAGCGGCATCGCGCTCCCCGCGCGCTCGACCACGGGCCGCGCGAGATGCGGGATCCCCTGCGGTTGGAGCTCGTGCAGATAGCGAAGGAGCGCACCGGCCGCGCCCACCGCCGGCGCATCGCCCGCCCCTATGCCGAATGCCTCGAGTGAGGCGACGCCGAACTGCGCGCGCATCGCATCTGCGGCGAGCGCGGGATCGAACTCCCATCGCTCCCGCTCGGTGACGAGCGGTCCTTCTCCCGTGGGCCCGCGCGGCGCCGGCGCATTCTCTCCGCGCACGAGCACCATCTCGCTCGGCGCGAGCCGGGCGAGATGGTGCTCGAGGTCCGCGGCCTCGCAGACGATGAGCCGAAGCTCGCCGGTGGAGAGATCCGCCGCAGCGATCCCCGCGTGCGCGCCCGCCACATAAAGCGCGCAGAGGAAGTTATTGCGCGCGTGATCGAGCAGGTCGTCAGCGAATGCGGCACCCGGCGTGATCGTCTCGACGACCTCGCGCCGCACCGTGGCGCCCTTCGCGTTCTTCGCGTCCTCCATCTGCTCGCAGATCGCGACGCGATACCCTTGCGAGACGAGCTGTCGCAGGTAGCCGCTCATCGCCTTCGCCGGCACGCCCGCGAGCGGGACATCCGCCGCGCCGCCGTTGTTGCGTGAGGTGAGGGTGAGGCCGAGCACGCGCGAGGCGATCTCCGCGTCCTCGTAGAAGGTCTCGTAGAACTCGCCGAGCCGGTACAGCAGGATCGCGCCGGGATTGCGCGACTTCATCTCGCGCCAGTGCTCCATCAGCGGCGTTTCCCGGCTCACCGCGCTTCGGCCTCCGTGACGTACACGGTGAGCTGCTTCGCCTTGAGCTGCGCCGCCGCGCTCTCTGCCTTCGCCCGCGTATCGTAATAGCCGACGCGCACGCGGAACGGTTTGGCCGTGCCCACGATGCGTGCCTCGAGCCCGCGAGCGATCAGGCTGTGCTGGAGCTGCACCGCAGCATCACGCGTATCGTACGCCGCCACCTGCACGGTGTACCGCGTCGGCCCACTCGGCGTGCGTGGCGCCGCGGTCGTGGTCTTCACGGTGGTGGTCGTGGTCTTCTTCGCGGTGATCGTCGTTTGCGCGGAGGGGACGGCCGGCGGCGGAGCAGGCGGCACCGGCTCCGTTTCGCGCGCATCGACGGGCGGCGTCGCCGCGGGCGTGCTGTCGGCCGTCGGCGCTGGCGGCGGCGGCGCGGCCGTTTCGGTCGCCGCGATCGCCGTCGATGCCACCGCCGACGTATCGTAGCCGTGACAACGCAGCATCCAGAAGGCGATCTGGTTCTTCTGCTCCACCTGCCCCGGCGATGTGTTGTGCGACGCATCCGCGAGACTGCGGCACGCCGCCGGCCTCTGATTCTTGTCGAAGTACACACGGGCCATCCAGAACGATGCGCGTACGCGCGAGGGGCTCGTCGGATGGTCGATCACCAGCCGCTGCAGATGCGCGAGCGCCTGATCGTTGTCGCCGCGCGTCATCTCGAGCTGTGCGAGCCGGAGCAGCGCGTCCTCGTTGCGCGGCGACAGCGGGAACTCGATGATGATGCGGCGCAGATCCTTCTCGGCGTCCGACGCGGTCGCCGCGACCACCGCGCGCCAGTAGAGCGCGTCGACGTAGCGCGGGGATCCCGCCGTCGACGCGTCGATCTCGTGCTGCACGAGCGCCCGTGCCGCGTCGCCCTGCCCCTCGGCCGCCATCCGCTGCGCGCGGAGAAAGAGCGTGTCGCTCGGCGCCGAATCGGCCACGGGCGTGAGCGGAGGAGTGCCCTGTGCGACGAGCGGAAGAGCGCCGAGCAGGAGCGCGACGGCGGCGAAGGAAGCGAGATATCGAGTCATGAGCGGTGTGCGAAGGTGATGCGTCACGCCGGAACGGCGGTAAGAAGTAAGCGCGCGGCGTCAGTGGAGCGTCGTACGCCGCAGAGCGTAAGCACGAGCGTGGAGAGGAGCTGCGCATCCGACGAGATGCGAGTCTCCTTGAGCGAGATGTCCGCAGCGAGCAGCGCGTCGAGCGCGCCGTCGATCGAGTCGTCTGTCCAGTGCCTCTCCGCCGCGCTCCACGCGCGCGCAGCCTCGCCCCACGGACGCATCGGAAAGGCCTTGCCGCTCTTCAACAGCTCGAAATAGTCGGCGCGCCCGTTTCGGGTGATCCCCCAGCCGATCGCGAGCATCTGTGCTGAGAGCGCCATGACGATCGACACCGCGCTCGTTTTCGGCTGCGAAAGAATGTGCGGCAGCAGCGCGAGTGCCCCTGCGGCATCGCGCGCCGCAACGCGATCGAGAAAATCGCCGAGCGTCTCGCCGCGGCGCACGCCGACGACATCGGCTACAGCGTCCTCGTCGATCGTACCGCCACCGGCGTAGCTCGCGAGCTTCTCGAGCTCCGCGGCGAGCGCCGCGAGCTCGTTCCCCACCGCCTGCTGCAGGAGCTCCGCGGCCTCCGGCGTGATCGTCGCTCCGAGCTCGCTCTCCACCTGGTGAATGATCCAGCGTGGCACGCGATCGCCGCTGAGCGGCTTGAACTCCACCGTCGCGGCGCGGCTCTCCAGCGCCTTGTCGACCTTCGCCTTCTCGCTCGCAGGAGCCACCAGCGCGAGCACGACGTCCGCCGCCGGCGATGTGAGATAGCGATCGAGCACCGCGCGGGCGTCCTTCCTGAGCGCCGCCACATCGCGCACGATCACGGCGCGGCGCACCGCCATCATGGGAGGTGTGCCGAGGAGACTGCCGAGCGTCTCGGCGTCGAGCTCGGCGGCGGCGCGAATGTCGAGATTGAAATCGCGCGTGGCCGGATCGACCGCGGCCGCGGCGAGTGCGCGCACCGCCCGCTCCTTGAGGAAATCGTCATCCCCGTGGAAATAATAGACGCGCTCGAACTCGCTTCGCTTGAGCGATTTGTCGAAGGCACGTTCGAGGAGCGCGGGCATCCCGTGAATATACAGGTTGGCGGTTCGAGACGGCGCGGCGCTGCTCCCCGGTCATATTTATTGCCGGCATCTGCGTCGCGTGCTATCCTCGGCTCGCCGCTCACTCACTCCCGATCCCACTACCCATGTCGCCGCAGTCCTCCGCCCCGAACCGCCTGGTGCTCTTCTGTTTGGCCATGGGCCTCGCCTCCGCGCTCGCGTGCTACAGCGAGAAGCCGGGCACCACGCCGGCCAAGGGGCAGCAGGGCGCGGGCTCGGGGCTCGGACTGCAGCCGCTCCCCGCGACGCACGACACCGCGCTTCGCGAGGTCGACAACTTCGCGCTGAATCAGGACGTGATTCAACGCTGGTCCGTGGCCAAGCGAACCATGGACTCGCTCACGGTCACGAACCCGGAGATCATTAAGCGCCTCAAGGCGCAGGGGGTGCCGAGCGGGATCGGGGAAATGGGCGCGCGTCTCGACGCGGAGCCGCAGCTCGGGAGCGCGCTCAAGCAGGCGCACATCGACGGAAAGACCTACATGCTCGCGACGATCTCGCTGCAGCAGGCGATTCACGGGTATCAGCTGAAGCAGACGGGAAAGCTCGCCACGCTGAAGGTACCGCCGGTGATCATGTCGAACATCGACTTCGTTGGCGGACATCTGCCGCAGATCATGCAGGCGATGCGCGGGCCCGCGAGATCGATGCCCGGTCTACCGCACTGAGCTAGCGACCGAGGAGCTCTTCGCTGGCAAAGCGCACGGGCGCCTGGTCGACCATCATGGCCGCAGGCCAGATCGGAAGTCCGGCACTGGCGCTCGCGACGAAGGATGAGTTGGTGGAGGGATACGGCGCGATGGCGGGGGCGCGGGCGACCACCGGTGCGAGCGCGAGGTTGCGCGCCTGGGCCGTCCAGTTGAAGGCCACGGCAGCGAGAAAGCCGAGCCCCACGACGCCCGCGGCGGTGGCGGCGAAGGTCGCCAATCCGGGCCCCCGATAGCGCGACGCGTGCCGATCGGCCCGCTCCATCTTGTGCAGCGTCGTCGTGAGCTTCGCGTAGAAATCGGCCGACGGCTCGACAGTCGGAAGACTTCGAAGCACGACGAGCCCGCGGCGCATCGCCAGATCGTGGCGGGCGCACTCGCTACACATGAGCAGATGCAGCTCCGCGGCGGACTGCTCCGCCGGCGGTAGCGTCTGATCGACGAGCGCCAGATAGTGATTATGAAATTCGAGGCAATTCATTCAGGCTACATCACTTCGGTGAGTCCGAACACTGTACCCGCCGCGGTTGGGCGGGTTCCGAATGATGTGCCTGGGATCACGGTCCCGCCAGCGAGCAGGAGCCCCTACCGGAGCCCAGGCTCGATGATCTGCGCGAACGCGTTCCGGGCGCGGTTGAGCCGCGACTTCACGGTGCCCAGGTTGCAATTCGTGATCTCGGCGATCTCCTCGTACGACTTCCCCTCGAGCTCCCGCAGGATGAACACCTGGCGATGATGCTCGGGGAGCCGCGCGACGGAGGCCTCGACCAGCGATCGAAGGTGCCGGCGGCGGTACAGATCGTCGGGGCGCGAGTTCGCGTCCTCGAACTGCAGCGGGCGATCGTCATCCTGCCAGTTCTTGCGGATCGTCTGGAAGAAGACCAGCGGATTACGCGACCGGTTGCGCAGCTCGTTCTTCGCGAGATTCGACGCGATCGTGTAGATCCACGTGCTGAACTTCTTCGAGCGATCGAAGCGTGCCATGTGCCGGTACACTCTGATGAAGACCTCTTGAACGAGATCCTCGCCGCGCTCGCGATCACCGATCGTACGGTAGATGAAGTTGAGAAGGCGCGTCTGATAGCGCTCCACGATCTCCTGGAACGCGCGCTCTTCGCCGGCCAGAAACGAGGCAACCAGCTCGGCATCTTCGAGCGTCTGCAGCTGGGCGCGAACCGAACCTGGTACGACCGCCCTCGCTTCCACCGCCACGTTGGCCATCTTGGGTTACCCCCGAGTACAAATGAGTACGCCGAACACTCTTGGAAGCCGTTTGCTGCGACAAATACCGCTTTCGACGTGCGCATGAAAGGCAGGGGCCGTGCCCTGCTGTCCCATACTGAGTCAGAATTGCCTAAGTCGATTTAGCGCAATAA
Organism: Gemmatimonadales bacterium; assembly: GCA_038239265.1. Taxonomy (GTDB): domain Bacteria; phylum Gemmatimonadota; class Gemmatimonadetes; order Gemmatimonadales; family Gemmatimonadaceae; genus FEN-1250. The sequence goes on along the minus strand of JBBSEY010000020.1, from coordinate 13,546 downwards.
TTTGCGCGCTAGCGGTTTCGGCTAAGCATACCATCCCCTGACGCGGCTGTCTACTTTGGGGGACGAGTGGATTACGGTTTCGGGGGACACTTTGTGTCGACCCGCGGCGACCGTAAGCGAGCTCAACGACCGAGGAAAAAGCCTGCGACGTACAAAATGCTCAGCGCAGTCTTCGCATCGGCGATGGATCCGTCCTTGATCATGTTGAGCGCGGCGGACATTTGCGTCGGGATTACTTCGACGAATTCATCCGCCTCGAGCGCACTCTCGCCGCGCACCAGCCCGGTCGCGACGAAGAGATGGATCTGCTCATCGGTGAAGCCCGGCGTCGTATACATGGTGTACAGGAGTTCCATCTTCTCGGCCGTGCACCCAGTCTCCTCGCGTAACTCCCGAACAGCGCAGTCGGCGGGGGGCTCTCCTGGCTCGAGCCGTCCTGCGGGTATCTCGTAGATGAAGCCGTCGGCGGCGTAGCGGTACTGGCGGATGAGCAGGATCTGCGGGTCCTCGCCGGCGGGATCCCCAAGGAAGGGGATGACCGCGCTCGCGCCGGAATGACGGATGATCTCGAGCTCGCCCAACTGGCCGTTGGGGAAGCGCACCTGATCGATGTCCAGGTTGATCACGCGCCCCGTGTACTCGCGCCGGCTACCCACTTTCCCGGGTGGCTCCGGATCCGTCACCGCTCCGGCCGCCCTTCGGCGTCGTACACGCTCACCGGGCCTGCCTCGAGCGCCGCGAGTGGCGTGGCGATCACGGCCGGATCGCCGACGACGACGAGCTGCAACTGGTCAGGGTGGAGATACTTGTCCGCAGCGTGGAGCACGTCCATCGCGGTCACCCTTCGGATGTTCGCCCGGTAGCTGTCGAAATAGTCGTTCGGCAGCTCGTAGATCGTGAGCGCGGCCAGCGCGCGCGCGATGGAGTCCGTCGTCTCGTAGCGAATGGGAAAGACGCCGTCGAGATAACTGGTCGCGAGCGTGAGCTCTTCTTCGGTCACCGCATCCGCGCGAATGCGCGAGATCTCGAGCAGAATCTCGTTCGCGGCGGCGGCGGTCACATCGCTCTTCACAGCGGTCGAAACGACGAACGGTCCCGCCCCCTTCCGCCAGTCGAACGACGAGTGCGCGCCGTAGGTGTACGCATGCACCTCGCGCAGATTGAGATTGATGCGCGAGGAGAACAGTCCGCCGAGTAGCGCGTTGACGATGAGCGCCGGAAAATAGTCCGGATGCCGTCGCGGCAGCCCGACGTGTCCCACGCGAATCTCCGACTGCGGCGCATCTTCCTTGCGCACGACGTGCACGGCGGGCGTCGTGCGCGCGGGCGTGTCGCGCACCGCCGTCGCGGGAGCCGCCGCACCGGACCATCCGCCGAAGAGCCGTTGCGCGAGCGCGACGCCATCGATGACTTTGATGTCGCCGACGAGAATGAGCGTCGACCCGTTCGGCCGATAGCGCGCCTGGTAGAATCGCTCGACCAGCGCGCGATCCAGCGACGTCACGGAGACGACATCGCCTGCCTCGGAGCGCGCGTAGCGTGACGACGAATCGTACACGAAGCGCGAGAACATCTCGTCGGCGAGCCCGCGGGGCTCCGTGCGCAGCTGCAGCAGATCCGCGAGCCGCTCGGCCTTGAGCCGCGACAGCTCGCGCTCCGGGAACGCGGGCTCGAGCAACACCTCGGCGAACAGCGCCATCGCCTCGTCGAGTCGGGGCACGAGCACCGTCATGGAGAGCATCGCGGCATCCCAGTCGGCGGTCGCGCCGACCGCCGCGCCCCATCGCTCGAACTGCTCGCCTACCGCATCGCCGTTCCGCTTGCGCGTGCCCTCGAGCAGCATCCGCGCCGTGAGCTGCGCGACACCCTCGGTCCCTGCCGATTCCGCTGCGGCGCCGGCGTCAACTACGAGCGCGGCGGAGATGATCGGGAGCTTGTGTACCGGCGCGACGACGACGCCGAGCCCGTTGTCGAGCGTCACGCGCTCGAAGAATGGAAAGCGATAGTCGCGCGGCGGCCCCGCCTGTGGGCGTGTCGTCCCCGCTGCGGTAGCGGTCAATGCGATGCTCCCACGGGCTCGCGCGTTTCCGCAAGCGATCGGCCTTCCGCGAGCGCGTCGGCCGGGATGTACACGAGGCTCACGCGATTGTCCTCACCGAGCATGTCGCGGGCGAGCGCGCTGACCTCCGCCGCGGTGACGCGCTGGTATCGCTCCGTCTGCTCGTTCACGAGCCCGGGATCGTCGAAGTACGTCGCGAACATCGAGAGCTTGTCGGCGCGATCGCCTGCGGATTGCAGGGAGCTCACGAGCGCGGTCTCGAGGAGCGCAACGGCGCGCTGCACCTCGGCGTCGCTCACGCCATCGGCAATGACACGGTCGATCTCGCGCACGACTTCCACCTCGAGGACATCGGCGGTGATTCCCGGGCGGGCGGTGGCGTCGGCGATGAGGAGATCTGCACCCTTCGCGAGATCGAAGGTGAACGCCGTCGCTTCGGACGCAATCTCCCGGTCGCGAACGAGCGCGCGCTGGAAGCGGCTCCCTTTGCCGGTGCCGAGGATTGTGGCGAGCACTGTCGCGACAAAGTGCGAATCGCTGCCGAACACCGGCGCGCGAAAGCCGAGGAAGAGACGCGGCAGCATCACGGCATCCGGGACGACGAGGCGCTCCCACGAGCCGAAGTGCGCAGGGAGATCCATTGGCGCGAGCGGAGGTTTGCCGGCGCCGCGCGGGATCGGCCCGAAGAATTGCTCGACGAGCGCGCGCGCCTCGATGGGATCAAAGTCGCCCGCGATCGAGAGCACCGCGTTGTCCGGGGTGTAGTACGTCGCGAAGAACTGCGCGATATCCTCGAGGCTCGCCTCGGTGAGATCTTCCATCGAGCCGATGAGCGAGTGATGGAAGGGATGCTCGGCGGGAAACGCGAGCGCGGGGAGACGCTCCCACCACGTGCCATACGGCTGATTGTCGACGCTCCACCGGCGCTCGTTTTTCACGACGTCGCGCTGCGTATCGAGCTTTTGCTGCGTCATCGCGGGGAGCAGCTGCCCCATGCGATCGGCCTCGAGCCAGAGCGCGGTGGCCAGCTGGTTCGAGGGGACGGTCTCGAAGTAGTTCGTTCGGTCGAGCCAGGTAGAGCCGTTGAGCGTACCGCCTGCGCGCTGCACGATCTCGAAGTGCTCGTTGGCACCCACGTGCGCAGAGCCCTGGAAGAGCATGTGCTCGAAGAGATGGGCGAAGCCGGTGCGTCCCGGGCGTTCGTTGGCCGACCCGACGTGGTACCAGAGATTGACGGCCACGATCGGCGCAGTGTGGTCCTCGGAGAGCGTCACCGAGAGGCCATTGGCAAGCCGAAACGTCACGATGGGTACTCGCATCCCGGAAACTTGCACTAGTTGTCCAACGCTTGGAACCCGTCGTGACGCGATCTTGATGTGCCTCGCCTTGACACGCTACCCCCGGGCCGCGCATGTTCACGGCCCGCCCGGGCGCACGCATACGATGCTGGCGCACGCGGCCGTACGGTCTTTCGACTCCTCTTGCAACTAACGAGTCTTCACGCGAACGCGTGCGTAGCAATCCTTTCTCACCGGTACGGAGGTAGTGATCATGGCAGCTGATTTTTCCTTGGGCGAATCGCTTGTCGGCGACGGCAATGAAGTCGCACACATCGATTTGATCATCGGCTCGAAGGCGGGACACGCGGGACAGGCGTTCACGAACGCGCTCACGAACAACAAGGACGGCTTCACCACGCTGCTCGCCGTCGTCGCGCCGAACCTGCCGGCCAAGCCGGACACGATCCTGTTCAACAAGGTCACGATCAAGGGTGCGAAGCAGGCCGTTCAGATGTTTGGCCCCGCGCAGGCAGCCGTCGCGCGTGCCGTCGTCGACTCCGTCGAAGCCGGCGTCATTCCAAAGGACAAGGTCGATGACCTCGTCGTCATCGTCGGCGTGTTTATCCACTGGGATGCCGCGGACGACAAGAAGATCTTCGCCTACAACTATCAGGCGACCAAGGAGTCGATCGCTCGCGCCATGAAGAACGAGCCGAAGATCGACACCGTCATCGCCTCGGCGAAGACGTCGACGCACCCCTTTGCCGGCGGCGCCGACAAGAAGTAAACACCTGGCGTTCGGCGCCCAGTAAGTGCGACACGTGCACATCGAGGGGCGAGGATATCTCGCCCCTCGATGCATTTCTGCCCAGTTAGCTTTCGCCTCGACCTCCTCTCTTCCTTCTCCCGACGTCATCCCATGCTGAAACTCCTGCTGCAACTCGACAGCTCGCGTCTTCCGAGCGTCTTTGATCAGGTGGTTGCATACGACGCTGGGGCGGATCGCGTCATGAGTCAGGGGGGCGTCACCGAGGGCGATGTTCGCGACCTCGTGCACGGCTGCATCTTCACGCGCAGCCCGAAGGACATGAAGAATACCGCGATCTTCATTGGCGGCGCGGACATGTCTGCTGGCGAAAAGCTGCTCATCGCCGCGACGAAGGCGTTCTTCTCGAACTTCCGCGTCTCGACGATGCTCGATTCCAATGGCTCGAACACCACCGCAGTCGCCGCCGTCGTGAAGATCACGAAAGCGCTGGGTGGCAGCGTGCAGGGGCGCAAGATCGTCGTCACCGCAGGCACAGGCCCCGTGGGCACGCGCGCGGCGGGGCTGTTCGCCAAGGCCGGCGCCGACGTGACCATCACCTCGCGCAAGCCCGAAGATGGCGAGCGCGTGTCGAAGGAGATCTGCTCCCGCTTCGGCGGCGATGTGCGGTCGGTTCCGCTTCGCGAGCCGTCGCAGGCGGCAGCCGCCGTCGAGGGGTGCGAGGTGCTGCTCAACGCAGGCCCCGCCGGCGTGATGCTCATTCCGCGCGCAGCGTGGGCCGGCAAGCTCAAGGTGGTCGTCGATCTCAACGCGCTGCCGCCGCTGGGGGTCGATGGCGTCGAAGTCAACGACGACGGGGAGACGCGTGAAGGGGCGGTCGCCTTCGGCGCACTCGGCGTCGGCAACTTCAAGATGAAGCTGCACAAGGAGTGCATCGCGCGGCTGTTCACGCGCAGCGATTTGGTGCTCGACGCGGAGACCATCGAGGACGTCGCGAAAGAATTGATGCAGTAGCAGCGCACCGGAGCCAGCGCGTGCTCGCCGTCGGTATCGATCCGGGAACCATCAGCATCGATGTGTGCGCGCTTGATGATGGTGCGCTCGTGCTCGACCGCTCCATCCCGACGGCGGAGGCGCTCGCGGATCCGAGCGCATTTGCAGAGATGTTGCGGTCGCTCGGCGCGGATCTCATCGCTGGCCCCTCGGGCTATGGTCTTCCGCTCACGACGGTCGCCGCCGCCGACGATCGCGCGCTCCGGCTCGCGTATCTCGCGGCACCGGGAGGGCAGGGCGGAATCGGCGGGTTGCGCGCGCTCGCTGCAGCGATGGTCGCGGCCGAGCTACCCGTGGTGTTCACGCCGGGGGTGATCCATCTCGCGTCGGTCCCCGCGCATCGCAAGATCAACCGCGTGGATCTCGGCACTGCCGACAAGCTGTGCGCCGCGGCGCTCGGCATCCGCGAGCAGGCGACGCGCCGCGGCTGCGCACTGAACGACGTGTCGTTCATCCTCCTCGAGCTCGGCGGTGCGTTCAGCGCCGCGGTTGCGGTGCACGATGGACGAATAGTCGATGGCGCGGGCGGCAGCGCGGGGCCGCTGGGGATGCGGGCTGCGGGCGCGCTCGATGGCGAGGTTGCCTTTCTCGCGGGCTCGGTCACGAAGGAGATGCTCTTCGCCGGCGGCGTCGAGAGCATCGTCGGCCGCGGCGATGTCTCACTCGAGGCGCTCTCCCAAAGTGCGACACGCGATGACGCTCTCGCGTGGAACGCATTCATCGAGAGTGCGGTGAAGGCCGTCGCGGCGCTCCGCGTGTCGGTGCCATCGCCATACGAGATCCTGCTCTCCGGACGCGTGGCGCGCGCGCCGAGCGTAGTGCGCGAGCTCCACTTGCGTTTGAGCACGAGTGCGCCCGTGCGGCGGCTGCACGGCTACGCGTCGGTGGCGAAGGAGGCGGCGCAGGGCGCGGCGCTGATCGCCGATGGGCTCGCGGGCGGACGACATGCCGTGCTGACGGATGTGCTGGGAATTCGCGAGGCGAGCGGTACGGTGCTCGACCATCTGAGGATCATCTCGGCGGAATCCGCGCTGCGACGGCTCGGCCTGTGAAGAATGCCCCGCGCGATCGAGTGCTCCTCGCCGGAGTGTCGGTGCGGGCGTTGGCCGAGTCCGCCGCGCGTGCGGGTGCGAGCGTGATGGCGCTCGATGCGTACGGCGATCTCGATCTCCGTCGCATCGCGGAGTACGTCGCGATCCCGCGCGATGGGAGCGGACAATTCGATCAGATGGCAGTCGCCCGCGCCAGTCGTGATCTCGACGCGCGCCGAGTATCGTACGTGTCGAGCTTCGAGAACGCGCCCGACGCCGTCGAGCTGCTCGCGGAAGGGCGCACGCTGATCGGAAATCCGGCGCCCGTCCTGCGCCGCGTCCGCGATCCGCTCGCGCTCGCGCGGTCGCTACCGAGGCTGGGGGTGCACGGGCCCGCCGTTCGCGCGTCGGCACCGTTAGCGGCGAGTAAAACTCGCTGGCTCCTCAAGCCGCGTCGCTCCGGCGGCGGCCATGGGATCGTGCGCTGGACGCAGGGAATGTCCGTGCCGCGCTCGTCCATCGTGCAGGAGCGCATCCGCGGTAGCGCAGGCTCGATCATCTTCGCGGCCGATCGGCGCACCATCGCGCCGCTCGCACTCACGCGCCAGCTCTCGGGCGAGGCGGCCTTCGGCGCGACCGGCTTCGCGTACTGCGGCAGCATTTTGGAGCCGCATCAGCCCGAGCTCCTCACAAACGCCATCGAGCTCGCCACGCGCCTGGCACGCGAGTTCGCGCTTCGTGGCGTGTGCAGTATCGACTTCATCGCGCGCGGAACGGTGCCCTACGCGATCGAAGTGAATCCGCGCCCAACGGCATCGATGGAGCTGGTCGAGCGCGCGACGGGCGCCTCGATCTGGCTCGCCCACCGTGCGGGATGCACGGGCTCGCTCGGCGATTCGCTGTTCCCTGCCGCGCACGCGTCACCAGTCGCGCACGGAAAGGCCGTGCTCTACGCGCGACAAACGGTCGTGCTCGGCGACACCACCCGGTGGCTCGCCGACGACGATGTCCGCGACATTCCCGCTCCCGGCGAGCGCATCGCGCAGGGAAGCCCGATATGCACTATCTTCGCGAGTGGGCGCACGAGCGCGCTCTGTTACGCCGCCCTCGCGCGGCGCGCACGGATACGGTTTGCGGAGGTCGAGGGACGAATGCGTCGCAAGAGCGCGTGAACGGAGCCGCGCGGATCGAAGAGAATGCCACCTGCCTCGGCTGCGGGTGCACGTGCGATGACATCACGGTCATCATCGACGGCGGTCGCATCTCCGAGGCGCGCAATGCGTGTGCGCTTGGCCTCCGCTGGTTCGGCGATGGCTCGCTGCCGGGCGCCGTCGGCGGCGGGCGCTCAGCCGCCATCGAGGATGTGGTCGGAGAGATCGCGGAGGTGCTGCGCGCGGCCCGCGCGCCGCTCGTCTATCTCGCGCCGGATCTCACCACCGAGGCGCAGCGCGCTGCGATCGCGGTCGCTGATCAACTGCACGCATTCGTCGACAGCGCAACGTCGTCGACGGCATACCTCGGCATTCTGGCGGCGCAACGCCGCGGGCGTACGAGCGCGACGATGGGTGAGATTCGCAATCGCGCGGACGTGATCGTGTTCTGGGCCATGGATCCGGCGCTGAGATATCCGCGCTTCCAGAGTCGGTACGCACCGGATCCGGTCGGCCTGTATCTGCCGAATGGCCGCGCGGATCGCACCGTGATTGCGATCGACGTCGGTGCGCAGCGCGGACCCGACGATGCCGACGTGCGCATCCAGATGACGGCGGGTGAGGAGCGGCCCTTCCTCGCGTCACTTCGCGCATCGCTCGCCGGCCGCACGATCGGCGACGCGGCGCTCGTGGCGCGTGTATCCGAGCTCGCGTCGCGGCTCACGCGCGCAAGCTACGCCGTGGTCGTGACCGACGTGGAGTCGCCTCCCGAAACGCCGAACGGGCGCATGGACTCGCTCATCGCGCTCACGCAGTCGCTCAACGCGACCACGCGCTGCTCGCTCTGCACGCTGCGGGCGGGCGGGAATCGCAACGGCCACGATACCGCACTCACCTGGCAGACCGGATTCCCGATGGCCGTCGACTTCTCGCGCGGCGCGCCGCGATACCACCCGGAGGACGCTGCGCTCCCACGGCTCACCCGTGGCGCCTTCGATGCGGCGCTCATCGTGGGCACCAGCGCATCGCTTCCGGCACCGATCCTCGCCGCACTCGACGGCGTGCGCACGATCCTCGTGGGCCCGCGCGCGAGCGAAAGCTCCCTCGACGCCGGCATTCGCGTCGACACGGGCGTCGCCGGCATCCACGAATCCGGCATCGCCTTTCGCACGGACGATCTCCCACTCCCGCTTCGCGCGCTACTCCCCACGCCGCGCGACACCGCATCGGTTCTCAAGGCGCTCGGCACCGCGATCGCGGCGCAGGGAGCGCGCCCATGACGCAGCTCCGCATCACGGGCGGCGCGATCCACGATCCCGCCAACGGCATCGACGGCGACGTGCGCGACATCTGCATCGATGGTGGCCGCATCGTCGCGTCTCTTCCGGCGGACGCGCGTGTGCTCGACGCCAGCGGCATGGACATCATGGCAGGCGGTATCGACAACCACGCGCACGTCGCCGCGTCGAGCGTCTCGATGGGCCGCCGCCTCCTCCCCGAGGAGCATGCGCTCGATCCCGCAGCGGCGCCCGCGCTGGAAGACGGGACGATCCCGCGCTCCGGCACCGGCGGCACCGTGCCGAGCACATTTACCACCGGCTACCGCTACGCAGGCCTTGGTTACACCACCGTGTTCGATGCGGCGGTCGCTCCCGTGGCCGCGCGGCAGACCCACGCCGAGTTCGACGATACGCCGATCATCGATGGCGGCTTCTTCACGCTGCTCGGCAACGACGAATATCTGCATCGCCAGATCGCCGCGAACGCGATCGGCCGCGCGAAGGACTACGCCGCGTGGATTCTGAAGTCGACGGGCGCCTACGCGATCAAGGTCGTGAATCCCGGCGGCGTCGAGCTGTGGAAGCGCAACGTGCGCGAGGTGAAGACGCTCGACGATCCGGTCGGCGCGTCGAACGTTACCCCGCGCAGAATCCTCGAGGTGCTCGCGAGTGCGGCGATCGAGCTCGGCCTGCCGCACCCAGTGCACATCCACTGCAACAATCTCGGCGTCGCCGGCAACGTCGCGACGACGCTGGAGAGCATGCGCGCCCTCGAAGGGAGGCGCGCACACTTCACGCATCTGCAATTCCACAGCTACGGCGGCGAGCGTGGCAAGTCGTGGAGCTCCGCGGCTCGCCGGGTGGCCGAGTATGTGAACTCCCACCCGGAAGTCACGGGAGATGTCGGGCAGGTGATGTTCGGTGATGCGACGACGCTCACCGCCGATGGCGCGGTGGAGTATCTGCTGCACACGAGCACGGGAAAGAAGTGGGTCAACGCCGACATCGAGCTCGAGACCGGCTGCGGCATCGTCCCGTACACCTACAAGGACAAGGCGGCCGTCGCGTCGCTGCAGTGGGTCGTCGGCCTCGAGCTCTTTCTGCTCTCGACCGATCCCTGGCGCATGGTACTCTCTACCGACCACCCGAATGGCGGGTCGTTCATGAGCTATCCCGATCTCATCCGGCTGCTCATGGACCGTGCCTATCGTGACGAGAAGCTCAAGAGCGTGAATCAGAAGATGCTCACGGGAAGCGCGCTCGCAGACGGCATCGCGCGCGAGTACACGCTCAACGAGATCGCGATCATTACGCGCGCTGGCCCGGCGCGCCAGCTCGGCCTCAGGCAGAAGGGGCACCTCGGCGTCGGCGCCGATGCCGACATCACGATCTACAGCCGCGACGCGAACTTCGCGACGATGTTCTCGACCCCGCGCTACGTGCTCAAGGCGGGCACGCTCGTCGTCGAGGAAGGGCAGCTCCGTCGCGCTCCCGCGGGCAGGCGACTCTTCGTCGCGCCGGGCTACGACGACTCGCTGATGCGTGATCTCGGGAAGTACTTCGACGCGTACTCCGCGATTCGGCTCGAGAACTATCCGGTCACGGGGCTGCGCGACGCGCCCATCCCCACCGGTGCCGGCTGATGGACATCCGCGGCGTGCACATCGACGATACCTTCGCCGAAGCATTCGGCATGCGCGGCGTGCGCATCATCATCACTGCGAAGAATCAGAAGTGGGCGCGCGAGTCCGCCAACAAGCTCACGGGTTTCGCGACGTCGGTCATCGCGTGCAAGTGCGAAGCGGCGGTCGAGCGCGAGCTCGCGCCGGGCGAAACCCCGGATGGGCGCCCGGGAATCAGCGTGCTCCTGTTCACGATGGATTCGGATTCGCTGCCCAAGCGCGTGATCGAGCGCATCGGGCAGACGGTGCTGACCTGTCCCACCACCGCCTGTTTCGACGGCCTCCCCGATTTCCCCGACCGCATCGCCATCGGCAAGCCGCTCCGCACCTTCGGCGATGGCTTTCAGGGAAGCAAGATGATCGACGGTCAACGCTACTGGCGCCTTCCGGTCATGGAAGGCGAGTTCCTGATCCAGGAGACCTTCGGCAAAGCGAAGGGTGTTGGCGGCGGCAACTTTCTCATCCTGGCCGAGTGTGCGGATGCGGCGCTCGATGCCGCGGAAGCTGCAGTCGACGCGATGGCAGGGATGCCGGGAGTGATTCTTCCGTTCCCGGGCGGGATCGTGCGCAGTGGGAGCAAGGTCGGCGCGAAGAAGTACAAGACGATGATCGCGTCGACGAACGACGCATTCGCGCCGACGCTGCGCGCGATCACGAAGTCCGATCTCCCCGAGGGGGTGAACTCGGTGCTCGAGATCGTGCTCGACGGGCTCGACTTCCGCTCGATCGCGAAGGCCATGCAGGTCGGCATCGCTGCCGCCTGTCGCACGGGGGTCCGCTCGATTACCGCCGGCAATTACGGCGGGAAGCTCGGCCCGTTCCACTTCCATCTTCGCAGGATCATGAGCGGCGATGTCGAGGACGCGCCGAAGGTGGAGACGCCCACATGAGCGATCGCATCACGCTCACACTCCGCGCGCCGCTCGCGCGCGCCCTCGATGCCGACGCGATCGCCCCCGATCGCTTCGCCGCGCTCGACGCGAAGGAGATCTCCGCGCTCGAGCTCTGGGACGGTCGCATCGCCGTCCCCCTCGGCGATGTCTTCACGGTGCTCGGAGCTCGCACGCCGAATGTCGTGCTCGATGGTGATCTCTCGAGCCTGCACGGCATCGGCACGCGCATGAGCGGCGGGACGCTCGAGATCACCGGCTCCGCAGGCAATCTGCTCGGCGCTCGCATGCGCGGCGGTGCGATCACGGTGCAGGGAAGTGCCGGCGACGACGCAGGCACCGCAATGGCCGGTGGCTCGATCGTCGTGGCGGGAAATGTCGGAGATCGCGCGGGCGGCGCGCTCGCGGGCGCCTCGAAGGGGGTGACCGGCGGCGAGATCATCGTGCGCGGCAGTGTCGGGCGCGAGGCTGGCGCGCTCATGCGGCGCGGCACTCTTTACTGCGCGGCCGCCGGAGATCGTGTCGGCAGTGGAATGATCGCCGGCAACATTATCGTCTCCGGCCCGATCGGCAGCGACGTGGGCGCCGGCAACAAGCGTGGCACCATCGTCGCGCTCGGCTCCGTCCAGGTGCCCCCCACGTACGCGTACGCGTGCACGTATCGGCCACCGCATCTCTCACTCATGCTCCTCTCGCTGCGCAACCGCTTCGGTATTGCCGTAAGCGACGCGCAAGTGCACGGCCTCTTCAAGCGATACAGCGGCGATCTCGCCGAGATCGGCAAAGGAGAAATTCTGGAATGGCAAGCGACACGGTAAAACCGCCGGCCCTCGGCGTCATGAATCTCAACGAGCGCGCGTGGAAGATCGCCGATGATCTCGCTGTGCGCGCGGACGAGCTTCGCCTCGAGGTGCAGACGCTGTCCTCCGGCGCGCGGGTGATCGACGCCGGCATCCATGTGCGCGGCGGCTACGGCGCGGGCATCGGGCTCGCGGAGCTATGCATGGGCGGGCTCGGGCACATTCGCTACGCCCAGCTCGAGATCGGCGCCGCGACATACCCCGGCGTGGAGGTGTGGACCGATCACCCTGCCGTGGCATGCATGGCGTCGCAGTACGCCGGATGGGCCCTCTCGGTGGGGAAGTACTTCGCGATGGCCTCGGGCCCGCTGCGCGCGCACGCGCGTGTCGAAAAGGAGCTCTACGAAAAGCTCGGCTACGTGGAAACCGCGACGCGTGGCGTGCTCGTGCTCGAGGGGCGCACGATCCCCAGCGAGGAGGCCGTCGCGCTCGTCGCGCAGAAGTCGGCGCTCGCACCGTCCGATCTCATTTTCGCGATCGCGCCCACGGCTAGCATCGCCGGCGGTGTTCAGGTGGTCGCGCGCGTGCTCGAGACCGGGCTGCACAAGATGGAAGTGCTCGGCTTTAATGTGCGCAAAGTCATCAGCGGCATCGGCACCGCGCCGCTTCCCACGCTCGCGAAAAACGATCTCCGCGCCATCGGCCGCACGAACGACTGCATCCTGTACGGTGGCCAGACATCCTTCGTGATCGACGCCACCGATGAAGAGCTCGCCGATCTCGCCGCGAGACTGCCGGCATCATCGTCGAGCGACTACGGCACCCCGTTCTACGAGACATTCAAGAAGTACGACGGCGATTTCTACAAGATCGACAAGCTTCTCTTCAGCCCTGCCGAGGTGTGGCTCACGAGCGCGACGACGGGTAAGACCTTCCACGGCGGCTTGCTCAACGCAGAGGTCTTGAGGCGCTCGCTACTGGATGAATGAGTCCGCGGGTGACCATCGTCTCCGCACTGTGCTATGTTCTCACGCCTTGGCCGATCAGGGTACGACCCTCAATGGAGAAGAGATATGCGTTCCTTTGCCCCGCTAGCCGCGGCTCTGCTCGCGCTTGCGTGTTCCAAGCCCGCCGCTACCCCTGCCACTGATACGGCGATGGGTTCCGTCAAGGACAGCACCGCTGCGATGGCGCCAGTCGCTGCTGCGCCCGCCGCCGATGCACCGGTTTCGGCCGTCGTCGTGCTCTACAACTGGCCGAAGGACACCGCCGCGTTCGAGAAGTACTACGCAGCGAATCACCTGCCGCTCGTCGGCGCGAAGGCGAAGGAAATCGGATTCTCGAAGGCCGTACTGATCAAGTTCGCGCCCAATGCCGATGGCTCGAAGCCGGCGCACTACCGCATGGCGCAGCTCTGGTTCCCGAGCGACGCGGCACTCAAGGCAGGAATGGCCACCCCCGGCTTCAAGGAAGTCGCTGGCGACCTTCCGAAGTTCTCGACGGGTGGGCAGCTCGTTCTCACCGGCATGGAGACGCGCTAAGGCGTCTGGCGGC
>JBBSEY010000019.1:0-25740 GCA_038239265.1 Gemmatimonadales bacterium | reverse complement strand
TGAACGGCGACGACGCGGAGGCGTGCATCGCCTCCGTGTGGCTCGGCCTCGCCTATCGCGAGCGCTTCGGAAAGGATTTCCTCATCGATCTCGTTGGCTATCGTCGACAGGGACACAACGAGGCCGACGAGCCGGTGTACACGCAGCCGATGCTGTACGCGGCGATCAAGGCGCATCCCACCACGCGCGAGCTGTGGGGTCAGCGGCTCACGAGCGAAGGGGTCATTCAACCCGGCGCCATGGAGCGTCTCGACGCGGATATCCAGGCGGAGTTCGAGAAGGTGCATGCGCTGGTGAAGTCCAAAGCGGCGATCGACGCGGACCCCGTCGACGCCGGCGCACTCGACGATGGCAGCCCCGTAGTCACCGCGGTGCCTGCCGAGCGGCTCATTGCGCTCAACGAGCGCATGCTGAGCTGGCCCTCGGATTTTCATCCGCTGCCCAAGCTCGCGCGCGTGCTCGAGCGTCGCCGCCCAGCGCTCGCAGCCGAGGGCGGCGTCGACTGGGGACACGCCGAGGCGCTCGCGTGGGCGTCGCTGCTCACCAGCGGCACGTCGGTGCGCATCAGCGGTCAGGACGCCGAGCGCGGCACGTTCTCGCATCGGCAGGCGGTGCTGCACGACCACGAGAGCGGCAAGACGTACACGCCACTGCAGCACCTCTCCGAAGACGCGGCGCCCTTCGAGATCTACAACTCGCCGCTCTCCGAGATCGCGGTGCTCGCCTTCGAGTACGGCTACAGCGTCGCGTCGCCCGACTCGCTCGTGCTGTGGGAGGCGCAGTTCGGCGACTTCGCCAACGTCGCGCAATGCATCATCGATCAGTTCATCTCGTCCGACGGCGCGAAGTGGGGGCAGGACTCGAGCGTGGTGATGCTGTTGCCGCACGGCTACGAAGGGCAGGGTCCCGAGCACTCGAGCGCGCGTCTCGAGCGCTTTCTTCAGCTGTGCGCCGAGAACAACATGCGCGTTGCCTATCCGTCCACTCCGGCGCAGTACTTCCACATCCTGCGCAGACAGGCGCTGCACGCGAATCGGCGCCCGCTGGTGTTGATGCAGCCCAAGAGCCTCCTGCGTCTGCCGATGGCCGCGTCGCATCTCGCGGATCTCGTGGCCGGCACCTTCCGGCCCGTGATCGACGATGCGATCGCGTCGCAGCATCCGGAGAAGGTTCGACGCCTCGTGCTGTGCTGCGGGAAGATCTACTACGATCTTCTCGCGGGGATCGAGGCGGGGGGCGCGAGTCGCGAGCATCTCGCAGTCGTGCGCATCGACGAGCTCTACCCATGGCCGCACGAGGCGATCACCGCGGTGCTCGAGCGCTACCCGGAGATCGACGAAGTCGTGTGGACGCAGGAGGAGCCGCGCAACATGGGCGCGTGGACCTTCGTGTCGCCGCGACTGCGCGGCGCGGTCGGGAACGCGATGACCATTCGGTACATCGGCCGCCCCGAACGCGCGAGCCCGGCCGAGGGATACGCGGCGCCGCACGCGGACCAGCAGGCACGGCTCGTGGCGGAGACGATAGCGCCGCTGGCGCCCAGGCGCGGCGGGGTACGTGCAACCTCCGCAGCGCGCTGAGCGTTAGCAACGCATGAGGGAACACATCGTAGTCGTGTCCTGCTCCGACTCATCTGCGTGAGGCTCGGAGCCGGGCTGTACGCCATCGCTTCGCTCGCTCTTCTCGCGCCGCGCCTCTCGTTCGCTCAGGAGCGCGGCGCGACGGCGCTGGGAGATGCGCTCGCCGGGCTGCCAGTGTCGGTGCGCGTGCTCGTCATCGGCGCGCACCCCGACGATGAGGACAATCGGCTGCTCACGTATCTCGCGAAAGGGCGGCACGCGGACGTCGCGTATCTCTCGCTCACCCGCGGCGACGGCGGCCAGAATCTCATCGGCAACGAGCTCGGCGAAGCACTCGGCGTGATCAGAACGGAGGAGCTGCTCGCGGCGCGGCGCGTGGACGGCGCGCAGCAGTACTTCACGCGCGCGTACGACTTCGGTTTTTCGAAGAGCGCGACGGAAACATTCAAGCACTGGCCGCACGACACGCTGCTCACGGATGTCGTGACGGTGGTGCGCGCCTTCCGGCCGCAGATCATCATCGCCGTCTTCTCCGGAACGCCGCGCGACGGGCACGGGCATCACCAGGTGTCGGGGATTCTCGCGCGCGATGCCTACGACGCTGCGGGTGACGGCGCGAAGTTTCCCGCGACCGCGACGATGGGTCTCGCGCCGTGGACGCCGCTCAAGTTCTATCGGACCACCTCGTACTGGTCCGGCGCCGGCGCGACCTTTCTGTACAACGCGGGAGAGTACAGCCCACTCCTCGGCCGGAGCTACGCCGAGATCGCCTCGGAGAGCCGTTCGCAGCATCAGTCGCAGGGGCAGGGCTCGCTGCAGCGGAAGGGATTCATCGCGGGATCGGTGAAGCGCGAGGAGTCGCGCGCTCCGGGTGCGCCGAAGGATGCTGCGAAGGAACGCTCGATCTTCGACGGCATCGACACGACGTATCGGAGACTGCGCGGCGAGGTGAATGCCGCACAGCGGCCGCGCCTGGACTCACTCGCAGCGCTGGTGGCGTCGATCGGCACGCGCTACGAGCCGAAGCATCCGGAGGCACTGCTCCCTTCACTCGAGCGCGCGGAGCGGCTCACGCGCGCGCTCTCGAGCGGCGCGTCCGGCGATCTGGACGCCTCGCTCGCCACGCTCCGCGACGAAGCCGCGCGCGCCGCGGCGATGGCGAGCGGCATCGGCATCGAGGCGACCGTGCCGCGCGAAGCGCTCGCGCTCGGCGATTCGATGACCGCGACGGTTGCGATCTACAACCGCAATGCGGCGCGACTGTCGGTCGACTCGATCTCGCTGCGCGGCAGCGCGATCTCCGGCGCCCCGGCAATCGCCGCGTCGGCGCGAGCTCGCGCACGCGAGATCGCGCGCGACAGCTCGAGCAGCTGGGACTTCACCATACGTGGCACCGCGCTCACCGCGCCCTGGTGGCTCACCCCCGAGCGCACCGGCGATCTGTTCGCATCGCCGGTGAGCACGCAAACGGCGGAGTCGAGCGCGGCTGGCAGCGCAGTTGCGACCGTGTATCTCGCGACGGGGATGGTGCTGCGCGCACCTCTCGTGCTGCGCGTCGCGAATCCCGCCCGCGGTGAAGAGCGGCGCCCGCTCGAGGTCGTCCCGGCGATCTCGGTCACGCTCGACCGCGCGGTGGGCTACGCGCGCGCCAACGCTCCGCTCGATCGCGAGCTCCGCGTCACCCTCCGCTCGGCGTACGAGTCCCCGCGTGACGTGAGCGTGCGCCTCGAGCTTCCGCAGGGACTCGAGGCGGATACGCTTGCGCGCAGCGTGTCGCTCGCCGGGATGGGCGCGGCGCGCGCGATCGCCTTCCGCGTGCGCGGTACGCTCCCAGCCGGGCGCCATACGATCACCGCGGTGGCGGAGAGCGGCGGGCAGCAGTTCAAGACCGGCTACATCGCGATACGCTACGATCACATTCGCCCGCAGACGATCGTTCGCGCGGCCACGATGTCGATCGAAGCCGTCGATGTGCAGCTCCCGCAAGCGGTGAACGTCGCGTACGTGCAGGGGGTGGGCGACAACAGCGCACCGATGCTCGCCGAGCTCGGCGTGCCGGTGACTGTGCTCGACGCACACGCGCTCGCGGCGTCGGATCTCTCGCGCTTCACGACGGTGGTGATCGGCACGCGCGCCTACGAGTCCGACCCCACGCTCGCCGCGCAGAACCCGCGGCTCTTCGAATGGGTGAAGAACGGCGGAACGATGGTCGTGCAATACGGCCAGGGCGAGATGGCGCGGCCGGGGATGATGCCGTACCCGATCGCGCTCTCGTCGCCTGCGGCGCGCGTCACCGACGAAGCGTCGCCGATCGCGGTGCTCGCGCCGAACGATCCGCTGCTCAACGCGCCGAACCGCATCTCCGATGCCGATTGGAAGGGCTGGGTGCAGGATCGCGCGCTCTACATGCCGTCGACCATCGACTCGCACTACGCCACCGTGATCGCGACGAACGATCCCGGCGAGCCCGCGAATCCCGGCGGCATCCTGAGCGCGGTGATTGGGCGCGGCAGCTACATCTACACGACGCTCGCCTTCTTCCGGCAGCTCCCCGCCGGAGTTCCCGGTGCGGCGCGGCTGTTCGTGAATCTGCTCGGTCCGCCGAGTGCGAGCCCGACGGCGGCGCCTCGGGCGGTGTCGCCGTGAGGGTGCGTCGTGTGCTCGCGGGCACCACCGTGCTCGCGCTCGCCGCGTGCGGCGGCGACGGTCGAACCGTGCTCACGGTCTACTCGCCGCACGGGAAGGATCTCCTCGAGTATTACGAAGCCGGATTCGAGAAGGCGCATCCCACCGTCGATGTGCAGTGGGTGGACATGGGCTCCCAGGATGTGCTCGATCGGCTCCGCAGCGAGGCCGCGAATCCGCAGGCGGATGTCTGGTTCGGCGCACCTACCGAAGTGTTCGATCGCGCCGCTGCGGCGGGGCTGCTCGCGCCATACAAGCCGACGTGGGCGGGCGCTGTTCCGGCCGAGGCGAAGGGGGATTCCGATCTCTGGTATGGCACGTACCTCACTCCCGAGGTCATCGCGTACAACAGCGCCGCCGTCGCCGAGGGAGATGCGCCCAAGGATTGGGACGACGTCCTCGATCCGAAGTGGAAGGGGAAGGTGATCATTCGGGATCCGCTGCCGAGTGGAAGCATGCGCGCGATCTTCGGCGCGATGATCGTGCGCGGGATGGGCGCGAGCGGCACGCCGGACTCGGGGTACGCGTGGCTCAGGCGCCTCGACGCGAGCACGAAAGAGTACGCGCTCGATCCCGGTGTGCTCTACCAGAAGCTCGGGCGACAGGAGGGGCTGATCTCGCTCTACGACATGCCGGACATCGCACTGTTGCGCGGGCGTTTGAAAATTCCAGTGCAGTACGTGATTCCATCGAGCGGGACGCCCGTGCTCGTCGATGCCATCGCGATCGTGAAGGGAACGAAGCACGCCGAGATGGCGCGGCAGTTTTACGAGTTCGTGACCACGCCGGCTGCGCTCGAGGAGGCGTCCAACAAGTTTTATCGGATTCCCGCGCGCACGGATATCCCGCTCGACTCGCTTCCGCAATGGGTGCGCGACGCGAAGACGAAGATCAAGCCGATGCCGCTCGACCGCGCGCTGCTCGCGAAGCATCTCGACGAATGGATGCGCTACTGGGATTCGAACATCCGCAACCGAAGCAAGAAGAGCTGATGCCCGGCACGGCGCGTCTCTCGCTCGACAAGCTGACACGCCGTTTCCGGGACAAGCTCGCCGTCGACTCGCTCTCGCTCGAGATCGCGAGCGGTGAGCTCGTCGCGCTCATGGGCGCGAGCGGTTCGGGGAAGACGACGACGTTGCGCATGGTCGCGGGGTACGAGCCGCCGGATTCGGGAAAGGTGTGGCTCGAAGGGAAGGACATCACGACGCGCGCGCCGCGTGTACGCGGCTTCGGGATGGTCTTTCAGCACTACGCGCTCTTCCCGCACATGACCGTCGGACAGAACGTGGCGTTCGGGCTCGAGGCGCGCGGGGTGAGCAAGGCGGAGCGTAGCGCGCGCGCCGCGACGGCGCTCGCGAACGTGGGCCTCGACGGGGCCGTGCCGCGCCCGATCCAGTCGCTCTCGGGCGGCGAGCAGCAGCGCGTCGCGCTCGCGCGCGCGCTGGTGATCGAGCCGCCGGTGCTGCTTCTCGACGAGCCGCTCTCCAATCTCGACCCCAATCTTCGCCGCAGCACGCGCAACGAGCTCCGTGCGACGCTGCGACGGCTCGCCCTCACCGCGCTGTTCGTGACGCACGACCAGGAGGACGCATTCGCGGTGGCCGATCGCGTCGCGCTGATGGAGAATGGGCGGCTGCTGCAGGTGGGCGCGCCGGAGGAGCTGCACGACAATCCGGTGTCGCGCGCGGTGGCGGAGTTCATCGGCCGGGCGACGTTCGTGCCGGGCGAGTACGATGGACGCTCGGTTACCGTGATCGTGGGGGGCAGCGCGACGACGCTCGCCGCGCGCGCCCCCTCGACCCTCGGCGATGCGCGCCGGGTGCTCGCGGTGCTGCGCCCCGACGCGCTGGCGTTCGTGAAGGATGGCACCGGCTGGTCCGGCGTCGTCACCGACCGCCGCTTCGCCGGCACGCAGCTCGTCTATCGCGTGCGCGTGGATGGCGAGACCGAGGTCGAGCTCCAGAGCACCGACCGCGATGTGCGCGAGGGCGACAAGGTGTCGGTGCGCGTGGTGCGCGAGCCCGTGTCCGTCGTTGCCGTATGAGGGTCCCACCATGAAGATCAAGGCCGATCAGCGCGCGTCGTGGGCGCTCGCGGCGCCGGTCCTGGCGCTCCTCCTCTGGAGCGTCGTCTACCCGAACGTCACGATCATCGCCGGCTCCTTCGCGCACGGACTTGGCTACTGGCGCGACTTCGCGAGCTCGCCGAGCGATCGCGAGGCGCTGTGGACGACGCTCGTCGTCTCCGTGGGATCGGTGATCGGCGCGGCGGCGGTGGGGCTACCACTCGCCTTCGTACTGAGTCGGGTGGACTTTCGGGGGCGCCGCTTTCTCCAGGCGGTCGCGACGCTTCCCGCCGCGCTGCCGCCGCTGGTTGGTGTCATCGCCTTTCTCTTTCTCTATGGCGAGAGCGGCGTCGTCACACGCGCCGTTCAGCGAGTGCTCCACCTGTCCGATCCGCCGTGGCGTCTCACCGGCATCTGGGCGATCATCTTCGTGCATGCCTACACCATGTACGTCTACGTCTTTTTGTTCGTCTCGGCCGGCCTCGAGCGGCTCGATGGCACGCTCGACGAGGCCGCCGCGGGGCTGGGCGCGTCGACGGCGTTCCGGCTGCGCAAGGTGACGCTCCCCCTCGTGACGCCGGCGCTGGCGGGGTCGATGCTCCTCGTCTTCATGAGCGCCCTCGGATCGTTCTCCGCGCCGTACATCTTCGGCGGCGGGCTCCGTATGCTATCGACGCAGATCGTGGCCTCGAAGCTCAACGGCGCGATGGGAATGGCGTTCGTCGAGACGACGGTGCTCGCCATCACCGCGATCGCCGCGCTCCTCCTCCTTCGCTGGTTCGAGCGCCGCCGTTCCTATGCGCTCACGGGAAAGGGGAGCAATACGCGCATCTCGCTGCGTGGGCCGCTGGCGCGCCTCGCGCCATTTCTCGCGGCGGCGCTCGTGTTCGTGCTCGTGCTCCCGCACGCGATGATCGTGCTCGTCGCTTTCGCGCGCGATGGCGCGTGGACGACGCAGGTGCTCCCGCCCGAATACACGCTCGACAACTTCAAGCACCTCGCGACCGATCCGCAGCTCTGGCTGCCGGTGCGAAACTCGATCTCGATGGCGGTGCTCGCGACGGCGCTGAACATCGTCGTGTGCTTCGTTGCCGCGTATCTGCTCGTGCGCCGGCGCTTCGCAGGGCGCGGGCTCCTGCAACTCCTCGTCGTGCTCCCGTGGGCCATCCCCGCCACCGCGATCGCGATCGGCCTCGCGTCGACCTTCGATCGCACGGCACCCGCGCAGCTCCGGGTGCTGCTCGTCGGCACCTTCTGGATTCTGCCGCTGGCGTACTTCGTGCGCGGCATCCCGCTCGTGACCAGCGCCGTCGAGAGCTCGCTCCGCCAGATGGATCCATCGCTCGAAGACGCCGCGCGCGGGCTCGGTGCGAGCTGGTGGCTCGCGATGCGACGCGTCGTGATCCCTGCGGCGCGCCCGGGGCTCGCGGCCGGGGCGACGCTCGCGGCGATCACCGCGGTCGGTGAATTCGTCGCGTCGATCGTGCTCTACACGCACGCGAACCGGCCGATCTCGATGGAAATTCTCGCACAGCTCCGCAATCTCTCGTTCGGCACCGCGGCCGCCTACAGCGTGCTGCTCATCCTGCTCGTGCTCCTCATCTCCGTCGCTGCGCGCCTGCTCGGCGGACGCCCCGAGCGCGTGGAGACCATCCCGACCGCATGACCAAACCTCGTGTCGTGATCATCGGCGGCGGCTTCGCCGGCCTCACAGCTGCGCGCGGGCTGCGCAAGGCGGACGTCGACGTCACGCTGATCGATCGAACCAATCATCATCTCTTCCAGCCGCTTCTCTACCAGGTGGCGACCGCCGTGCTCGCGCCGAGCGACATCACGTCGCCGATTCGCTGGTTGCTGCGCAAGAACACGAATACGACCGTGCTGATGGCCGAGGTCGATGCGATCGACCCGGACGAGCAGCTCGTGCACGCGGACAAGGGTGCGCTCACGGTTCCGTACGACTATCTCATCATCGCGTCGGGTGCGCGTCATGCGTACTTCGGGCACGACGAGTGGGAGCCGATGGCCCCGGGGCTCAAGAGCCTTGAGGACGCGCTCAAGGTGCGGCATCGATTTCTGATCGCATTCGAGGAGGCGGAGAAGGCGGAGCCCGAGGATCGCGAGTCGTGGCTGCGCTTCGTGGTGGTTGGCGGCGGCCCCACGGGAGTCGAGCTCGCGGGAATTCTTCCGGACATCGCGCACCACTCGATGCTGGATGACTTCCGCAACTTCGATCCGCGCGACACGAAGATCCTCCTGCTCGAGGGCGGGCCGCGCCTGCTCACTGCGTTCGAGCCGGATCTCGCCGATCGTGCGCTCCGGGATTTGAAGGGGCTGGGCGTCGAAGTGCATCTGAATGCGGTCGTGACGGGCATCGAGAGGGATGCGGTGTACGTGGGCGAGCAGCGGATCCCGACGCGAACAGTATTGTGGGCGGCCGGCAATCAGGCGTCGCCGCTCGCGCGCTCGCTCGACGCGGCTCTCGATCGCGCGGGGCGCGTGCTGGTTGCGCCGGATCTTTCGGTTCCGGGGCATCCGCACGTCTTCATCGCGGGCGATCTCGCCGCGATCAATCAGGACGACGGGCAGCTCGTGCCCGCCGTCGCTCCGGCGGCGAATCAGATGGGAAAGCTCGCGGCGAAGAACGTGAAGCGAATGCTCGCGGATCTGCCGACGATGAAGTTCAAGTATCGCGACAAGGGAAATCTCGCGACGATCGGGCGCTATCGCGCGATCGCGGAGATCGGCCCGCTGAAGCTGCGCGGACAGATCGCGTGGTGGTTCTGGCTGCTCATCCACCTCATGTATCTCGCGACATTCCGGAACCGCGTCATCGTCCTGATCGAATGGGCTTACTCGTATCTCACGTACCAGCGCGGCTCGCGGCTCTTGACGGAGCGCGAGGGGGATGGCGTCTCGAGCGCAGGGGAGAATAAAATGGGGTCTATCGGATGACGGCTCCCCAGCGGAACAACGCGCACCGGCAGCTCGACGTGTTCGTCGGCTCGTGGCGCGCGCGCGGCGAGTCGTTCGGTGGGCCGGAGCAGAGTGCGGAGGATCCGCGCGCACACCCGGAGCCGTGGACGAGCGAGGAGACGTACGAGTGGCTCCCCGGCGGCTTCTTCATGCTCCACTCATGGGACGCGAAGATCGGCACGCACGCCTTCAAGGGCACCGAGATCCTCGGCTACGACGAGGGAGAGGGCGGCTACTTCACCCGCATGTTCGACAACGCGGGGAACCATCCCGAGTACACGGCAACCGTGAGCGGCAACGTGTGGATCTTCACGGAGCAGTCGACGCGCGCGGCAGCGACCGGGAGCAACCATGGCAACCGGATGGACTGGCGGTGGGAGTGGCGGCAGGGGGAAGGGGAGTGGCTGCCGCTGTGCGATCGAACGGCGAATCGAGTGCGCTGATCGCGATATCCTAGTACTAAGATATCTGCATCGGAGTGATCTGGCTGGACCACGGCGCGAACTAGTATCGACTCCCTGGCTCCGGGATCACACGAGCCTTCATCGGCACCCCCGTCGAGTCGAGCTGCACCATCACGCGATGCTCATCGTCGAAGAGATACGGCGTCCGACTCGGCGCCAGCCTGATCAGCCGGATGTTATCCGCACCGCGATCGTAGACCGTCCACACGCGCGCGCCCGCGAGATCGGGCTCGTTCGTCACGAGACTCATATGCGGGCTGTGGTTCGGCGCATAGCGGATGAACACCATGAGGTGCTCCCCCGGCACCAGCTTGAGCAAGTCACGGAAATCGCGGTGATACGCCGAACCCTCGGCCTTGTTGAGCCGAATGTAGTTCACCATGCGCGTGTCGTACGGAAAGAGCAGCAGGAAGCTCACGAGCACCGCGAACACCGCGCCGGGGACCACCGCCGGGAGCTCGCGCAGCGGCCACGCGAGCTTCCGATTTGCGAAAAGGCTCGCTACGCGCCACCACGCCACGGCCGTCGCGTAGGCGAACACCGGCTGGATCTCCACGTAGTACACGGTCCACTGCGGCGCATGGCCGACGCAGAGATACGCGAGTACCAACAGCACGATCGTACCGAGCGCGAACCAGAGCGGCGCGGTGGTCGTGATCAGCGCGAGAGCAGCGAGTGGCAACAGCATCGCGCGGGTCGCCCACATGTTCGCGGCGATCGCGATGACGCGCCCGCGCAGATTCTCCGGCAGGGATGCGAGCGTGTAGTCCCTGTGGAGGATCTTCACGTATTCGTTGAACAGCGCCATGTCCGCGTTGAGCGGGCGTAGCGGTTTGAGCCCGGTGAGGCCAAAGCCCATCACGTCGTCGGGGAAGTAGAAGCGCGAGTACAACCCGTACGGCGCGAGCAGCGCGCTCCCCGTCGTTCGCTGGCTCCACAACATCCAGAGCGCGATCGCGGCGAAGCCGATGCCGAAGGGCACCCGCAGCTCCCTGAACGCATTCCGTTTCCAGAGTCGCCGCAGAACGACGATTCCCACGGGGAATGCGAAGATCACCATCGTCACCGGCCGGCAGAGAAAGCCCAGCCCCATGGCGAGGGCCAGCCAGGCGAGCCACTTCGGCTGTTCGTCGTCGAGCCAGCGCAGGAGAGCGTACCAGCCGAGCATCCAGAGCGCGCTCGTCGATGTCTCGGAGAGATAGCCCGGCTCGAAGTCCATGATCCCCGGCGCCGTACACCAGAGAAACCATGCGAGGAGCCCCACCCACGGATTGGCAAGCCTGCGTGCGACCTCGAACACCAGCGCGCCACAGAGTCCGAGCAGCAGCACGGGCATGAGCCCGGGGAGCTCGAGCCAGATGCCGGGGATCAGAAGAATCGCATGGCCCGGCGGATACTTCGGCGTGAGGATCGGTGTGACGAACACATGATACTGCTCGAAGAATTCCGGCAGCGGCAATCCCGGCGCGCTCCAATGACCCCCCGCGTAGATCTTCGCCTGGAGGAGATACGCCGCCTCGTCGTGAATCACCGCCACCTGGTCGAGGCCGCCCCACAGCCACGTCATGAACACGGCCGTGATCACGCCGACGAGCACGGGAAACCACCGCGCATTCAGCATGCGCGTCGCGGCGCCGCTGAACGTCAGGGGCGTGATGAAGCGCCCCAGCAGCGCCGCGAGGAGCAGAACGAGAAGCGCTTGTGTGTCTGTCATCGTACGCTCGCCGGCACGTGCCGACGATCGAGCGGAGAGCTCACCGCTTTCGCGCGAGCACGAGATACTGTCCGCCGAGCGGCAGCGGAGCGAGCAGTCGCTCGAGCGGCCGCAGCGCTCGCAGCGCGTGCGGGAAGTAAAACAGATAATCCGTCGTCACGATGTCGAAGCCGGCATCGCGCAACAGCTTTCGCGTCTCCGGCGGCGTCAGCGTGATCGCGTCGCGATCGAACGGCACTCGGCTCATGATGAAGCGCGTGCCGGGATTCCACGGGTTGTTCTCCCACAGCGCGAAGTAGCCGCCGGGGAGGAGCGCGTCGTGCACATAGGCCGCCGCGCCATGACGATCCGCCACCGGAATGTGGTGGAAGACACCGTTGCAGAAGGCGAGATCGAACGTGGGCCCGACACGCCCGTCGATCAGCGCGAACGTCGCACCGTCGCGCGAGTGTGCGGCGCGAGCGACGTCGAGCGACGGCGCGGACACATCGACGCCGTGGACCATCCGCGCGCCGAGTCCGTCGAAGAGAAAGGGAACGCCCGAGCCGGTGCCGCAGCCGAAGTCCAACACACTCCGCACGGCGTGCTTGCGCGACGCCAGTCGCCTGGCGAGCCAGGCGACGCGCCCCGATGCGTAGTAGTCTTTCGTCTCGCCCGTGAAGGACAACCCCTCGGACAGTGCCTCGTCGTAATTCTCCGCATACGCGTCGAACTCGGCGTCAGGCATCTGGCTCGCGGCCGCGGCCCTCACCGGCGCCGCATCCCCATCAGGCTCGCGAAAAAGCTCGAGAGGATCGTCTGGAAGCCGAGCGCGGTGAGCATCACGCCGGGGATCACCCAGCGCATCGTGTGCTCGTAGTTCAGCGCGCCGAAGTCCGCGCTCGACCACTGGTGCACCGCACCGCCGAGCAGGCCGAGGCCGGCGGCCATGCCGAGCGCGCCGACGGTGAGGCCGCTCTCGAGATTCACGAGCGTAAAGAACCTGTTGAGCCGCGGATCCTCGGGAAGGAGCCCTTCCATGATCGCAAACACCTTCGTCATCAAGGCGAAGGCAATCGACTGATAGCCGCAGATGATGGCAAGGCTCGCGAAGAGCATTGTGTGAACGTCGAACGTCATCTTGCCGATGCTGAGCCGCGGCATCGCGAGCGCGTAGCCGACCGTGCCCGCGAGAATCAGCGCGAGCCCCGGCATCAGAAACAGCCAGCGAGGGCTGAAGAGCAGAAAGAATCGAAGATGACGCCAGCCATCGCGGAACGTCTTCAGATGCGGCGGATGCGCGGTACGGCCATCCGGCGAGAGCGTGATCGGTAGCTCGGCCGTTTTCGCCTGGAAGAGGCTCGCCTTGATCACCATCTCGCTCGCGAACTCCATTCCGGTGCAGCGCTGGTCGAGCGTGAGCCACATGTCGCGGCGGAAGGCCCGCATGCCGCAGTGGATATCATGGATCGGCGTGCGGAACCACCAGCGCGCGAGGGCGCTGAACATCGGGTTCCCCCACCAGCGATGCAGAAAGGGCATCGCCCCCGGCTTCACGGTGCCGCCCCCGGTCTCGAGCCGGCATCCCTGCACGAGCTCGTACCCTTCGCGCAGCTTCGCGAGGAAGCGTGGGATCTCCCCCCAGTCGTAGCTGTCATCCGCGTCGCCCATCATCACGTACGTACCGCGCGCCGCATTGATCCCGCCCATGAGCGCCGCACCGTAGCCGCGCTGGTCCACCGCGATCACGCGCACGCCGAGCTTGCGCGCGATCTCCTGCGAGCCGTCGGTGCTCCCGTTGTCCGCGATCACGATCTCGGCGTTGATCCCGTTCTCGTTGATCGCGGCTTGCGCCTTTCCGATCACGATGGCGAGTGTATCCGCCTCGTTGAGACACGGCATCACAACGGAGAGCTCGGGCGTCAGGGCGCCGAGCGGCGGTGTGAAGCGGGTGAATGGCGCGGTGGTCGTCGTCATTGTCCCCCTTTGCACTCGTCGAGAGGAGTCGCGCGCATGTACCGCCAGAGGTAGGCGATGTAGCTCCGCCTCCACTCGAGCGCCGAGGATCCCGGATGCTCGCGCATCAGGCGATCGGCGTGCGGCAGGTTGTAATACGGGATGCCGACCCAGAGATGATGAGCGGCGTGGAAGTTCATGTTCATCGGGGCTACGAACAGGCGCTCGAGACGATTGCTCGTGTGCGTCACGAGGCGATGCGCATCCGCCTTCACATCTGCTTCGGGATGCGAGTGCTCGACGAACGAGCGCAGGTTGTCACCGAGATACGTGAACACGAACACCGGCAGCAGCCAGAGCACGGGATACGCCCACCACCCGATCGCCCATGAGAGCCCGCCGATCAGCACGACCTGCCAGGCGAGCAGTATCGCCATGTCGCGCGCGGTATACGTGTCGGGCGTGGATGCGAGCGCAGTTCCGGGCTCCCCCTGCACCTCGATGCTGTCCGACGCGCTCCCCTTCTTCACGCCAGGCTGCGGAAAGAAGACGTTCTTCACGCTCGTGAACACGCTCAAGATGCCGGTGAGATAGGCGACGACCTCGACGATCTCCGACTTGTTGAAGCACGCGTGACGATGGCGATCGGGATCGTCGTGCGTCGCCAGCGTCTGGTGATGACGCAGATGATTGCGGTTGTTGATCCGTGTGATCGCGCCGAGCGCGCCGAGGATGAAGACGTCGTTGAAGAGGTCGTTGCGGTCGCGATTGTGAAACAGCCGGCGATGCAGCCCGTCGTGGCCGATGATGAAGAGGCCGTAGTAGCGCGTGCCGATCACCGGGATCGCGAGCGCGACCACCCACCAGTGCATCCAATGCGCGACGACGGCCCACGCGCCGATGATCCAGAGCCAGCACCAGAGCGTGTCGGCGACGACGCGCGCGGGGCGGAGCGCGCTGAGCGCTCGCACCTGCTCCGGAGTCAGGAGGGTGCGGCGAAATGGATGGTACGGATCGAAACGCGGCGACGCCGCGGGAGGCGCGAGGGGCGTCTCCGTGGTGGCGTCGCTGGCGAGCTGAAGCGTCATCTCGTTGGGCCCCAAGGGTCTACGTCTAAGACGAGGACTCGGCCCGCGCCGTCACGCCGTGTCGGGCTTCCTCGCGAGCATCAAAACCGCCGACGTGCGAAAGCCAAACAGCCCGCGGAACTTGTCCCAGAGCGTGAAGCCGGCCAGGAAGGCGAGGCTGCCGATTGGGTCGAAAAGCTTGGCCAGGCGGGGATGCGGGTTGCCCTCGAAGCGCATCCAGTGGTGCATCGAGTACATCCAGAACGAATGGCCGGTTTGATACATAGTCGCCACGGGCTCGAGCCCGGCATCCTTCAGCTGCCGGGCGAGCGTGGAGGCGGTGTAGAGATTCCAGTGGCGTGGAATGTGGTAGCCGCCCCAATAGCTGTTGTGAAAGAGCCGCTGGTCGAGCGCGTCGAGGTTGGGCGTCTCGATGGCGAGGACGCCGCCGGGCGCCATCCACGTGGCCAGCTTCCGGATCACGGGGCCGGGATCGTCGACGTGCTCGATGACGTGGAACATCGTGACGAGATCGAGTGTGCCCTCGGGGACGAGCGTGGAATCCTCGATGCGCTCGCACGCGACCTGGTAGCCGGCTGCTTTTAGCGGGACGAGCACTGTTTCATCGAGCTCCAGGCCGTAGTCCGTTGCAAGCGGAACGCCCTTCTTGCGCATCACTTTCAGGAATCGCCCGTCGCCGCAGCCGACGTCGAGAAACGATCGCGGCGCGCGCTTCAGATGGGCCAGGATCGCCTTCATCTTCGCGACGTCGAGCATCTCCTTCGCCTTCACCGCGATCGGATTGATCCTGGTCGCGTAGTTGTAGGCGTAGTACGTAGTCGGGTAGATGACGCCGAGCGTGGAAATCGCAGGGCGCGGATTGAGCCAAACATGCGAGCACGCGTCGCACTCGACGAAGCGCCACCTGTTGCGCGACGTCTGCAGCTCGTAGTCATACCCCTCCGCGAACGTGTGGAAGTGGCCCGCGCCGCAGAGAGGGCAGAGGGGCACCTCGGTCGTCGCGATCTCGGGGATCGCGGGATCGTCGAACTCGGCGGGGCGGAGGGGTGAGGCGGCGGTCATGCGGTGGGGCGAGGGTGGAGATTGGAACGAGGAGCGTGTGGGTGGACGACGAATGAGCGGGGGGTCTCGCAATTCGAACGAAGCGCTACTCCGCCGCCCGTGCCTCGTCCGTCGCTTCCCCCGCCAGCGCCTCGATCTCGAACTCGGTCGTCCGACTCGAGTATTTCCCCAGCTGCGATCCCATCGCAATCGTGCTGAGCACGAACCCCGCCGAGATCCAGAACGGCGCCGCCTCGCCAAGATGGTCCGACGCGACGCCAGCGACGAGCGGATAGATCACGCGCGCGATGCCGCCGTACGTCTGCTGCACGCCCATGTACAATCCGCGCTCGTTCTCGCCTACCACGCGCGACAGCAGCGCCGTCACACTCGGGAAGTTCAGCGACGCGCCGAGCGGCACGAGGGCGATGACGAGCGCGAACGGCGCCCAGCTGAACGCCGGGAGCGCATCGAGCTTCACGTACGCCGTGAGCGGAATCAGCGCGAGTCCGCAGCCGAGCGAGAGCGCGCCGAGTCGCGCGGTGCGCACCTCGCCGAGCTTGTCGACCGCGGGGCCGAGCAGAAAGAGGCGGAAGACGATGCTCAGCGTGCCCAGATACATGAAGAAGAAGCCGATCGAGTTCTCGGTGACTTCGAAGTGCCGGCTCAAGTACAAAATGATGAGCGCATTCACGCCATAGTACGCGCCGAGCCCCACCGAATACATCCAGATGAGCCGCGCGTACGGCTGGCCGATGTCGGTCGACGCGACGCGCGCGACCGCATCGAACGGTGCGCGACCTCCGTGCGTGCGCAGGCGCGCGTTCGCGTCGTGCGATTCGGGGAGATAGCGCGCGGCGAACCCAATGTTCAGCGCGCAGAGCAGCGCTGCGAACATCCCCGGCCAGTGCGGACCCAGATGGTGGGAGAACGAGGCGATCGCCGGACCGATCACGACTCCGGCATTCGTCGCCGCCGAGAGCCAGCCGAGCCCGCGCGCGCGATCCTTCGGCGCGACGCTGTCCGCGACGTACGCCTGAATCACCCCCGTCGTGCCGCCGCCCGCGCCCTGAATGATCCTCGACGCCAGCAGCAGCCAGTACGAATCCGCGTACGCAAACACCACATACGCGAACATCGATGCGCCGAGTCCGAAGAGCAGCGCCGGCTTCCGTCCATACCGATCCGACACGCGCCCCCACAGCGGCGCACTCACCAGCTGCATCGCCGAAAACGACGCCACGAGCGCCATCACCGCGAAGTCGCTCGCGCCGAAGCGCTTCGCGTAGAACGGCAGGAGCGGGATGATCATCAGCGCGCCCACCATGTCGATGAACGCCGTGAACATCAGCACACTGAGCTTGCCGGCGTCGCCCGTGCGCATCAGATCGAGTCGCTTCTGCAGGAAGTTCGTCACGCGAGAAAGCTACTCTCTGCCGAGCGCCGCCGGCGGCGTCGCCCGCCCGACGACGCCCGCCAGCGCGATGATCGTGAGCACATACGGAATCATCTGCACGAACTGCGACGGGATCGCCTGCATCCCCTGCAGCTGAATCTGCAGCGTCTCGGCCGCCGCGAAGAACAAACAGGCGATTCCCGCGCGCACGGGATCCCACCGGCCGAAGATGATCGCCGCGAGCGCGATGAAACCGCGCCCCGCGCTCATGCCGTCGGTGAACTGATGCTGATCGAGCGAGAGATATGCACCGCCGAGCGCCGCGAGCGCGCCGGAGAGTGCGACGGCGATGTAGCGCACGCGCTTCACCGACACGCCGACCGTCACCGCAGCCTCGGGATGCTCGCCGACCGCGCGCACACGCAGCCCGAACGGGGTGCGATACACCAGCCACGCAACTGCAGGAATGATCAGCAGGCCGATCGGAATCAGCGGATTGTGAAGGAGCCCGGTCATCAACGCCCCGGCGTTGGTCCCTGCCGAGAATCCCGACACGCGCGGCGAGTTCGACGAGCTGTCGAATACCAGCTTCAGAAAATATCGCGTGAGCCCCACCGCGAGCAGATTGATCGCGATCCCCGAGACCACCTGGTCCGCCCTGAAGCGAATCGTCGATACCGCGTGAAGCATCCCGAGGGCGAGTCCGCCCGCTACGCCGCACAGCGCGCCGATCCACGGGCTCCCCGACCAGAAGCTGCCGAGCATCGCGGTGAACGCGCCGCCGAGCATGAACCCCTCGAGCGTCAGGCTGATGATCCCCGCGCGCTCGGCCAGCACTCCGCCGGCGGCAGCAAAGAGGTACGGCACGGCGATCCGCAGCGTCTGCGCGAGGAAGGCAAGAGCGTCGCTCATCGCGTTCCCCTCGCCTGGACGAGGAGGCGTCGCACCTCGGGGACGGACGCCGCCATTGCGAGAATCACTACCCCCTGCAGCGCGTCGACCATCTGCTTCGGCACGAGCGCGTTGATGGCGAGTCCACCTTGCGAGAGCGTCGCGAAGAAGAGCGCGGCGAGCACCACGCCGAGCGGATTGCTGCGCCCGACCAGCGCGACCGCTATCCCGAGAAAGCCCGCACCGGTCGCGAATCCCTCCTCGTAGTAGCGCTCGTAGCCGAGCACGAAGTTGATCCCGCCGAGCCCTGCGAGCGCGCCGCTGATGGTGAGCGCGCGAATCCACGTGCGCCCCACGCTCATGCCGGCGTTCTCCGCGGCGTCGGACTGCAGACCCACGGCGCGGAGCTCGAAGCCGCCGCGGGTGCGGTATAGATACCAGCCGAGAATAAGTGCTGCGCAGAGGACGATGGCCATCGAACCGTTCGCGGCAGAGCCGTGGAAGCCGCTCCAAATCGTGGAGAGTCGTGGCAGCGCACCCGCGTGGATCGCTCGCGTGTGCAGCGTTTCCGGTACGCGAAGCCGTGTCGAGACGAGCCAGCTCAGGAACGCGAGCACGATGAAGTTCAGCATGATCGTCGTGATCACTTCGTGCGCGCCCCACCTGGCGCGGAGGGCGCCGGGCAGGAAGCCAACGGCACCGCCGGCGGCGAGCGCGCCGAGCACGCACAGTGGCACTGCGGCGAGCGCCGGCGTCCCGGCCGGAAGCCAGAGTCCCACCAGCGCCGCCGCGAGCCCGCCCGCGGCGAGCTGCCCTTCGGCGCCGATGTTGAAGAGCCCCGCGCGCAGGCCGACGGCCACGGCGAGTCCGGTGCAGATGAGCGTCGTGGTCTTGTAGAGCACCTGGCCGAAGCCGTACGCGTTCCCCCAGGTGCCCTCGAGCATCAACCGGTACACGGCGC
Source organism: Gemmatimonadales bacterium (assembly GCA_038239265.1). Classification (GTDB taxonomy): domain Bacteria; phylum Gemmatimonadota; class Gemmatimonadetes; order Gemmatimonadales; family Gemmatimonadaceae; genus FEN-1250. Next base: position 6,944 of record JBBSEY010000019.1, on the reverse strand, counting down.
CCGGCGACTGCCCCACGGCGAGGATGAGCAGATCACCCACGACGATCGACACGAGCAACGCGACGAGCGGCGGAAGGATCGCCTCGATGATGCGATCGCGCGCATCGCGCGAGCGGATGATCACCGTACTGCCGCTGACCGTACTCGGATTCTCCTCGCGGAGAGCGTTCGTGCGCGCGTCGAGCTCGCTCACGGTTGTGCTCCCGTCATGAGCAGGCCGAGACTCTCCTCGCTGGCCTCGCTCCGCGGCACGATCGCGACAATGCGACCGCCGTACATCACCGCCACGCGATCGGAGAGCGCGCGAATCTCCGAGAGCTCGGCCGAGACGAGCAGGATCGCCGTCCCCGCGTCGCGCGCCGATCGCAGTCGTGTGTGAATCAGCTCGATGGCGCCCACGTCGACGCCGCGCGTAGGCTGCGCGGCCAGGAGCACGCTCGTCTGCCGCGCGAGTGCGCGCGCGATCACGATCTTCTGCTGATTGCCCCCCGAGAGGGCGCGCGCGGGGAGCATCGGATTCGAGGGGCGAATGTCCGCCAGTGCGATCGCGGCGCGCGCATCGGCGAGGATGCGCGAGCGATCGAGCGTCCCGAGGCGCGACTGGTACGAGCGCTGGCGGCCCAGGATGAGGTTGTCGGCGATGGAGAAGTCGAGGACGAGGCCGCGGCGGTGGCGGTCTTCGGGGATGTGGGCGAGGCCGAGCGATTCTCGTGCGCTTACCGAGAGCGCGGTGATCTCGGTGCCGGCGATGCGAATCTCGCCGCTCTCGACCGTACGGAGCCCGGCGATCGCTTCGACGAGTGCGCTCTGGCCATTCGCTTCCACCCCCGCGATACCAAGGATCTCGTGCGGCTGGATGGTGAACGAGACGTCGTCCACTGCGCGCTGCCGTCCCTCGCCGCACACGACGAGATGCCGCACGTCGAGCATAGGTGCGCCAGAAGCGACGAGCGCCGCGCTCGACGCGGCCGGCGCATCCCCCGCGAGCACGACATCGCGACCGACCATCGCGCGCGCGACCGCTGCCGGGCTCGCGCCCGCGGTGGGAAAGCGCGCCACGGTGCGTCCTGCGCGCACTACCGTGATCGTATCCGAGATCTCCGCCACTTCATCGAGCTTGTGCGTGATGAGGATGATCGTCCCGCCATCGTCGCGGTGCGCGCGCAACACCCGCCACAGCTCCTTCACCTCGGGAGGCGAGAGCACCGCCGTCGGCTCGTCGAGAATCAGAATGCGCGCACCGCGCACCAGCGTCTTCAGAATCTCGACGCGCTGCTGCTCGCCCACGCCCAGCTCGCGCACGAGCTGTCGCACGTTCATCCGGAAGCCGCTCCGCTCCGCCGCCGCCGCGACCTCGCGCTCGGCGCGCGCCATGTCGAGCGCGAGCCCACGCGTAGGCTCGCGGCCGAGGATGACGTTCTCCGCGATCGGCAGCGTCGGGACGAGCATGAAGTGCTGGTGCACCATCCCCACGCTCGCGTCGATCGCCTGCGCGGCGCTCCATCCCGTGACGTTGCGCCCTGCGACCTCAACCGTCCCGGCGTCCGTCGGGGAGAGCCCCGCGAGGATGCGCATGAGTGTCGACTTGCCCGCGCCGTTCTCGCCGACCAGCGCATGTATCTCGCCGGTCGCGACCTCGAGCGACGCGTCGCGCACCGCGTGGCAGTCGCCGAAGCGCTTCGCGATGCCGGTCATGCGCACGGCTATCGTCATCGCTCCGCCGGCACGACGATCCGCCCCGCGATGATCCCCACGCGGATCTCCTCAACGCGCGCGTGCACGCTGTCCGGAATCAGCGCCCGGTTGTGTGCATCGTAGATGTAGGCGACGCCATTTTCGGCGAGCCCGTACTCCTGCACGCCGCCGTGGAAGGTGCCGTCGCGCATCTTCCGGATCTGGTCGAGCACGACCGCGTCGACCCCCTTGACCATCGAGGTGAGCACGTGCCCCGGCGCCTCCGCGTACTGATCCGCATCGACGCCGATCGCGAGCTTGTCCGTCTGCCGCGCCGCCTCGAAGACGCCGAGCCCCGTGGAGCCGGACGCATGGAAGATCACGTTGACGCCGGAGTTGTACTGGCTGAGCGCGAGCTCCTTTCCGCGCCCCGGATTGCGAAAGGCTTCGGGAGTCACTCCCGCGTACTGCGCGATCACGGTGCAGTCTGGGCACACGTATTTCACGCCGGCGCGGTAGCCTGCCTCGAACTTGTGGATGAGCGGAATATCCATCCCGCCGACGAAGCCGAGCTTCTTCGAATTCCCGACCAGCGCGGCGAGCGCGCCTACGAGAAAGGCGCCTTGCTCCTCGCGAAACTTGAGCGCGGCGAGATTCGGGGGTGGCGGAATGGCGTTCCCCGCGGCGTCGAGCGCGAGCGCGTAGTCGACGCCGGCAAAGCGCGTGTCCGGATACTCCCTCGCCAGAGCGGTGAGGTCGTCGGTAAAGATGAAGCCGACCCCAACCACCAGCTGCATCTGCTCGGCGGCGAGCAGGCGCAGCCCCGCCTCGCGATCGGAGCCTTCCCCCGGCTCGATGAAGTGGACGCGCGCGCCTGTCTCCCGCTCCGCGCGCGATCCGCCACGGTACGCGCCATCGTTGAACGACTTGTCACCGCGTCCGCCGACGTCGAAGACGATGCCGACGTCGAGACCGCCACTCGTCGCCGCGGGCACGGGCCGCGCGGGATGGACGAACAACAACGCGATGTGGGCGAAGAGGAGCGCCCCAATGAGCAGGAGCAGAGACCGCACGCCCAAAACTCGCGCGCCGTATAAAGACGGGCAAGCGCGCGCCACTGGCCGTTTCGCCCGTTGCGCACCCCCCAGCCGTTGCTACTCTTCGTCATGTCCGATCTCTTTGCCGCCCGCTCGCAGATGGCGATGTCGCTCGCCTTTCATATTCTCTTCGCCGTCGTGGGCATCGGGATGCCCGCGCTGATGGTCATCGCCGAGTACCGCTGGCGCCGCACTGGCGACGTTGGGTACCTGGAGCTCGCGAAGCGGTGGTCGAAGGGCACGGCGATTCTCTTCGCCGTTGGCGCAGTGTCCGGTACCGTGCTGAGCTTCGAGCTCGGGCTGCTCTGGCCCGAGTTCATGAAGCAGGCCGGCCCCATCGTGGGAATGCCCTTCTCGCTCGAGGGCTTTGCCTTCTTCACCGAGGCGATCTTCCTCGGCATCTATCTCTACGGCTGGGACAGAATCTCCGCGCGCGCGCACGTGATCGCGGGGATCGTCGTCGCGGCGAGCGGTGCAATCTCCGGTGTGTTCGTCGTGATCGCGAACGCGTGGATGAACACGCCACGCGGCTTCACGCTGGTGGATGGGAAGTTCACGAACATCGATCCGCTCGCAGCGATGCTGGCTCCCGCCGCCTTTCCGCAGGCGCTGCACATGACGCTCGCGGCGTACGCCGCCACGGGCTTCGCGGTGGCGGGCATACACGCAGCGATGCTGATCCGGGATCCGAGGAATGCCTTCCACAGGCGCGCCCTCGCGATCTCGCTTCTGGTCGGCGCGCCTGCCGCGCTGATCCAGCCCCTTTCCGGTGACATCAGCGCCCGCTATGTCGCGCGCCAACAGCCGGTGAAGCTCGCTGCGATGGAGGGGGACTTCGTGACGATGAAAGGCGCGCCGCTCACCGTCGGCGGCTTCGCGAGCGAAGACGAGCGGCGCACCAAGTACGCGATCGAGATTCCACACGGGCTCTCGCTGCTTGCGTACCACGAGCTCAATCACGAGGTAAAGGGGCTCAACGATTTTCCGCGCGACGAGTGGCCGCCGGTCGCCATCGTGCACTTCGCATTCGAAATCATGGTCGCGCTTGGATCCTTCATGGCGCTGCTGGCGGCGATCGCGCTCTTCTTCCAGTGGCGGAAGCACGACGTCGTCGCGCATCGTTGGCTGCTGGCGGCGATTGCGGTGAGCGCGCCCATGGGCTTCGTGGCGATCGAGGCCGGGTGGACGGTGACCGAGGTGGGGCGCCAGCCGTGGGTGATCTACGGCATTCTGCGCACCGCCGATGCCGTGACGCCGATGCCCGGTCTCATCGTCCCCTTCCTCACGTTCACCGCGCTCTACCTCTTTCTCGGCGTGTTCGTGGCATGGCTGCTGTACCAGCAGGTGCTCAAGAGCCCGATTCACGAGGATGATGTGCGTCCCAATCAGGCACACGCGGCATGAGCCTCACGGCACCGATCGCGATCGCGGGCGTGGTCATGGTCGCGCTCACCTTCTACGTGCTCTTTGCGGGCGCCGACTTCGGCGGCGGCGTATGGGATTTCCTGGCGAGCGGTCCGCGCCGCAAGGCACAGCGCGATCTCATCTCGCACGCGCTCGCGCCGATCTGGGAAGCGAATCACGTCTGGCTGATCCTCGTGATCGTGCTCCTCTTCACCTGCTTCCCGGCCGCGTTCTCGACGATCGCGATCGCTCTGCACATTCCACTCACCCTCATGCTCTTCGGGATCGTGCTGCGCGGCTCGGCGTTCATCTTCCGGAGCTACGGAAGCGATCGTGACGCGACGCAGCAGCGATGGGGGCTCGTGTTCGCGATCGCGAGCATCATCACGCCGGTGCTCCTCGGCATGTGCGTCGGTGCGATCGCGACGGGCGGGCTGGGCATGACCTCGTTCGCCGGATCCTTCCCCGAGCATTTCGTGCGGCCCTGGCTCACCGCCTTCGGATTCGGTGTCGGGCTCATGGCGCTCGCGCTTTTCTCCTTTCTCGCAGCGGTCTATCTCACCGTCGAGGCGGAGGGGACGCCGCTGCAGGATGATTTTCGTACGCGCGCCCTCTGGTCGGCGCTCGCAGTGTTCGTCGTGGCATTCGCGGTGCTCGCGCTGTCGTGGAATTCCGCTCCCATGGTGCGCGAGGGGCTGATGCTCGGCTCGCACGCGATGCCGATCCACATCGTCACGGGCATCGCCGCGATCACCGCGATTTTCGCACTGTGGACGCGGCGCTTCCACCTCGCGCGCGCAGCAGCGGCCGCGCAAGTGACGTTCATCCTCTGGGGGTGGGGCGCGGCGCAGTATCCGTATCTCCTGCCTCCCTCACTCACCATCGAGGCCGCCGCCGCACCCTCGCGCACGCTCGCCCTCGTGCTCATCGCGCTCGCCGCGGGTGCCTGCGTGCTCTTTCCGTCGCTCTACTATCTCTTCCGCGTCTTCAAGATGCAACGGAGCAGCTGAGCCCCGCTACGGTTTTCTCAGCGGGATGTTCGTGCCGCTTCTGTCGTCGACCAGTCGCTTGAGCCCGGCGCTCGCTTCGTCGGCGTATCGCTTGAGGAACGGATCGCCATGTTGCCACATGCCGGCGACGAACGCGTAGCCATCGCGTGCCCGCGCCTTGTCGCCGAGCTTCTCGGCAACTCGTGCGCGCTCGAGCTCGGCGAGAACTCCGATCACCGAGTTGAAGACGCCCACCTCGTCGAGCAGTGCCGCCGCTTCGGCACTTTTCCCCTGCGACGCCAGGAGTTGCGCGTGCGTGAGGAAGCTGAAGCCGCAGCTGTGACAGATGCTGTCGGGAAGCATCGCGAATTCCCGCAGGGCGCCGACCGTGTCACGGTGCGCCAGCGTCATGTAGGCGTGTGCCTCCGCGAGCGCGAAGCCGATCAGGTGCGCATCGACCGGAGAACGTGGCATCTTCGCCACCGAATCGGCCCCGCGCGTCAGCCTCTTGATCATGACCGTGTCGCCGAGCATCCCCCAGATCGAGATCGCGCACGGCGCGCATCCCTGCCCCTTGACGATTCCGGCCATGAGCGAGCTATCGCCCGCGGTGATCGACGTCTCGCCGGCCAGCATGGCAAGTCCCAGCAGCTCGTCGTTCGCGCGCATCTCGAGAGCTTCGCGCACATGGCCGCGCAAGGCCAGCGCCGACGCGGTTCGTCTGGCGATCTGGGCGGAATCCTTCGGCGAGAGCCCTTTGCGCGAGCGCAGCATCTTCCCGATCCCGATCAACGTCTCGCCGGAGTCGGGCCACTCCACGAGCCCCGTTCCGCCGTGCATGATGACCTGCGGATCGAGCGTGTCCAGCATCGTCCGCGTTTCCGGCGTACTCGCGAGCGCAGGATCAGTGATTCGCCACATCAGGCGCATACCCTCCGCGTCCACGTCGGTCGGATTCTGCGCGAGGTAGGCTTTGAGATATCGGCGCCCGTTCGCGGTGCCATACCGGAACGCCATCTCGATCGCGTGGATGTACGCGGGGGTGAAGGAAGAGTCGAGCGTGATCGCCTTGTCGAAGCTCCGTATCACCTCGCTCTCGGGAACGCCTACCTGCGGGCCGAAGCCCCAGTGGTATTGCGCGTCGCCGAGCAGAAACCACATCGAGGGATCGCTGGGATAGCGCCGCAGCCCTTCGTGGATCGTGGCGAACATCCCCTTCTGCGCGCTGAACGGGAGGACGTCGACGGAGGCGCCGAGCTGCGCGAACTGACCGCTGGCGACGACGAGAATGCTGTCGCGCGGGGCGAGATTGTGATTGAACCTGGTGGACATCGTGAGGTACTTCACCGTCAGCGAGTCGGCCGTGCCGCCGATCCATCCGTGCACCAGCCCGGCGGCCATGAGAGCGACGCTGAATGTCGAATCGTTTTCGATCGCGCGGTCGAAGTAGACGAGTGCGGAATCCCACGAGCTTCTGCGCAGGAACTGCTGCCCCTGAAGAAACGCCTTGAGTGCCGTGAGCGACGTCGTTCCCACTGACGACATCTGCGCCCCGCCGAGCGCACGCGTCTTGCCGAGCTCGCGCAGGAGCCCGATCGTGAGCGAATCGGAGAGCCGGTCCATGCGCGACATTGCATCGCGCCGCTCGACCTCGCCAAGCACGCGTCCCGAGCTGGCGTCGACCACCGACGCCGACGCGCGCACCGAGTCGCCGCCAGAGCGAATGAGGCTCCCGAACACGGCGAGGCTCGCACCGGTGGACTTCCCGAGCAGCGCCGCC
>JBBSEY010000018.1:0-26626 GCA_038239265.1 Gemmatimonadales bacterium | reverse complement strand
TGTCGGCGAGATCGAGAGCGCGGCGAGCGCCGCCTTCGTCGCGCTGCGGGAGGAGCTTGCCGATGGCTGACGAGTCGAACGCGCCGCTCGCGGGGCGCACGCCGCTCGTCGACGTGCACGCACACTTCTACCACGCGGCCTCCGGTCGCAGCGACTACCAGCGCGTGAACGCGTCGCGCCTTCGCGCCGGGGAGCGCATCGGCATCCGCGCGCACATCGCCTCCATCCTCGGCAGCTGGGGGCACAAGTCGCCGACCTACTTTCCGTCGTTCGCCAACGTCACCACCGGAAACGACGCGATGCTCGCGCTGCAGGATGCGCACCCCGATCGCGTCCGCTGCTACGTAACGGTCAATCCCAACGACACCGTGCACGCGCATGATGAGATCGAGCGCTGTGTCGGCCGCGGCGCCGTCGGCATCAAGCTCGCCGCGAGCCGGCGCGCGGACGATGCGCTGCTGGATCCGATCGCCGAAGAAGCCGCGAAGCGCGGGCTCCCCGTGCTGCACCACATCTGGCAGCATCGTACCCGGGAGTATCCGGGCCAGGAGATCTCCGATGGGGTGGATCTCGGCCGGCTGGCCACGCGCCATCCGCGGGCGTCGTTCATCCTCGCGCATATAGGCGGCGGAGGGGACTGGGCGCACAGTTGCGCGGCCGTCGCCGAGATCACGAATATCTACATCGATCTGTCCGGCAGCGGCGTCGATCGCGGGATGCTCGATCTCGCATACGCGTCGGTTGGCGCGTCGCGGCTGCTCTGGGGGTGCGACATCACGATGGAAACCGGGCTCGCGAAGCTGCGCGCGCTCGAGGCTGTCGGGTTGAGCGATGACGAGCTCGAGGAAGTGCGATGGCGCAACGCAGCGCGCATCTACCCGCACAACGCGCTTCCGGGCATTCCGACGAGCGGCGTCGCGGCTCGCCGCACCGACGCCGCGATCCGGGTGGCGCAATGATCGATGTCAACTGCTTCATCGGCGCGTTCCCGTTTCGTGAGCTTCCGCACCCCGACGCCGATGTGCTCGTGCACGTGCTCGAGCGCGAAGGAATCGGCGGCGCCTGGGTAGGACATCTCCCAACCGCCTTCCACCGCGATGTCACCGCAGGGAATCTCGCGCTCTTCGCGGCACTCGAGGCGCATCGTGCGACGCTGCATCCGGTGCCGTCGATTCGCCCCGACTGGCCGCGCTGGGAGTCCGCTCTGATCGCCGTCCACGCGCTCGGCGCGCGTGCCATCCGCGCGTATCCGCAGCAGTGGGGGATGGGCGCAGGCGACTCGCGACTCGCGCATCTCGCGAGCGCGTGCGGCGAGATCGGACTCCCCCTCCTGCTCACGACGCGTTTCGAGGATGCGCGGCAGCGAAGTGCGCTGGATGTCGCCCCCGATTTGAGCGGCGCGCACATCCGATCGATCGTGCGCGCGGATCCGCGCGTGCACGTGATCGTGACGTCCGCCGGGCGAGCGCTGATCGAGGAGTCGCACTGGGGGCTCACCGCGGAGGAGCGGTCGCGACTGAAATGGGACATCTCGTGGATCTGGGGCCCGCCGGAGGACGACCTCGCGCATCTGCTGCACACCGTTGGAGGCGAGCACTTCCTGTTCGGCAGCGGATGGCCGCTTCGGCTGGTGCAGTCCCCGATCGCGAATCTCGAGCTCCTCCCGCCGGAGACCCGTCAACTGAAGTTGTCGGAGCCGGTGTAACTCCGTAGCGGCGCATACCGAGTGACGTTGTCGGCTAAAGCTTTCGGGCAATGCCACTTGCGTACAAGGCGGTCCATGTGCAGATTCCCGCTTCACTTGCGTCGCTTGTGAACGTTTTCACAAAGGCGGCGCCTTCGAAATGACCGTTTCCGTGGCGCGATGACGATTCGGAAAAAGTGGGCGGTTCTGCCGGGCTTCGTTCTACTGACCGTCATCGTAGCAATCGCCTCCGCCTACACCGGCGCCCAGCAGCAACCGCAACAGCCCGCCGTCGCTCCCGCCGCCGCCCAGTCCGGAGCCCCCTCCGCCTACGCCACCAACAAGGCGCCCGACACGGTCATCTCGAATCGCGGTGAGTGGGGCTATTGGGGCGGGTCCACGCCGCAGGGACGCTCGCCCGTACAGCCGCTCGCGTTTCCGCATCCGAGACACGTGCAGACGCTGGGAATGAACTGTCTCTACTGTCACTTCTCCGCGAACAAGGCCATGGACCCGGGGCTTCCGGCCGTCAACACCTGCATGGGGTGCCACACGGTCGTCACCGCGCAGCGTCCGGCCACCGACGGGCTCCCCGCGCGCACGAGCGAAGGGATCGCCAAGCTCACGACGTACTGGAAGAACAAGCAGCCAATCCCATGGGTGCGCATTCACAAGGTGCCGGACTACGTGCAATTCCCGCACATGCGTCACGTGAATGCGGGCGTCACTTGCCAGACCTGTCACGGTCAGGTGCAGAAGATGACGCAAGTCTATCAGTACGCGCCGCTCAACATGGGTTGGTGCATCAACTGCCACATCGGCAACGTGAATCCCGCATGGAAAGCCCGCTACGACTGCAGCACCTGTCACTACTAGGAATCGCGCATGAGTGATAGCTGGACCCCAGTGACGGATCCGAAGTCGGGTACGAGCCGCCGCACCTTCCTCAAGGTGCTCGGGGCGGCCGGCGCGACGACTGCGGCGATTGGTTGCAGCTCGGATACGGGCGAAAAGCTGATTCCCTATCTCGTCCACCCCGACGAGACGGTTCCGGGCGTCTCGAACTACTACGCGTCGACGTGTCGCGAGTGTGCGGTGGGCTGTGGTGTGCTGCTCGAGGTGCGCGATGGCCGCACCTTCAAGGTCGAGGGGAATCCGGACCACCCGCTCAACCGTGGGGCGCTGTGCTCGCGCGGCCAGGCGTCGGTGCAGGGACTCTACAATCCCGATCGATACCGGCAGCCGATGCTCCGCAAGGACGGAAAGCTCTCGCCGATCTCGTGGACGCAGGCGATCCAGCTGCTCGACCAGCAGCTCGCCGGGGCGCAGAGCAGCGGCAAAGGCGGCAACGTCGTCTTCGTCAATCGGCACGAGACGGGGAGCTTCCCCGGCTTTCTCGATGCCTGGCTTGCGGGCTACGGGATGCCGGCGCATCTGAGCCACGCGGCGCTCGCCGAGGGTGGCGTGATCGCGGCCAACAAGCAGAGCTATGGTGTGGCGTGGCCCTCGCTCGACTTCACGGCCGCGAAGCTCATCGTCTCGTTCGGCGCCGACTTTCTCGAGACGTGGGGCGCCAACGTACCGCAGCAGCTCTCGTTCGCGGATGCGCGAGCCAAGGGCGGCGATGCGCCGCGCGTGATCTACATCGGGCCGCGTCGCTCGCTCACCGGGATGAACGCCGACCAGTGGATCGCGTGCAAGCCCGGTTCCGAGCTCGCGATCGCGAACGCGCTCTCCGGCTCGGGCTCCGTGGCGCAGGCGGCGCAGGCGAGCGACGTGCCGGCGGCGAAGCTCGACGCGCTGGCCAAGGAGATCGGGGCCGGCGCAACGAGCCTGTTTCTCGCGGGCGGCTCCTACGAGCTGGCGCTCGCGGTCAACGGACTCAATCAGAAGTTCGGCAACGTCGGCCGTTCGGTGCTGACGGCGAAGCCGATCGAGAGCTTCGAAGGAATGTCGACCGACGCCGAGCTCGCCGACGCGGTCGAGAAGATGCGGGCGGGACAGGTGCCGCTCTTCTTCGTTCGCGGCGCGAATCCGGTGTTCACGATGCCGAAGAGCGCGAAGGTCGCGGAGGCGCTGAGCAAAGTCGCTTTCAAGATTTCCTTCTCGAGCTACCCGGACGAGACGTCGGAGCTGTGCGATCTGGTGCTTCCCGATAGCCACGCCATCGAGTCGTGGGGCGACGCGCAGCCGCTCCCCGGCGTGATCTCGCTGCAGCAGCCCGGGATGGATCCGGTGTACGAGACGCGCGCGACGGCAGACGTCCTCATGGAGGCATCGAAGGCGAATCCGAAGCTCGCGGGTGCGCACCCGGCCACCAGCTATCGCGAGTACCTCATCTCGCGCTACCCCGGTGGCACTACGGCGTTTACGGCGGCTCTGATAAAGGGGATTGGCAGCGGCGCGTTGGCCGTCGAACGTCCGAAGGCGGCCGCCCCATCCACCACGCGCGCCGCAGCGAACATCGAGGGCACCTCGGGCGACATGTATCTCGTCGTCTATCCCTCGCCGTTGCTCGAGGACGGGAGCGGCGCCAACAAGCCCTGGCTGCAGGAGATCCCCGATCCCGTCACGAAAGTCTGCTGGCAGACCGTCGTCGAAGTCGGTACGTCGGCGGCCGCGCGGCTCGGCATCGATGCGGGGGACGTGCTCAAGGTCGAGACGCCGAACGGATCGATCACGGCGCCCGCCTACGTCTATCCCGGGCTTCGCGGCGACACGATCGCGATCGCCTTCGGGCGCGGTCACACGGCTTACGGTCGGTACGCGGCCAACGTCGGCGTAAACCCGGGCGACCTGCTTCCCCTTTCGTTCGACGCGAAGTCCGGCTCGATGGCGCTCACGTCGACGAAGGTCAGGGTCACCAAGACCGGCGACTTCATTCCGCTCGTTAGCACCGAGGGCTCTGCGCGCCAGCACGGCCGTGGGATCGCGCAGGCGATCGAGGCGCGCGAGCTGGGACTCGTGCCGACGCCGGGCGAGGCGGAGAAGCAGGGGAGCGGTGAGGTCAACGGGGAAGGGAGTGGCGAAGAACGGATGCCGGGCGACACGACGCATGCGTTCCTTCCCGGCCTTCGCGCGCCGGTCGCCCAGGATGCCCAGGGCGACCTGCCCAGCGATGACAACAAGAAGGGGATGTACGATCCGAATCACTGGAGCGGGATGGCCAAGCGCCGCTGGGCGATGACGGTCGATCTCGCGCGGTGCACCGGATGCTCGGCCTGCGTCACGGCGTGCTACGCCGAGAACAACATTCCGACGGTCGGCGCGATCCATCAGTCCACGGCGACGCCGAATATGTCAGGGCAGGCGGGCGCCAACATTCTGCGCGGGCGCGAGATGGCGTGGATCCGGCTCGAGCGCTACTTCGAGGGCGGCGAGTCGCTCGACGACAGCTTCGAGACGCGCTTCGTTCCGATGATGTGCCAGCAGTGCGGCAACGCGCCGTGCGAGCCGGTGTGTCCCGTCTACGCGACGTACCACTCGCCGGACGGACTCAACGTGCAGGTCTACAACCGGTGCGTGGGCACGCGTTACTGCTCGAACAACTGTCCCTACAAGGTTCGCTACTTCAACTGGTTCGGCTATGGCGAGCCGGCGCGCCCGCAGTACGCGTGGCCCGAGCGCATGAACTGGCAGCTGAATCCGGACGTGACGGTGCGCGGCAAGGGTGTCATGGAGAAGTGCACCTTCTGCGTCCAGCGCATTCGCGAGTCGGAGCATCGCGCGAAGCTCGAGGGACGCGCGGTGCAGGCGGATGAATTCACGACGTCGTGCGCGCAGGCGTGCCCGTCGCACGCGATCACCTTCGGCGACGCGGCGGATCCCGCCTGGTCGGTGACGAAGATGATCGAGGACAAGCGCGCCTACCACGTGTTCGAGGAGCTCAACACGTTCACCGCGGTGGTGTATTTGAAGAAGGTCAATCACTCCGTCGCGGCGGGGGTCTAGCCCATGGCTGCTCCCGTCATGCAGGAACCGATCGAGCGCCGCAACAACATTCCCTCGGCGGAAGTGCAGCTCCCCGCAGTGGCGAGCTACACGCAGGTCACGGACGAGATTCTCGACACGCTCAAGATTACAAAAGCGTGGTTCGTGGGGCTCGCGTTCTCCGTATTCTGCCTCGCGATCGGCGGGGTGGCGTGGGCCTATCAGATCTACATGGGGCTCGGCGTCGCCGGCTATCACCCCCCGGTGATGTGGGGCGTGTACATCATCACGTTCGTCTTCTGGGTCGGTATCGGACACGCGGGAACGCTGATCTCCGCGATTCTCTATCTCTTCCGCGCCGGCTTCCGCACGACGATCTATCGATGCGCGGAGGCGATGACCGTCTTCGCAGTCATGACCGCAGGACTCTTCCCGATCCTGCACCTCGGTCGGCCGTGGAAGTTCTTCTGGCTGATCCCATATCCGAACTGGCGCCTCATCTGGCCGCAGTTCAAGAGCCCGCTCGTGTGGGACGTGTTCGCAATTCTCACGTACCTGACGGTGTCGGCGACATTTCTGTTCATCGGGCTCATCCCCGATCTCGCGGTGCTGCGCGATCGCGAGACGAACCCGCTCAGGAAGCAGATCTACGGCGTGCTGTCGTTCGGATGGCGCAACTCCGATCGCGAGTGGCGGCACTTCGCGCGCGCGTATCTCTTCCTCGCCGCGTTCTCGACACCGCTCGTGCTCTCGGTGCACTCGGTCGTCTCGTTCGACTTTGCGATGGCGGACGTTCCGGGGTGGCACACGACGATCTTTCCGCCCTACTTCGTTGCGGGCGCGATCTTCTCCGGCATCGGGATGGTCTTCACGATCATCATCCCGATTCGTCGCTGGTTCAAGCTCAAGCACTACGTCACGCTCAACCATCTCGATGCGGCGGCCAAGCTCTGCCTCTTCACGTCGCTCGTCGTCGGCTGCGCGTACCTGACCGAGTTCTTCGTCGCCTGGTACAGCGGGAGCAAGGTCGAGCAGGAATATTTCATCAATCGTGTCTTCGGGCAGTGGTGGTGGGCCGCCTGGATCATGCTGACGTGCAACATGATCCTCCCAATGCTCCTGTTCTCGCAGAAGCTCCGGCGCAACACGACGTTCCTCTTCACGCTCTCGATCTTCATCAATCTCGGGATGTGGTACGAGCGCTTCGTGATCATCATCCCGTCGCTCTCGCACGAGTTCGAGCCGTGGCAGTGGGCGCCGTACGCTCCCTCATACATCGACTGGGCGATCCTCGTGGGGAGCTTCGGCTGGTTCTCGATGTGGTTCCTCCTCTTCGTGAAGCAGCTGCCGGTGCTGGCGATCGCCGAGATCAAGGAGATCGTGCCGCCGAGGATGCGTCATGCGACCCGGCGGCTGGCTCTCGACGGCCACGGCGAGACGCCGGGGTCGCTCGACGCCGGCGAGGTGCACTGATGCGCGGAATCGTCGGCGTGTTTCCCGAGCTCGACTCCACCGTCGAGGCGATCGCGGAGCTCAAGAAGCTTCGCGTGGGCGACGTCACGGTCTATTCGCCGACGCCGCGTCACGAGCTCGACGACGTGCTCAACCACGGACCGAGTGTGGTGCGGCGCTTCACGCTGATCGGTGCGCTGGTGGGTGTGACCTTCGGCTACTGGATTCCGATCTGGATTTCGGACTACTGGCCGCTGGTCGTGGGCGGGAAGCCGATCGCGTCGTGGGTGCCGTACACGATCATCGGATTCGAGGTGATGGTGCTGATCGGATCGCTGTCGACGGTCGCGGGGCTGTTCATCAATGCGCGGATCCCGCGCATCACGCAGACGGTGGGCTACGATCCGCGCTTCAGCGATGGGAGCTTCGGAATCTGGGTGGAATGTCGTCCCGACGAGCAGGAGACCGTGCGACGCGTGTTGAAGGAGAAGGGAGCGGAGGAGGTGCGCGGTGATCGCTAGTCGTCTCGTGCGTGCAACGATGCTCGTCCCCGCGGTGCTCTCGCTCGGTGCGTGCAAGCAGGTCTCCAATATCTTCTCCGACTTCCGCGATCAGCCGCGCATCGAGCCGTGGGAAGCGGAGTACGCGGGGAACGATACGACGCCCTTCCGGCCGGGTGGCTCGGACAGCACCTTCGTCGCGTACTCGGTGCCGATCACCGGAAACACGGTGCCGGGGTACGTGGTGTCGTACAACGGCAGCATGACGAACGGGCCTGGCGCGATCCCGAATCCACTGGTCGTCGATTCGATGAAGAGCCTGCCGAATCCGCACGAAGCGACGCGTGCCTCGCTGGATAATGGGCGCAAGTACTATCAGATCAACTGTGCGGTCTGTCACGGGTTGGCCGGGAGAGGCAACGGGCCGGCGGTGCGCTTCGGCGTGCCAGCGCCCAGCTTTCTGACGGCGAGGCCCGAGCCTCTCACTGATGGCTATATCTACGGCATGATTCGGAATGGGCGCGGGCTGATGCCGAATTACGTACGCATCGAAGATGCGGATCGGTGGGACGTCGTGAACTACGTGCGCGCGTTGCAGGGCAAGATTCCAAACGTCGTCGCCGACACGTCCCCGGCCGGCTACCCCGGGCAGAATGGGCAGATGGTGCCCGGCTATACGCGCACTGCGCCCACGCGCCCGGCTCCGTACCGGCCGCAGGACATGGACAGTCGACTGCTCGACCCTGCGGCCACACCGGGCCCCGCTGCTGCGGAGGCACCAGCCGCTGCGCCGGCGGCGACACCCGCACCCGCATCCGCGAAACCGGAGACGCACGAGTGAGCGCGCACGACATTCACGTCCCGACGCGCGAAGAGGTTCTTCGCGCCACCGATCGCCCGCTTCCGCGCGCGCTCTTCATCGCGTCGCTCGCGCTCGCAGCGCTCGGCGTGCTGCTGTTCGTCGTCGGCGCCTTCACCGCGACGGGGCACGATCGTGTGTGGCAGGCGTTTCACGTCAACTGGATCTTCTTCACGACGATTTCGCAGGCCGCGGTCGTCTTCGTTGCAGTGCAGCGGATCACGACGGCTCGATGGTCGAGGCCGATCGTGCGCTTCCTCGAGGGGTACGTCGCCTTCCTCCCGATCGCCTTCCTCCTGCTGATCGTCGACTTCCTGGGCGCCAAGCACATCTATCCGTGGGCGACGGGTGTGATCGCGGTTCCCGAGAAGCGCTTCTATCTCCAGCCCGCCTTCGTCGTCACTCGCGACCTGGTGCTCTTCGGCATCATGGTGTGGCTGAGCGTGTGGTACATCTACACCTCGCTGCGACTCGATGTCGGGCACATTCCCGAGGCGGGCGCCGCGTGGGCGAAGGGTATTCGCGAGCGCATGCGGAAGAACTTCCGCGGCGAGCGCCGCGAGCTGCACTCGACGCACTCGCTCCAGGGGTATCTCGCCGTCTTCCTGTGCCTCGGTTTCGGGTATTTCTTTTCCGTGCTCGGCTGGGATCTCTCGATGTCGCTCGACCTTCACTACACGAGCACGCTCTACTCGTGGTGGTGGTTCATGGGGGGCTGGCTTGGCGCCCTCATGAGCTGGTCGCTGCTCTGCATGTGGTGGCGGCGCTATCTCAATGCGTACGAGCTGATTCCCGAAGTGAAGTTCCACGACCTCGGGAAGCTGTGCTTTGCTTTCACCGCGTTCTGGGGCTACCTCACCTTCAGCCAGTATCTCGTGAACTGGTACGGGAACATGGCCGAGGAGACGCATTGGCAGCGGCTGCATCTCGTGAGGCCCTGGCTCCCGTTCACCCTCGCGGTGGTGTTCCTCCTGTTCGTGCTCCCGTTCTTCGGTCTCGTGTCGCGCGCAGCAAAGGTCTATCTCCCCACCTTCATCGCTTTTGCCTTCTCGAGTCTCCTTGGGCTGTGGACGCTCCGCTACGTCGAGGTCTATCCGCCCGTCCACGGCATCGTCGAGAATGCGCCATTCGGAATCTGGGAAATCGGGATCACGCTCGGCTTCCTCGGCTTCTGGGGCGCCTGCTACGCTGCGTTCATGAACGCGTTCCCGCGCATGCGCGTGACGTTCATGACGAGCGAGTTCCGTGACGAGGTGCAGATCCCGGTAAATCCGGAGACGATGGAGCCGCTCCCGGCGCACGAGTAGCGGCGAGGGAAGCGGCGCGGGAATGCGCGCCGCTCTCCCTTCGCACGCCCTCGTCGCCTATCTTTCTCGTCGCGGGGCGTTAGCTCAGTTGGGAGAGCATTCGGTTTGCAACCGAAAGGTCGCGAGTTCGAGCCTCGCACGCTCCATTCTTTCCTCCACGGATCGCATCTGCTTCCTCACTTCCTCGGGGCGATCGATCTAGCCCGCGTCCTCCCGGACTCCGCGCCTGCATTCGGCGTCGACTCGCCGGCGTACGTCGCGACTCGCGCGGTGATGTATCTCGCTGCGCTCACGGTCATCGGCTCGTGCGCGTTCATTCTCCTCATCGCCACGCGTGTGTCACATCTCTCGGGGAGCTATCTCGAGCTCTCCGCCGTCGTCCCCGCAACGCGCAAGCTCGCGCGCTGGGCCACGGTCGTTCTCGCCTTCGCGATGGTCGGGCGACTGCTCGCGCAGGGATTCATGATCGGCGAGGGCGAGACGATGATCGTAATGCCCTTGCTCAGCGACACCGTCTGGGGTTGGGGGTGGCTCACCGGTGCTGCGGCAACGGTGCTGATCGCCGCCTCGCTGATCATCGGATCCGGTCAGCGCGCGTGGTGGCACGTCACCGCCGTCGGCACGATCGCGCTCGCATTCTCGTTCTCGATCACCGGGCATGCGGCGTCCACGACCAACCCGCTCGCGCACGTGATCTTCGATGCGATCCACGTGATGGCCGCCGGTGGCTGGCTCGGCACATTGCTCGTGGTGTCCACGATCGGGCTGCATTCCGTGATGATGCTGCCGCTCGAGAAGCGCGCCTCGGCCGCGGCGGAGTTGATCGGCGCGTTCTCCACGTTCGCGATTACGTGCGTGGCGACGCTGCTCATCACCGGCACGATCGCCGCGTGGTCACATTTGCCGACGATCTCCGCGCTGTGGACGACGCAGTACGGCTCTGCGCTTTGGCGAAAGCTCATGTTCATCGCATTCACCGGGCTCGTCGGAGTCTTCAACTGGCGCTACGTGAAACCGCGTCTCAGCAAGGCAGAGACGATCGCCACGCTTCGAAAGAGCGCGGCGGCGGAGCTCATGATCGGAGTGCTCGTCGTGATCATCACCGCCATACTCGTCGGCACCTCGCCCCCCGATGCGGAGGAGGGGATGCCCGCGGCCGCGCATTACCTTCCATCTTCCAACGCCTTTCCCTTCAGGGTTCCGTCATGACCAGCCCCACCGCCACCAGCGTTCCTGCCGCCGGCGATCGCGCCCCCGACTTCACGGCCGATTCGACGAGCGGGCAGCCGGTGACGCTGTCGTCCTTCCAGGGAAAGAAGCGCGTGCTCCTCGCCTTCTTCCCCCTGGCGTTCACGTCGACGTGCACGACCGAGATGTGCGACTTCTCCACCGACTTCGATCAGTTCGAGAGCAAGGATGTCACCGTCATCCCCATCAGCGTCGACTCGGTGCCCACGCTCAAGGAATTCAAGGACAAGCACCAGATGCACGTCGATCTGGTGAGCGACTTCACGCGCGACATCTCGCGCGCGTATGGCGTGCTGATCGCCGACCGATTCTTCTCGGCGCGCGCGTATTTTCTCATCGACGGCACGGGCGTCATCTCCTGGGCGCACGTCGAGACCAATCCGGGGCTCAAGCGGACGAACGCAGAGATCTTCGAGCAGATCGCCGCGGTCGCCGTCTGACCGCGGCGCGCGCGACATGAGCGATCCGCTCGAGCTGCTCGCGCGCGCCGACAAGTGGTTCCTCTCGGCCACCGACGGGATCGTCTTCGCTCCACCCTTTCCGCGCTGGCTCGATTCGCCCGGCTTCTGGGACGAGGCGTCGCTGCATCACTACGCATTCGCGCCGCTCTTCACCGTGAGCGCGCTCGACGCGGAGGGCCACGAAATCGGCATGCGTCCCGTGGCGCGGCGATGGACGCCCGCCGAGCTCACCGTCGACTATCGTCTCGCGAACGGGATGATGGCCAGCGAGGTGCGCACCGTGCAGCCCGGCGGTGTGTTCGCCTCCGAGTGGCTGGTGCAGGGGCTCCGCCATGCGCCCCTGGATCTCGTTGCCTGGACCGCGTACGAGGCAGCGGATATCGATCGCTGGTCCGTGGGCTATGACGGCGCGTTCGCCTTCAACAGCACCGTGTACGACGAACGCGGCGAGGCGCTCCTCGTTCGCGCGGAGCTCGCATGCTATGGGGAAACTGCGAGCTGGGCTGCGTATCTCGCCGCGCGCGTCCCCTCGGCGCCGCGATGGGAGCTCACGCCATTCGTCGAGAAGTGGGCGGGGGATGGCCTGCCTCGCGAGATTCGCATCGAGGGGGGCACCGCCGACGCGATGCTCTTCGGTGCGGTGCACCGCGCGCTCGCCGTGACGACGGAGGGTGCCTGGAGTACGTTCGCCATGCGTCTCACACCGCTGCAGCTCCCGGTGCGTGCGGGCGCGCCGGTGGAGCGGCCGAGTGTGGCGATCATGCATCCTGCGAGCGAGGAGCCATCGCACGCGGCGACCCTCGGCGGTACGAGCCGCAGACGGTGGGCGGAGCGATTCGCGCACGCGCCGCTCTTCAGCTGCTCCGATCCGTATCTGGAGCACTACTACTGGTATCGGTGGTACGGGCTGTGGTCGAATGCGATCGAGTACGATGCCGGAGCAATCGGCGCCCCCGCGATGTGCGAGGGAAGCGGTGAGCTGCACACCCCGTCGGCGCTCGCGGCCGCAGCACACGTCCGCGAGCTGCGCTGGCTCGACTCGCCGGAGCTCGCGCGCGGCGTGCTGCGGGGACTCTTCGCGCACCAGCGAGAGGACGGCAGCGTGCCGGCGCGCATCTTCGCCGATCATCGCTCGCAGGTGGGGGTCGCACAGGCCAACTGGGGGGACGCGATCCTCGCGCTCGATGCCGTGTGGCCGAGCGATGCGTTTCTGCACGAGATGTACGCACCCCTCTCGCGCTACGCGGACTGGCTGATGCTCGCGCGGGACGGAGAGTCGTCGGGGATGATCGACATCCTCGCCCCGCGCGAGATCGGCGAGCAGCACTCGTCGCGATTCGAGGGAGTGGATCCCGGCGGGGCGCGCGATGAGCTCACCGCTGGGAAGCGGCTGAAGGGCGTTGATGTCACGACGTACGCGTACGCGCTCATGCGCGCGCTCGAGCGCATGGCGGAGCGCGCAGGACATCCCCCCGATGCGCGGCGTTGGCGACTCGCCCGCGAGCGCATAGCCACGGCGCTCCGCACGCGCATGTGGGACGCCGATGATGAGCTCTTCTCCGATCTCGATCCGGCGAGCGCCGAGCGTACGCGGGTGAAGAGCGCGCACGCGTTCTTTCCGTATACCACGGATCTCATCGCCCCGAGCGACGTTGCCGGGCTCGAGCGACATCTCCTCGATCCCGGCGAGTTCTGGACCCCGTTCCCCGTCCCCGTCACCGCCGTCGACGATCCGTTCTTCAGTGCGTACGGCGAATGGAAGGGGCAGCGTCAGTCCGAGCCGTGGAACGGCCGCGTCTGGCCATCCGTGAACAGCACCATCATGGATGCGCTCGGCGCCACCGCCGCGGCGTACGCGCCCGCGCTGCGCGAGGAGGCCGCAGCGTTTCTTCGGCGCTACGTGCGCATGATGTACCACGACGGCGACCTGCAGCGCCCGAACGCCTTCGAGCACTACAATCCGCTCACAGGCCAGGCGTCCGTTTATCGCGGGCTCGATGATGTGCAACGCTCGTGGGTCGCCGATCACATCGTGCAGTGGGTCATGGGAATTCGTGCGCACGAGGGAGGGGTCACGATCGATCCGTTCCCCTTCGAGCTGGAGCGCGCCGAGATCGCGCGCGTGCATGCGCGTGGACACATCATTGATGTTCGAATTGCGGGGCGGCGAGTGAGCGCGACCATCGATGGAGTCTCACACGAGAGCGTGCTTGGGGAGGGGATCGAGGTCGCCGATTAGCGCCCGCGAGCAAGGCATGGCCTTCACCTGTGACCAAATGCCCCGTTCGGTCATCTTGTCCGAACAGGGCACGTCATCTAAGTTGGGCGATCAGCTACCGCGAGGGTCATTGCCGCGCGCACGCCATTCAGTCGAGCAGTCCGCCGCACCCTCGTCGCTTGCGAGCACCGATCTCGGCCCGCCGATTCCGAGTCATTTCACGCAGCAGATTCTCGACTCGCTTCCGCTCGGGCTCCACGTCGTCGATCGCGACTACCGCGTGCGCGCCTGGAATCGCACGCGAGAGTCGGGAATGCAGGGCGTGCAGCGCGACGACGCACTCGGCCGCAGCATCTTCGAGCTGTTGCGGAGGCAGCCCGAGGAAGTGCTCAAGCGTGAGTTCGACTCCGTGTTTCGGACCGGCGAGATCCTCCGCTTCGACATCGAGTCCTCGGCGGCGGGTGACCCCCGCGTCTACCGCGTCTCGAAGATTCCGATGCGGGACGAGTCGGGGATCGTCACCCACGTCATCACGATCGGCGAAGATGTCACCGACGCGGTTCGCGCGCAGGACGAGGCGGCACAAGCCCGCAAGCTCGCCGCCGTTGGCACGCTCGCGGCCGGCGCGATGCACGAGATCAACAATCCGCTCGCCACGATCGGCGCATGCGCGGAGACACTCGCGCTACAGCTCTCGGATACCTCGATCCCGGTCGCTGTACGCGAGTCGTTCGCGGAGCTGTGCGACATCATCGATCACGAAGTGCATCGCTCCAAGCGGATTCTGAACGGACTCCTCGACTTCAGCCGCCCCACCGGAGCCACCCGTTCGCCTTCGGAGCTGCGCGACATCATCGAGCAGACCCTTCGCCTCCTCAAGTATAATCCGAACTTCAAGGCGATGCAGGTGGACGTCGGTGTCGCGCCGGATGCCAGGCTGGTCGTCCGCGCGGACCGGGATCAGCTCGTACAGGTGCTCATGGCGCTGATGCTCAACGCCATGGATGCAATGAACCACACGGGCGCGATTCGGCTGCGCGCCCTGCGGTCGCCGGTGAGAGGGGAGGAGGTCGTGATGGAGGTGATCGATGACGGGTCCGGCATCACCTCGACGGTACGGCAGCGCCTCTTCGAGCCATTCTTCACCACCAAGCCGCCCGGGCGCGGAACAGGGCTCGGGCTCTCGATCTGCTACGGCATCGTCGCCGATCATGGCGGCCGCATCGAGGTCGACAGCGCGCCAGGCAAGGGGAGCACCTTTCGCGTGATTCTACCACTCGCGGAGTCCGCCTCATGAGAGATGACAACCGCATCAAGGTGCTGATCGCCGAAGACGAGGCGCACCTGGGCTCGATCCTTCAGAAGTTTCTCGAAGGCCGCGGCTATCACGTCTCCGTTTTCACCGACGGACGCTCGGCGCTCGATGCATTGCGGGCGGAGGCGTTCGATGTCGCGCTCCTGGACATCGTGATGCCGGAGATGGACGGGCTCGAAGTGCTGCGGCAGATACGGGAGGAGCTTTCACCGCCCGAGGTCATCATCATCACCGGGAACGGCACGATCGAGACTGCGATCAGCGCCATGAAGCTCGGCGCGTACGACTATCTCGCGAAGCCGTATCGCATGGCGGAGATCGACGTCATGGTGCGCCGAGCGTGGGAGAAGCGCGAGCTCACGCGTGAGAATACGCTGCTGCACAAGCGCCTCTCGCTGGCGGAGACGGAATCGGAGATCGTGACACAGTACGCGCCGATGCAGGCGGTGCTCGCGCTGGTCGAGCGCGTCGCGCGCAGCGACTCGGCGGTGCTCATCCTCGGCGAGTCGGGCACGGGAAAGGAGCTGATCGCCCGGATGCTGCACCGGCTGTCGCATCGCGTGACGGGGCCGCTCGTCGACATCAACTGCGCGGCGATTCCCGATGCGCTCGTGGAGAGTGAGCTGTTCGGCCACGAGCGCGGCGCGCACGCGGAGGCATCGACGCGGAAGCTCGGACTCTTCGAGCTGGCGAATGGCGGCACGATCTTCATGGACGAGATCGGCGCGCTCGATCCGAAGGTGCAGGGGAAGCTGCTGCGCGCGCTCGAGCTCGGGACTTTCTACAGGGTGGGGGGAACGCAGAAGGTGCGCTCCGATCTGCGCGTTGTCGCCGCGAGCAATCAGGACCTCGCGCAACGCGTCGCGAATGGGACCTTTCGCAGCGATCTCTATTACCGAATCAATACGATCAGCGTGACGCTCCCTCCGCTGCGCGAGCGTGCGGTGGACATCCCGCTGCTCGCTCGCCACTTCCTGGACGCCGCGACCGACAGCGTCGAGCGATCCCTCAGCCCCGATGCGATCGACGCGCTGCAGGCATATCCGTGGCCCGGGAACGTGCGCGAGTTGCGCAACGTGATCGAACGCGCGGCGCTCGTCGCGACCGGTTCGGTGATACACGCGAACGACGTTCCCCTTGGCGGGCTCCCCGCGTCGAACGGCGGACGCGCGACGGATCCGCTCGCGCCGCTCGAGCAGGTGGAGCGCCAGCACATCGAGACCGTGCTGCAATATGCGCGGTGGCATCAGGGGAAGGCAGCGGACATCCTCGGCATTTCGCCGAAGACGCTCTACCGCAAGATTCGCGAGTTCGGGCTGCGTCGCCCGAACGAGCGTTGAGGCGCACCGCGAAATGAAGATTCTGGTGATCGAGGACGATCCGACGGTGGGGCAGTACGTAAAGCGTGGGCTCGAGGAGCAGCGCTGGGGGGTCGATCTCGTCACGGATGGCGAGGAGGGGGAGCGGCGAGCGGCGGCGGAGCAGTACGATCTCGTGGTGCTCGATATGCGGCTTCCGGGAAGATCGGGGATGGACGTGCTGCGCAACATTCGCGGGCGCGGCTTCGAGCGTCCCGTGCTCGTACTCACCGCGCAGGACGCGGTGGATGCCAAGGTCGAGGCCTTTCGTGCGGGTGCCGACGACTACGTCACCAAGCCATTCGCCTTCGAGGAGCTGCTCGCCCGGGTGGAGGCGCTCAGCCGCCGCACACCCACGATATCCGCGCCTGTACTCAAGGTGGCGGATCTCTCGCTCGACAAGAACACTCGCACGGTGACGCGGGCGGGGGAGGCGATCGAGCTGACGCCGAAGGAGTATACGGTGCTCGAATATCTCATGCGGCACGCGGGGCGCGTGATGAGCCGCACGCTGATAACCGAGTACGCTTGGGGGTATCACTTCGATCCCGGAACGAACATCGTGGACGTCGTGATCAATCATTTGCGCAAGAAGATCGACAGCACGCAGGCCGTGAAGCTGATCCACACCGTGCGTGGAGTCGGCTACGTCGTGCGCATCTAGGCTCGCATGAGTACGATTCGCGCGCAGCTCACCACCGCCTACGCGGCTGCGCTGATCGGCACCGTCGCCGTATTTGCGGCCGTGATCTGGACCACGCGGCGCGAGGGCGCGGTCGATGAGCTGCGACGCCACGCGCTCACCGAGGCGAATCTGGCGCTTCGACTCATCCATCAATCGGAATCGGCGGGGCAGCCCGTCACCGCGAACAGGGATTCGCTCGCGGGCGCGCAGCTCGACGCTCCGCTCCGCACGATGCTCGATGGGATGCCGGACTATCTGCTCGTGCTCGACGCGAGCGGGCGCATCCTCTACGTCTCCGCGCCGATTCGCGATCTCAACGAGGATCCGGATCAGCTCGCGGCCCTAATGGCGGCAGCGGTCAGCGCGCCGACCGACGGCATCACGAAGACGGTCCAGCTCGACGACCGGAAGCTGCTCATGGTCGCACAGACGCCGGCGGATCGCTCCTCCACCGTCTCGCGGGTGGTGGTGGCGACGAACGCGGACATCCCCGATCCCGCGATCAAGGATCTCGTCGAAACCATGGCCGCGGTCGCGCCGATTCTGCTGATCGCGTCGATCGCGCTGGCGTACGCGATCGCGGGGCGCGCCTTCCAGCCAGTCGACCGGCTCGTCAACGAGGTGCAGGCGATCACCGACGGACGCTCGCTGCATCGGCGCCTCCCTGTGACTGCGGGGGAGGAGATCGCGAAGCTCGCGGTGACGTTGAACGAGATGCTCGAACGGCTCGAGAGCTCCTTTGCCGCACTCCGCCGGTTCACCGCGGATGCGAGCCACGAGCTCAAGACGCCCCTTGCGGTGATGCGCGCCGACGTCGAGCGCGCAATGAGCGATCGGGCGCCGGGCCCTGAGAAGCTCATCGCACTCGAGGAGGCGCTGCACGAGACGACGCGCATGGCGGATCTCGTCGACTCCCTTCTCACGCTCGCGCGCGCGGACGAGGGCCGCTTCGATCTCCATCGCGAGCGCGTGTCGATCGCCCCGCTCGCCGTCGAGGTGCTCGAGACGGCGACGATTCTCGGAGAGGCCGCGGGGCTGACCGTCACGATGCCCGCGATCGCGGACGTCGTGGTGCTCGCGGATCGCACGCGGCTCCGCCAGCTCTTCCTGAACATCGTCACCAATGCACTCAAGTACACGCTCACCGGAAGCGTCGAGCTCAGCCTCATCGCCCACGAGCGCACGGTCGCGTTCACTGTGCGCGATACGGGCATGGGCATTTCGGCGGCCGATCTCCCGCACATCTTCGAGCGCTTCTACCGCGCCGACCGTGCGCGCTCACGCTCGGCGGAGCGCGGGGGCTTTGGGCTCGGGCTCGCGATCAGCCAGTGGATCGCGGAGGCGCATGGAGGTACGATCTCCGTGCGCTCGCGGCTCGGGCGCGGCACGACGTTCACGGTGACGCTTCCGGTGGCCGAGGATGAGGTGGCGATCGCGCCGGCGGAGCAGCTCTCGGCGGATTGAACGTTACGAATCAGCGAACGCTCGATTCATGGTTTCTTAACGCCCGCAGAAGCGGCGCGAAAGAATCGAGTCATAGGTTGGATTCCAGGATGCTCGAGGAGCTCGTGTCTTTCGCCTGGGAGACAACGCACAATGTTCATCAGCCTGATCGAATCGAAGCGCGCGCGGCAGCAATCGCCGCGCGGAATGGTCCATTCCCCGATCGCGATCTCCGACAGACTTCCCCCCATCGACCTCACGGGTGGACTCGCGCGGGCCGAGAGTCCGTTCACGATCGGCGGCGGCAGCGAGGGGTCGAGCGCCGCGTCGACGAATGGCGGACTCGGCTCCGGCGCGCCTTACTCCATTTCGCAAGTGGAGAAGCCCACGCTTCCTCGTCCCGGAAATCCGTTTCCCAAATGCCCGTCGATGATGAAGAGCTCGCGTGTCGAAAGGACGGTGCTCGCGCAGTTCGTCGTCGACACGCTGAGCCGCGCTGTGATGAGCACCTGCAAAATACTCGACTCCAGTAACGATTTTTCGCTACGTCACTGCGCATCGCGCTCGCGGATTGCCGCTTCTTCCCCGCAGAAGCCGGCGGTCACAAGGTGAAGCAGCTAGTTCAACTCCCGTTGAAATTCGTTGCCCCAATCCGTTGAGATGGTTGCTGGAACGGCGGTGTGTTCGGCCAGCGTCGTCGAAAAGAAGTGATACAATCGACTAGCGGACGCTGCCAGAATGCCCGGCACGATGTGTGAATAAATGCTAACACGGGCTTCATGAACTCTTAATGTCGCTCGCATCCCTTCGCTAAAAACGTCGCGTAGGTTCAACTCCAGCTACATCACAGTGCTCGTGACCTTCATTCCGATCCCAGGCGCATGTTCAACAACCTGATCGAGTCGAAGCCGCAGAAGAAGGGAGGAATTGGCGGAACGTTCGTCAGCATCGCGTTGCACGCGATCCTCATCACGCTCGCTGTGTACGTCACCGCGCACGCGGGCGAGAAGATCGTCGAGAAGAACCGTCAGGAAGACGTCGTCTTCGCAAAGCCGCCCGAGCCGCCGCCGCCGCCACCGGATCAGCCGAAGCCGCCACCTCCGGACGTGGTCGCCGCGCCACCGCCGCCAAAGGGATTCCAGGTGCTCACCGCGCCGATCAACATCCCGGACAAGATTCCGGATGTCGATCTCTCGAAGGCCGTCACCGACGAAAAGGATTTCACGGGGAAGGGCGTTGCCGGTGGAAAGGCGAACGGCGTCGTTGGTGGCGTCGCGCAGCCCACGGATCAGCCCTACTTCGAGTTCCAGGTCGAAAAGCCCGCGCTCCCGCGCGAGGGCAACCCGAATCCGAAATATCCATCCATGCTCGAGAGTTCCCGGGTCGAAGGCGAAGTGCTCGCGCAGTTCGTCGTCGATACGTCGGGCAAGGCAGAGATGTCGACGTTCAAGGTGCTGCAGGCGAGCAACGACCTGTTTGCATCGGCGCTCAAGGCGACGCTCCCGCAGTGGCGCTTCTACCCGGCGGAAGCGGGCGGTCACAAGGTAAAGCAGATCGTGCAGCTGCCGTTGAAGTTCGTCGCACCCAATCATTGAGCTGATCGAAGCAATTTCACTTTCTGTCTTTTCATCTCGGAGAAGGTCACATGGGCATTTCACTAGTGCAGTTGTTCTCATCGATGGGCGGTTTCGCCAAGGGAATCGTGTTCGCGCTCGCGATCATGTCGGTCTATTCACTCACCGTGATGGTCGGCAAGTGGTGGACGCTCCGAAAGGCACAGGCCGAGACGCGCAAGTTCGCGCCGGAGTTCTCGCAGTTCCTCGAAGAGGACAACCTCAATGAGGCGATCCGTCTGGCCGAGAGCTACAAGAAGTCGCACGTCGCCCGCGTGCTTGGCGGTGCGCTCGGCGAAGTGAAGCCCCTGCTGCAGGATGGATCCGTCACGGTCGCCGACATCAACTCGGCAGAGCGTGCCGTCGAGCGCAACATGATGATCATTCTCTCCGAGCTGAAACGCGGCCTCGCGGTTCTGGCCACGGTCGGTGCCACGGCGCCGTTCGTTGGTCTGCTCGGTACGACGATGGGAATCGTGAACGCGTTCGTCGGCATGGCGCAGTCGGGCGCGAGCGGGATGGGCGCGATCTCGGCCGGTGTCGCCGAGGCGCTGATCACGACGGCGTTCGGTCTGCTCGTCGCGATTCCGGCGGTGTGGGCGTACAACTACTTCACGACCAAGATCGACAACCTCTCCGTCGAGATGACGTACACCTCGAAGGAAATGATCGACTATCTGATCAAGGGCGTTGCCGGTGAGTTCGGCCGTTCGCGCTTCACCCGTGAGTTCAACACGACGGGCGGCGCTGGCCCGATCTCCACGTGATCTCGGCCACTCGGAGGAGGTAGCTCATGGCCATGGCATCTTCGTCGGGCGGCGGCGTTGCGTCGTCCCCCAACGTCACGCCGATGATCGACGTCATGCTCGTGCTCTTGATCATCTTCATGGTCGTGACGCCGCTCATCAATGCTGGGTTCCAGGCGCAGCCGCCCGTCGGCATCAACCTCAAGTCGCATCCCGAAGAGAACGAAGACCAGGTGCTCGGGATCGATGCCTACGGGAACTACTTTCTGAACAAGAAGCAGATCCCCAACGCATCGCTCCCGGATCAGCTCAAGCGGATCTACGACACGCGTACGACCGACAAGATCCTGTATCTGAAGGCGGACAAGAACCTCGACTACTCCAAGGTGCTGGACGCCATCGATCTCGCGGCCCACAACGGCGTACGTGTGCTCGGAGCCATCTCGGATCAGCAGCCGGGAACCGAATCTACCGTCGCCGGCGACATCCCGAAATCCACCAAGAAGCCGTAGGAGAATTCACATGGCAATGGCAGCTGGTGGGAACACCGGGCTCTCGAACGAAATCAACGTCACGCCGATGATCGACGTGCTGCTCGTGCTACTCGTCATCTTCATCATGGCGGTGCCGATGATGCGGAAGGCGATCGATCTACAGCTTCCCGATCCGACGCCGCAGCCGCAGACGACGCAGACGGCACCTGATCAGATCGTGCTGCAGGTGCTTGCCGGTGGGAAGTACAAGATCAACAGCGAAGAGGTAGCGAAGGACAATCTCGCGAAGCGACTGAAGGATGTCTACGAGGGTCGCCCCGAGAAGATCATCTTCGTGAAGGGCGATCCGACCGTGAAGTATCAGGATGTGATCTTCGGTATGGACCAGGCGCGCGGGGCTGGCGTGAAGGTCATTGGAATTCCGCCGAAGGACGTTCCGAAGTAGCTCGACGATCGCGCAACTTCCGTTGCGCGTGTCTCGTAGGTTCTCGCGACGGACGCATCTCTCGGTGCGCCCGTCGCGTTATTTTTGGGATAGCCACAGGTCACTATCGACATGACATCGTACGAGGCTGGGAACGAGCCGCCCATCGCACGTCCGCCGTATCGACCGCCGGTCGGAGTTCCTGAACGCAGGGACTCGAAATGGGCGGGCGCGATCTCGCTGTTGCTGCACGCATTGCTGGTCCTGCTGATCCTTCTTCCGATTCTCATCGTAAAAAACGCAGAGGACGCGACGCGCGGAGCCGGCGGCGCGGGCGCGGCTGGCGGTGGAGGCGACGGGAGCCGAGGGGGCGCGCGCGATCCGTACGTGCGTGAGGACCTTCGCTACGTGCAGGTGGCTCCGCCGCCCCCGCCGCCACCGCCGCCACCGCCGGCACCGGTACAGCCGAACCCGCTCGTTCCCCCTGTCGCAACTCCGATCCCCCCACCAAAGCCGGTGGTGTCCCCGCCCGTCGTCCCGCCGCCCACCGCGGCGGCGCCCGAGACCAAGCCGGACTCCACCCCCGTCACCCTCGCCGCCGGCAATGCGCCCGGCGCAGGGAATGGCGCCGGCACCAGCGGCGGTCCCGGCGCCGGACCCGGCACGGGCGGAGGAACCGGCACCGGGATGGGCACGGGCCGCGGCTCGGGCGTCGGACCCGGAAATGGCGGAGGAGAGGGAACCATCTTTCCGCCCACCGCCGAGCTCCTCCTCATCCCCGAATTGCCGGTGCCCGGACGCCTCCGCGGCAAGACCTTCACCGTGCACTTCGAGATCGATGAGAGCGGCCGGGTTGCCCGCGTCGATGTCGAGACCGGCGATTCGGGTTACGATCACCGACTTCGCGAGCGCTTCATGCAATACAAGTGGCGTCCGGCGCACCGCGCGGACGGCACTCCAGTCGCCGCCGGAGTGGACGTTCCTCTGGGGCTCTAGCCCTCGAGCTGCGGCAGGCACGACCTAGCGCATCTGCTGACTGCGCCGTTACTTTCCCCCCGATTTACTGCCCGTCGCGAGACCGTTGGCTCCCGGTCTGCTTCGGCGCCCCTGCCCGCGCGTAATCCGCATAGATCGAGGTTCTACATGGCCGCTGGGACAACCGAGCGCGAAGATACGCTGTCTCCGACTGAATTCGTCCGGGCCATGACCCTGACGGACGCGACGATGCTCGTCGCTGGCTCCATGATCGGATCCGGCATCTTCATCGTCTCGGCGTCCATCTCGCGAGCCGTGGACTCGCCGCTCTGGCTTCTGATTGTCTGGGGGCTTACCGGGCTCATTACACTGCTCGGCGCGCTCGTCTACGGGGAGCTCGCCGCGATGTACCCCCGAGCGGGCGGGCAGTATGTGTTTCTCCGCGAGTCGATGGGTCCTCTCATGGGTTTCCTCTATGGGTGGACCCTTTTTCTCGTCATCCAGACGGGGACGATTGCCGCCGTCGCCGTAGCCTTCGGCCGATTCATGGGCATCCTCTGGCCGGCGATCACGCCGGAGCGCTACAGCTGGTTCCCGCAGGCCGACGTCTGCATCAAGGCGCTCGGCTGTGTCGATCCCGCGGCTGCGATCCAGATCGGGCTCACGCCGCAGCGGCTCATCGGACTCGTGAGCGTGTGGCTTCTCACCTGGGTGAATCTCCGCGGCGTGCGCGAGGGGAAGCTCGTGCAGACGTCGCTCTCGATCGTGAAGGCGGGGGCGCTCGCGATTCTGATCATCATCGGCTTCGTGCTCGGTCGCAACAACACGGCGATCGCCGCGAACTTCGGCGCGGCGTTCTCGGCCGGCCCATCGATCACGGGTGCCTTCGTGCTCGCTGCAGGAGCGGCGATGGTCGGCTCGCTGTTCTCGAGCGACGCGTGGAACAACGTGACTTTCGCGGCGGCCGAGGTGCAGAATCCGCGACGCAACCTCCCGCTGGCGCTGGTGTTCGGGACGGGGCTGGTGAGCGTGCTGTACATCCTCGCCAACGTCTCGTATCTGCAGGTGCTGCCGCTGCACGGTGCTGCGGATGGCGCGACGGTGCTCGCGCGCGGCATCTCGCACGCCACGCAGGATCGCGTTGGCACCGCGGCCGCGGAACAGGTGTTCGGGCCAAGCGGCGCGACGTTCATGGCGATCGCGATACTGATCTCGACCTTCGGATGCAACAACGGCCTCATTCTCGCCGGCGCCCGGGTCTACTTCGCGATGGCGCGCGACAAGCTGTTCTTCCGTCGCGCGGCAACCCTCAATGCGAAGGCGGTGCCGTCGTTCGCGCTCATCGTGCAGTCGGTGTGGGTGTCGCTGCTCTGTCTCACTGGCACGTACGGCCAGCTCCTCGACTATGTCATCTTCGCCGCGCTCCTCTTCTACGTGCTCACGACCATCGGGCTCTTCATTCTCCGCAGCAAGCATCCGGAGATCGAGCGCCCGTACCGAGCGGTGGGATATCCCGCACTCCCCGCGCTCTACATCGTGCTCGCGGGTGCCGTCTCGATCATTCTGCTCCTCGCGCCGCAGACGCGAACGCAGGCCCTGTCCGGCCTCGTCATCGTGCTGATCGGCATTCCGGTGTACGCGCTCTGGCGCCGTGTGGAGGCTGTGTAGCCATGCCCCACCGCTCGGCCGGGCGCGTTCGACCGACGCTGTTCCCGCTCGCTGCCATTGGCGCGGCGGCTTCTGTACCTCACTGGAGATTCTCACTGATGAACACAATGCACCATTCGTTCACACGCATCCTCTCGCGCTGGCCGGCGATGATGCTTGCGATGCTGGCCCTTCCGCTCGCCGCGCTGCGTGTGCTCGCGCAGGACAGCCCCGAGATCGGCGGCGAGGCGAATCTGAAGGTGCCCGACCTGTCGCAGGTGACCTTCTTGAACGGTATCCCGGGAAGCACGCTGCTCACGTACGGGCTGATCGTCTGCGCGCTCGGCCTGGTCTTCGGCGTCGTGATCTACGCGAAGCTCAAAGCGATGCCCGTGCACCAGTCGATGCTCGAAGTGTCCGAGCTGATCTACGAGACGTGCAAGACGTATCTGACGACGCAGGGAAAGTTCATTCTCCTGCTCGAGGTCTTCATCGGCGCCGTGATCGTGCTCTACTTCGGCTACCTGCTGAGCTTTACGCCGGGACGCGTCGCGATCATCCTCGCCTTCAGTCTGCTCGGCATCGCCGGCAGCTACGGTGTCGCGTGGTTCGGCATTCGCGTCAACACCTTTGCAAACTCGCGGACGGCGTTCGCCAGCCTGCGCGGCAAGCCGTATCCCTGCTACGCGATTCCGCTCAGCGCCGGCATGAGCATCGGCATGCTGCTGATCTCGGTCGAGCTGTTGATCATGCTCAGCATTCTGCTCTTCATCCCGGGCGACTACGCGGGCCAGTGTTTCATCGGATTCGCGATCGGTGAATCGCTCGGCGCCGCCGCTCTGCGTATCGCGGGCGGCATCTTCACGAAGATCGCGGACATCGGCTCCGATCTCATGAAGATCGTGTTCAACGTGAAGGAAGACGATGCCCGCAACCCGGGCGTGATCGCGGACTGCGTCGGCGACAACGCCGGCGACTCGGTTGGGCCGAGCGCCGACGGCTTCGAAACGTACGGGGTGACGGGTGTCGCATTGATCGCGTTCATCCTGCTCGCCGTACCCGACACGACCATCCAGGTGCAGCTGCTCGTGTGGATCTTCGTGATGCGCATCGTCATGGTCATCGCGAGCGGCGTGTCGTATCTGATAAATGGTGCGATCGCGAAGGCGCGCTTCCAGAACGCGGACAACATGAACTACGAGACGCCGCTGACGACGCTCGTATGGCTGACGTCGATCATTTCGGTGGCGTTTACGTACGTCGTGTCGAAGATGATCATCCCGACGCTCGGCGACGGGACGCTCTGGTGGAAGCTCGCGACGGTGATCACCTGTGGCACGCTGGCCGGCGCGATCATCCCCGAGCTTGTGAAGGTCTTCACATCGACGTCGTCGCGGCACGTGCGCGAGGTCGTCTCTTCGTCGCGCGAAGGCGGTTCGGCGCTCAACATTCTTTCCGGACTCGTGGCCGGAAACTTCAGCGCGTACTGGCTGGGGATGGCGATCATGGGGCTGATGGCGGCGGGCTACTACGTGAGCCTCGGCATTCCGGCGATCACGCCGGGAATGGCGACGGAGGGCGGGATCATGCTCGCCCCCGCCGTCTTCGCGTTCGGCCTCGTGGCGTTCGGCTTCCTTGGCATGGGACCGGTCACCATTGCGGTCGACTCGTACGGTCCGGTGACCGACAACGCGCAGTCGGTGTTCGAGCTCTCGATTATCGAGCAGCTGCCGAACATCGAGCAGGAGCTGCAGTCGAAATACGGCTTCAAGGTGAACTTCGAGCGCGCGAAGCATCTGCTCGAGGAGAACGACGGCGCGGGCA
This sequence comes from Gemmatimonadales bacterium, assembly GCA_038239265.1. Lineage (GTDB taxonomy): Bacteria > Gemmatimonadota > Gemmatimonadetes > Gemmatimonadales > Gemmatimonadaceae > FEN-1250. Next base: position 443 of record JBBSEY010000018.1, on the reverse strand, counting down.
ACACCTTCAAGGCGACTGCGAAGCCGGTGCTCATCGGCACCGCGGTCGTCGGCGCGACGACCATGATCTTCTCGATCATCGTGGCGCTGACGGATGGATTGAAGCCGGAGCTGATCGGCAATCTGTCGCTGCTGCACCCGCCTTTCCTGCTCGGACTCATCACCGGCGGATCGATGATCTACTGGTTCACGGGCGCATCGATTCAGGCCGTGACCACGGGCGCGTATCGCGCGGTGGAGTACATCAAGGAGAACATCAAGCTCGAGGGCGCAAGCAAGGCGTCGATGGAGGACAGCAAGGCCGTCGTCGAGATCTGCACCAAGTACGCGCAGAAGGGGATGCTCAACATCTTCATCTGCGTTTTCTTCGCCACGCTCGCGTTCGCGTTCGTCGAACCGTACTTCTTCATCGGCTATCTCGTTTCGATCGCGCTGTTCGGACTG
>JBBSEY010000017.1:0-27046 GCA_038239265.1 Gemmatimonadales bacterium | reverse complement strand
ATGCACTCGCGTCGAGGAGGCCGCGCCGTACGATGACGTCGTCGGTGTATCCCGACACGAACAGCACCGCGAGCTCCGGATTCGTTGCCGACAGCACGGCGGCGAGCTCCCCCCCGCTCATCGATGGCATCACGACATCGGTAACGACGAGCGAGATCTCGTCGCCATCCTCGGCGACGCGAAGAATGGCATCGTTGCCGTTGTTGGCCACGATCACGGTATACCCCTGTCGCTCGAGCAGCCGTCGGGTCAGTGCCTGCACCGAGGGATCGTCCTCGACCACCAAAATCGTCTCCGATCCGCGCGGCGCGATTGGAGTCACCACGACATCGGCGTGGCACTCGGTCACTCGCGGCAGGAGGATCTCGAAGGAGGAGCCCACGCCGGGCACGCTGCTCACCCAAATGTGACCGCCGGACTGCTTCACGATCCCGTATACGGTCGCGAGGCCGAGGCCGGTTCCCTTCCCCTGCTCCTTGGTCGTGAAGAACGGCTCGAAGATGTGCGCGAGCACGTCGGTGGACATGCCGCTCCCCGTGTCGCTCGCCGTCAGTGATACGTACGATCCCGCCGGGAGATCGGCTGCGCCCGCACGAGTGGAATCCAGCAGCATGATCCCCGTTCCGATCGTGAACGTTCCGCCATGCGACATCGCATCGCGTGCGTTCACCGCGAGATTCAGGATGACCTGCTCGACCTGCCCGGCGTCGGCCAACACGCTCCCTGCTGCGGTATCGAGCACGATTCTGACCTGGACATCCTCGCCAATCAGCCGCCGCAGCATGGGCTCCATCCCTTCCACCACGCTGTTGAAGCTCATCACCTTCGGGTTGAGAAGCTGCTTGCGACTGAATGCCAGCAGCTGCTTGGTCAGCATCGTCGCCCGATCGGCCGCACGCTGCATCTCGAGGATGTCGACGCGGAGCGGGTTGCCGTGCTCCATGCTGTCGAGCACGAACTCGCCGTGCAGCTTCATCGCGGTGAGGAGGTTGTTGAAGTCGTGCGCAATGCCCCCCGCGAGCTGCCCAACCGCCTGAAGCTTCTGCGAGTGGCGGAGCTCCTCCTCGAGCCGTTTGCGATCGGTGACATCGATGGCGAATCCGTGAATCTCGGTAAGCGCTCCCCGGTCGTCGAAGTGTCCGATCACAGTTTCAAGAATCTGCAGCGCAGACCCATCGGCACGCCTGAGCGATGCCTCGTTCAGCTCGACCCGCCTGTGTTCTCGTACCAGGGCGACGAATTCCTCGCGGACCGCCGGATCGGGATAGAACTCGTTCACCGAGTGCGCGCACGCCTCGGCCGAGCTCGCGTAGCCCATCATGCGCGCGAACGTCGGATTGCAGGCGAGAAGGCGCCCGTCCACCGTCGATATGTAATTTCCCGCAAGACTCTCCGCGAACAGCGTGCGGTAGCGCTCCTCGCTCGTCTGCAGCGCGCGCACGGCGGTCCGTTCCTGGGTGACATCGCGCGCCAGCACGAGGCGCGCGGGGCGCCCGTTCATCGTGATTGCGTCCGCAATCACCACGGTGTCCATGCGCCGCCCGTCGCTCGTGATGTGCACGAACGATCCTCCGTTGTACTGCAGCGCGCTCCCATCGCCGAGGGAGCTCCGGAGTCGCGGGAGATCTTCCTCGAGATGGATATCGGCGATCTTCATCGTCAGAAATGTTTGCCGATCGTAGCCGTAGTGCCGTATCGCGGCGTCGTTGACGGTCAGGAAGGCGAGCGTCTCGCTGTCGATTACCCACATGGGCAGCGGATTCCGATCGAAGAGCAGCTGATAGTGCCGCGCGCTGGCGCCGAGCATCTCGGATGCCTCGTGTCGTGCGGTGACATCGCGCGTGATGCCGACGATGCCCCCGAACTCCCCCGATGCGTCGCGGTATGGAGCCGTCGTCGTTTCGATCCACGAAGGGGCGCCACTCGCATCCCGGACCTCCGCTTCGACCACGAGTCGCTCGCGACGCTCGAGGGCGAGCTTGTCGTCAGCCCGGTATCGCGCGGCCTGCTCCGGGGAGAAGAAGTCGAAGTCCGTCTTGCCGACCATGTCCCTGGCGGCGACGCCGAGCATGCGCGCGAGCGGCTCGTTCACCGCGACGAATCGCGAGTCGAGATCCTTGAGAAAAACGAGGTCCGGCAGATTGTCCAGCAGCGCTGTCTGCTGGCCCGTGGCCTTCCGGAACGCCAGCTCCGCTGTCCGGAGCTCCGTGAGATCCTGCGTGGTGCCGAGCACGCGCACGATAGCTCCGTCGACGACGGTGGCGTGCCCGCGGTCGAGCAGATGGCGGATCGTTCCGTCGGGACGGACGACGCGAAAGGCGAACTCGAAGTCGCCCGTGCGCGCGGCATCTTCCATAGCGCGCGTGACGTGCGCCTTGTCATCAGGGTGGATGTGCTCGAAAAACAGCTCGATCGACGCTGGGCGTGACTGCGGCTCGAAGCCCATGATCCGATACGTCTCGTCGGACCAGGTGATCTCATCCGCGACTGCATCGACCTCCCAGCTTCCGACGTGCGCGATCAGCTGTGTGTCGATGTACAGCGCGCGGCTCATCAACATCTCCCGATGCCGCGCGCCGCGCGTCGACTTGCGGCCGACGCGATATGCCACGATCACTGCAATTGCGAGAACGAGCGTGCCGAGCAGGGCGGAAGCGGGGGTGATCACCTTTCTAGTATCGGAGATGCAGCCCGGAACTGAACAACGATGTACGGTCTGGTAGGTCGCACCCGATTATCTGGAAACGATCAGCTCGGCCATTCGGGCAGCTGCACCTGGCGCCTGCGCAAAGAAGAGCACCGGCTCGATGAGCTCCAGCTCCATCAGCAACAGCCTCCCCGATCGTGCGACGCCGTCCACTCTGGCATAGAGAATGTCCGCCACCGCTGTTTTCGTGGCCTCGGCGGTCGCCCGGAGCGCCGCTTGCGCGTCCTCGATGAGCGCGGGGTCCGGATCGCTTCGCTCGATCGATCCCCCAAAGTCGTGTTGCACGCGGAATTCGCCGCTGGCAGGGACCTTCCGTACTGCGTGGCTGAATTCGCCGCCCAGAAAGATGAGCGACCATTCGCCATTCTCGATCTCGGGCAGGAACGGCTGCACCATCACGCCGCTCGGCCTCTCCGCCACCAGGGTCCGAAATCGCTCCTGGTGTGCTCGCCCCTCGTTCAGCGCGACCCTCCACGTCTCGTGCGCGGTGGCGGAGATCGCCGGCTTCACCACGGCACCTCCAACCCATCCCTGCTCGGCGATCAGCGCATCGAGGTCGGGAATCTCGTCTCCTTCGACCGCGCTCACCCAGACCGTTGGTACGATGGCGACGCCTCGAGCCTCCAGATCCTGCAGATAGCGCTTGTCGACGCTCCACTGCACGAGCGCCGGCCCGTTCATCAGCGATCCATCATGCCGCTGCTGAACGTCGCTCACCCATCCACGGAATTCGACGGGACGATGATGGAAGTTCCAGCAGGAGCGCAGGATGATCCGGTGGTAGCTCGACCAATCCGTCATCGCGTCCCACGGTCTCGCATCCACTTCGACCCCGCGCGCGACGAGCGCATCGCGCAGCAGCCGGTCATCAGTGGTGATGGCCGGAACGCCGGAATAGGTGATCAGCGCGACTCGGCTGTTGGAGATCGAGAGGGTCATTCGGCAGCTCTAGACGAAGCGGGGAGCGCACCGCGTCGATCGCGACGCGGCAGGGAAAGGTGACCTCGTGTGTCGTGAGGCAGTAGTGGCTGACCCAAGCGCACCGGAGCGGTCTTTGGTACATCTTTCGTCATGCGCTACGTCGACAACGCGGACAACACCGACGCGCGTCTCAATCTCGCGCTCGAGGAGCACGTGCTCCGCGACAGGATGGAGTCCGATGACCTCCTCCTCTTCTACGTAAACGCGCCCGCGATCATCATCGGGCGCAATCAGAATACGATCGAGGAGATCAACTCCGAGACCGTCGACAGGCGTGGCATTCGCGTCGTTCGGCGGGTATCCGGCGGCGGGGCCGTCTACCACGATCTCGGAAATCTGAACTTCAGCTTCATGACACGCGACGTGAACGCGCGCTTCAATCGCTATGACCTCTTCAACAAGCCGGTGGTAGAGGTGCTTCGCGAGCTTGGCGTGCCGGCGGAGATCGGTGGTCGAAACGACATCCTCGCCGACGGCCGGAAGATTTCCGGCAACGCGCAGTTCGCGACCGCCGGAAAGATGTTCAGCCATGGGACGCTGCTCCTCGATTCCAATCTCGACGATGTCACGAACGCGCTTCGACCGAAGCCCGGAAAGGTGGAATCGAAGGGGGTGAAGTCGATTCGGAGCCGTGTAGCGAACATCAGTGAGTTTCTGCGCGAGCCGATCACGGTCGGCGAGCTTCGCGATCGCATTCTCGAGCGCATCTTCGGCACGCGTGATCGCGCGCTCGTGCCGTCGCTCGCCATCGAGCCTGCGGACTGGCAGGCGGCTCGCAATCTCGTCGCGCGCAGATATGGGAGCTGGAGCTGGAACTACGGCGAGAATCCTCCGAGCAACGTGCAGCGCGTGAAGCGCTTTCCGGCGGGGGAGATCGACCTCCGGATCGATGTCCACGGCGGCACCATCACGGCGGTCAAGTTCTTCGGCGACTTCATGGGGCGCGCGGAGGTCGCCGAGCTCGAGGCCCGCCTCGAGGGCATCGCCTACGAACGCGCCGCGATCGATACGTCGCTCGCCGACGTCGACATCCGTCAGTATTTCGGCGACATCGCTCCCGAAGATGTCATGGCGCTGCTCGCTCCGTGACCGGGTCTGCCAACCGGCTGCGTCCGATGTAATTTTTCCGAACCAGATCGAGGAGAGATCATGACTCAACCCGCGGATAGCTGCAGCCATCTCGACCAGGTGCGCGACGTTTCGCCCAACACTCCGAAGGGATGCGAGGAGTGCCTCAAGCTCGGCATGCAGTGGGTACACCTCCGGCTCTGCCAGGAGTGCGGTCACGTCGGCTGCTGCGATCAGTCGCAGGGGAAGCATGCGACCGCGCACTTCCATACATCGAAGCACGCGATCATGAAGAGCTTCCAGCCTGGAGAAGACTGGAGCTGGTGCTACGTCGACGAGCTCTTCATGGAGCCAGCGGCCGAGCCGGCCGCGTGAGCCGCGCCGTGCCGGAGTGGCCGCCACTGCCACTCGAGAAGTGGAGCGACACGCGCGACACGCTGCATCTGTGGATGCAGATCGTGGGGAAGACGCGTCTCGCGCTCGCGCCGATGGTCAATCACTGGTGGCAGGTTCCGCTCTACGTGTCGCCCCGCGGGCTGACGACGTCGTGGATGCCGCACGGCGCCGCTGGATTCTCCGTGGAGTTCGACTTCATCGATCACAGGCTCGAGATTCAGTGCGATGACGGACGCACGTGGTCGATGGCGCTCGCCCCCCGCCCAGTGGCGGAGTTCTACACGACCTACATGGGCGGCCTGCACTCGCTCGGCCTCGACGTTCGCATCTGGCCCGTGCCCGTCGAGATCGCGGATCCGATCCCCTTCGCGGAAGATCAGACGCACGCCTCGTACGATGCGGATGCGGCACACGCGTTCTGGCGCGCGCTGACGCAGGCCGCGCGGCTGCTCTCGATATTTCGGGGTCGCTTTCTCGGGAAGGCGAGCCCGGTTCACTTTTTCTGGGGGAGCTTCGACCTTGCCTGCACACGCTTCAACGGCGCGCGCGCACCCATGCATCCCGGAGGCATTCCCGGACTCGCGGATTGGGCGACGCGCGAGGCGTATTCGCACGACTGCATCAGCGCCGGATGGTGGCCGGGCGCGATGGGCAGCCCGATAGAGGAACCGGTGTTCTACGCCTACGCGTATCCGGAGCCGCACGGGTGCCCCACGGCGAAGATCCGTCCTTCGGCCGGCAGCTACAACGACACGATGCACGAGTGGGTGCTCCCCTACGACGCCGTGCGCACCGCGTCCGATCCCGATGCCGCTGCACTCGAATTCTTCCAGAGCACCTACGAGGCCGCAGCCACGCTCGGCAGCTGGGATCGCTCCGCGCTCGAGCGCGACGACTTCACGCGCGTGAAGTAGCGCTCACAGCATGTAGGCCATGTTCGACCCACCCGTCGGGTAGCTGTAGATCATCTTCTTCAGCTCCGGCACCGGAAGGTCGAAGCGGATCGCCATCGCGAACAGATTGATCACCTCTTCGGCTTCCGCGCCGAGCAGGTGCGCGCCGACGACGCGGTTCGTCGCCTGGTCGACGATCGTCTTGAACATCCCCGCCGGCTCGCGAATGCGACGGTTGGTGAATCACTGCGACGTGTCGCCGCTCGCGATCCGCACGTCGATCCCCTTCGCGCGAGCGGCCTTCTCGGTGAGCCCGACCCCTGCGAGCACAGGCAGGGTGAACACGACGCTCGGGATCGCACGGAGATCCGGGCGCGCAGAGTTGCCGCCCAGGAGATTCGTCGCGACGATCGAGCCCTCGTGGCCCGCGACGGGGGTGAGCGGAATCGAGCCCGGCGGGCTCGCGACATCGCCCGCCGCATAGACGCGCGCGTTCGAGACACTCTGCAGAAACTCATTGACGCGAATCGTGCCGTGGTGCTCGAGCTCGACGCGCCCCGCCGTCGCTCCGATGCGCGCGCTGTTGGGCACGCGCCCGGCGCCGTGCACGACGAGATCCGTCTCGATCGTCTGCATGTTCGCGCCATGCCCCACTTGCACGCGGAACGGTCCCCCGGCGGATACACGCTCGACGCCGCACACCGAGCGATCGAGTCGAACGTCGATACCGATGCTTCGCGAGTGCTCGATCAACCGCTCCACCAACTCGCTTTCGAACGAGGGCAACGGTGTGCCTCTGCCCAGCACGACCACCTCCGCGCCGGCGTGCCGCGCGACATGCGCGAACTCCAGTGAGATGTACCCGGCCCCGATGAATGCGATGCGACGCGGCAGGACGTCGAGCTCCATGAACTCCGTGCTCGTGATGACGTGCGCCTCGCCAGGGATGTCGAGCGGGCGCGGCGAAGCGCCGGTCGCGATCACCACGTGCCTCGCGGCGAGCTCGCGATCCCCGACCGCGACGCGATCCTCCGCGACGAACCGCCCCTCGCCGTGAAGCGTCTTGATCCCCTTTCTCCTGAACGCGTTCTCGCGACTCGCCGGAAGCGGATCGGTGAACGTGCGCTTGAACGTCATCAGCGATGGCCAGTCGATCGAGGCACTGCCGGCAACGCCGTGCCCTCGCATCCGCTGCGCCCACGACACGACATCTGCCGCTCCCACCAGCACCTTCTTCGGATCGCAGCCGCGATTGCCGCACGTCCCTCCGAATGGCTGGTCGTCGACGATGGCCACCCGCCAGCCGGCCGCGCGACACGCATACGCCGGCGCCGAACCGCCCGCGCCCGTGCCGAGCACTACCAGGTCGAATTCGTCTTCCATGACCCTCTCGCGTGGGTTAAGCGCCCGTACACGCCCTCGGAACCAAATGCACTGTTTTTGCCCTAGTCACTGCGTACCAGCGACTCGTAAGATCTCTTGTAATGTCTGCTCTCGCCTGAAGGGTTCCAATGGCTTCAACAATGCTCACGGCCCACTCCGAGCCCGGTCCCTCCTCCGCCTCGCGCTCGCAAGATCGCGCGCCGACGCTCGCCGAGCGCTTCGAAGCCGTACGCGCGCAAACCGAAAAGCTGTGCGAGCCGCTCGACATCGAGGATTTCGTGGTCAGCAGCATGGCCGACGTCAGTCCTACGAAGTGGCATCTCGCCCACACCAGCTGGTTTTTCGAGACGTTCATCCTCGGCCCGCACGCGCCCGAGTACGTCTCGCCGAATCCACGCTACGCGTTTCTCTTCAATTCGTACTACGTTCAGGCCGGCGAGCGCCACTGTCGCGCGATGCGCGGGCTCGTGACGCGGCCGACCGTGCGCGAAGTCTTCCAATATCGCGCCCACGTGAATGAAGCGATGCGCGCACTCCTCGGTGAGATCAACGAGGATCGCAATCATCCCGCGTATCCGCTGATCGTGCTCGGCCTTCATCACGAGCAGCAGCATCAGGAGCTGCTCGTCACGGACATCAAGCACGTCTTCTGGATGAACCCCTTGCGCCCCGTATATCGCGAGCGCCCCGAGCTCCCCGCGCGTACCCTTTCGCCCGCGGCGTGGACATCGTTCGTGGGCGGCGTGCACCGCATCGGGCATCAGGACGAGGGATTTTCCTTCGACAACGAGCTGCCGGCCCATCGCGAATTTCTCGAGGACTTCGCGCTGGCCTCGCGCCTCGTGACGAACGGCGAGTATCTCGAGTTCGTCAGTGATGGCGGCTATGAACGTTCGGAGCTCTGGCTCTCGCCGGGGCTCGCAATGGTCAACGAAGGCGGATGGAAGGCGCCGTTCTATTGGGAGCGCGCCGACAGCGGCTGGACGGAGTTCACGCTCGCGGGCACGCGCCCGGTCGAGCTCGATGCGCCCGTCTGCCACGTGAGCTACTACGAGGCCGACGCGTTCGCACGATGGTCCGGGCGTCGCCTGCCCACGGAGGCCGAATGGGAGGTTGCGGCGCGCGGCGCCCCGATCGAGGGAACCTTCGTGGAGAGCGAGCACTTCCATCCGGCGCCCGCCACTCCGGAAGCGATCGCGTCCGGCGAGCTCACGCAGCTCTATGGCGATGTGTGGCAGTGGACACAGAGCGCGTATGTCGGATATCCGGGGTTCAAGGCGGACACGGGCGCGATTGGTGAATACAACGGCAAGTGGATGGCCGACCAGTGGGTATTGCGCGGCGCCTCGTGCGCGACGCCGCAGGCGCATGCCCGGCTTACGTACCGAAACTTCTTCCCATCGGATGCACGGTGGCAGTTCATGGGGATTCGCCTTGCCGACCACGCGTGATGAGCGTTCGACGATGATGCCGGCGCAGCATGGAGCGCCTCGCATCGCCGCGCGTCCGAATTCGCAGACCGTTCGCGACGAGGTTCTGCGCGGGCTGCACGCCGAGCCGAAGACGCTGCCACCCAAGCTGTTCTACGACGCCGTTGGCGCGGAGCTGTTCGAGGAGATCTGCGAGCTGCCCGAGTACTACCTTACGCGCGCCGAGCTCGAGATCCTGCGCGCGCGCGCGGGTGAGATCGCGGAGCTCGCGGGACCTCGCGTCGCGCTGCTCGAATATGGCAGCGGCGCGGGTGTGAAGATCCGGCTGCTGCTCGACGCCCTCGAGGCGCCGGCGGCGTACGTGCCGATCGACATCTCGCGCGACCAGCTGGCGCGCGTGGCCACCGAGCTCGCCGCCGAGTACCGCGGCGTCGCGATTCGCCCGCTCAATGCCGACTACACGTTGCCGCTCGCGGTGCCGCCGCTCCCCGAAGGCTCGCGCCGCGTTGCCTTCTTCCCCGGCTCGACGATCGGCAACTTCCATCCGATGGAAGCCGCCGTATTTCTCGGCCGCGTGCGCCGCGCGGTCGGCAAGGATGGCGCCCTCATCCTCGGCGTCGATCGCCGCAAGTCGGCGAAGGTGCTCAACTCGGCGTACGATGACGCAGCCGGAGTGACGGCGAAGTTCAATCTCAACATGCTGAAGCGCCTCAACCACGAGGTCGGCGCGCGTTTCGACCTCGACCGCTTCCAGCATCGCGCGTTCTTCAACTCGCGCGCGAGCCGGGTCGAAATGCATCTCGTCAGCAGAGACGCGCAGTCGGTGAGAGTCGCCGGCGACATCATTGACTTCGAGAAGGGCGAGTCGATCTGGACCGAGAGCTCCTACAAATACGATCGCGCGCGTCTCGAGGAGCTGGTCGAGACGGCGGGCTTCCGCGTCAGGAAGCTCTGGACGAACTCGAAGCGGCAGTTCTGGGTGGCGTACCTGGAAGCGGTGTGACGCCGGCGGCGTAGCTCGACGGGGCTCCGCCGGCTCATGCACCGAACTGTCGGAGATGGTGGTCGAGATGCTTGTACATCAGGATCCCCCATTCCTCCGCCTTCAACCGTCCGAAAAAGCTGTGCGGATGCGTGGTGCATCCCGCCGCGCCGAGCGTGATCATGCGATCGATCAAGCCGTTGAGCCGCTCGCGCTCCGCCGCGAAATCCCGTTCGTCTCGCACCACGAAACCCGGTACGGTGGGTGAGTTTCGAATCATCGGCGCATCATCGCCGAGCGCCTTGGATTTGATGAAGCCGCCCAGGAGCCGGCCGATCATCATGCGCGGTGGACGCACGTCCCCCAACGCCTGCTCCATCCCCTTGCAGAGATGCGCCACGGCCTGCGCCGCGTTCATCTTGCCCCAGCGCCGCTCGCTGTCCGCCCGCAGCTTCGAGAGCCGCTCCTTGATCTCTCCGCTCGCGTCCGGCTCAAAGATATTCCGCATGCTGCATCACTCCTCGCAGATCGATTCAGTGTCATCGCGCAGAACGAATTCTCGACATCAGCTTCTCCCATCCACCGTCGATTCCCGACCACGCTTCCTCGATGTCGGCGTCGTGGGAGATCTGCCCCATCGCCCGGTGCGTGAAGTGTAGATGGGTCAGACCGTCTACTGCCGAGAGCTGGAATCGTACGGTGGAGACCGCAGGATACGACATGAAGAGCGGTCCGCAGAGCTCGAGGAGAATCGGCGGCTTGATCGACTGGACGGTGCCCCAGAAATGCCCCGAAGCGTTGCCGAGATCGCGATACCACCGGCCGCCTGGCCACGCTTCGAGCTTCATCGGCATGGAGCCTGTGCCCGGCGCCTCGTTCATCGGGCCCAGCTGCTCGAGAATCGTCGCGAACACCACATCGATGGGCGCGTCGATGCGTTCGTCCTTGACGATCTCCAGTGCGTGGACCGTCTGCTCGGTGAGTGTCGCTGGCATCGTGGCTCCGGTTATCTCTTCGGGTGCGTTGGGGGGTTCGCGCCTTGTCGTCTGTCCAACACCTTCTCCTCTGATCGCACTTTGATGCGGCTGAGCTGATGCGTCCAATACCGCTCGTAGCTCTTCACCCAGTCGTGAACCGGTTTCAGCTGCTCGGCGTGCAGGCGATACATGCGGTGCTGCCCTCGCTTGGCCACCGTGACGATGCCGACCTCCCGGAGCACGCGAAGATGTTTGGAGACGGCAGGCTGCTCCATATCCACACGAGCGACGACATCGTTGACCGCCCACTCGCGGCCATCGATGAGGAGGCCGATGATCTCTCTTCGCCTCGGCTCGGCAATCGCATTGAAAACGTCTGCGGTCGTGGATGCTCGTGCCATGCGTCGATATATATACCGATATAGGAATATATGTCAAGGGCGCGGTGTTCGTCGAAGTCTTCTCCGAAGCCCGGAATTCCTATCTGGAAGCCGCACGGCGCGTGTGCGCCGGCGCCACCGCGCGCTCGACCAGCGCGAGCGCGCCATCGACGAGCAGTGCGAGCGCGGCGGCGGGGAGCGCGCCGGAGAGCGTCATGTTCGTGTCCGCCAGCGCGAGCCCCGCGACGATGGGCTCGCCGAGCCCGCCGGCACCGATGAAGGCGGCGAGCGTGGCAGCGCCTACGGTGATGACCGCGGCGGTGCGAATCCCCGACATGATGACGGGCGCCGCGAGCGGCAGCCGCACGGAGAGGAGTCGCTGCAACGGCGTCATTCCGATCGCCTCAGCGGCGGCGACGGCCGAGGGATCGGCATCGCGCACGCCGCTGTAGGCGCTGCGCGCGATCGGGTAGAGGGCGTAGATCCAGAGCGCCACGAGCGCCGGCCTGATCCCGATGCCGAACAGCGGGATCATGAACGCGAGGAGGGCGATACTCGGAATCGTCTCGAGAACTCCGAGCGCCCCGACGACCGGCTCGGCGAGCCGGCGCGTGCGCTCGAGCGCGAGGGCGAGCGGGAGCGCGACGAGGATGGCGGCGCCGAGCGCGAGGGCGACCAGGAGGAGGTGTTGGAGGGTGAGGTGCCAGATCGCGGCGCGCCGTTGCCAGAGATACGATGCGAACGATCCCTTAGTGCTAAGAGATTCCTGGCTCTGTGCTCCCGCAGTCGACACGCGGGTGGCATTCGTGATGCCGATGTCGCGCAGCGCGTCGGAGGCGACGCGCTTCACGTCCTCGCCGTCGACCTCGATGCGGCGGTTGAGCGCGCGCATCCGCGATTCGTCAAGCAGCCCGCTGAGCAAGGCGAGCGCCGACACCGCGTCAGGGCGATCGTGACCGAGGCGCGAGCCGATCAACGCGGCCGCCTCGTAGGGCGGGAAGAAGTGCTTGTCGTCGATCAGCGTGATGAGATCGTACTTCGCGAGCAGCCCGTCGGTGGAGTAGCCATCGATGACGTCGACGCCGCCGCTCGCGAGCGCCTCGTACTTCACCGCCGGCGCGAGCGGGCGCACGGCGCGCGGGCGCACGCCGTACACGCGCGCGAGCCCCGCCAGGCCATCGGCGCGGCCGATGAAGTCCGCCGTGAATCCAGCGGTGAGATGAGCGCTCTCACGCGCGAGATCGCTGATCGTGCGCAGATGAAATTGCGCGGCGGTGTTTCGGCGGACGGCGATCGCGTAGCTGTTCTGGAAGCCGAGGGGCGGGAGCCAGCGCATTCCGTAGCGGCGGGCGAACTCGCGGGAGACGTGCGCGTAGACCAGACGCGCGTCGCTCGCAAGCGAGTCGGAGAGCGTATCGTGCAGCACCGCGAGCAGCCCGGTGCCGGTATACTCCGGGTACACGTCGATGGCGTCGGAGCGGAGCGCTTCGATCGCGATCTGGGTTTGGCCGAGTCCGGGTTTCCTCACTACTGAGATACCATGCGCCTCGAGCGTCTGCGCGAACATCTCGGCGAGGAGGTACGACTCGCCAAAAGGCTTCGAGGCGACGATGACCGGTGCCCGATGCGTCTGCGCGCGGGACATGTTCGCGTCGAGGGCGAGCACGAGTGCGAAGACCGGTGCAATTCGCGCCAGGAGCGTCACGCCAGCCCCCGGAGCGGCGCCGACGCCGCGAGCGCGCGCTCGAGCAGCGTCGCCACGTACTCCGTCGCGGGGGCGGTCGCGAGCGTGTCGATCGTGCCGCGCTGCTCGATGCGCCCGTCGCGCATCACGACCAGCTCATCCGCCAGCCGCGCCGCCTCGGCCATGTCGTGCGTGACCAACAGCATCGTGAAGGAGAGCTCGTGGCGGAGTGAGTCGAACGCAGCCTGAAGATCGGAGCGCGTGATCGCATCGAGCGCGCCGAACGGTTCGTCCATGAGCACGACCCCCGGGCGCGCGGCGAGCGCGCGCGCGAGCGCGGCGCGCTGCCGCTGCCCGCCCGAGAGCTCGTGCGGAAAGCGCGCCCCGAACTTCGCCGCCGGGAGACCGACCAGTGCGAGCGTCTCGGTAGCGATCGCATTGGCGTTGGGAATCCCGAGCAGCACCGGCACGAGCGCGACGTTGCGGAGAATGCGCCAGTGCGGCATCAGCCCGCCATCCTGCGGCACATAGCCGATCATGCGGCGCAGCGCCGCGCTCGGCATCGCGCGTACGTCCGTCGCGCCGACGGAGATCGAGCCGGCGGATGGCTCGACGAGCCGATTGAAGCAGCGCAGCAGCGTCGTCTTCCCGGAGCCGCTCTCACCAACCAGCGCGACGCTCTTTCCTGCGGCGACGTCGAGGCTCACACCGTCGAGCGCGACGATGTCGCCGTAGCGCTGGACGACATCGCGGGCGGCGAGCGCGAGCGGCTCGCGTCGCGACTGTTGCTCGGCAAGCGGATTCACTCGCGTAAGCTGCCGGCTCGAGTGGCGCGTGGCAACGCGCGCGCGCCCGTCCCGTTATGATGAGCGGATGGTGCTCCAGCCGCCCGCCGCACTTTGGACCGTCGGCCACTCGACGCACACGATCTATGAGCTCCTCGAGATCCTGGCCGCGCATGGCATTACGCGGATTGCCGACGTGCGCCGTTTCCCGGGTTCGCGCGCGCATCCGCAATTCAATCCGGTGGCGCTCCAGTCCGCACTCGCTCCGATGCACATTGCGTACACCCCGATGACGGAGCTCGGCGGTCGCCGCGCTCCGTTGCCGGACTCACCGCACCAGGAGTGGATCAACGCCTCCTTCCGCGGCTACGCGGACTACATGGACACCCCTGCCTTCGCGGCCGCGGCCGACACGCTGGCAGCGCTCGCGCGCAAGGATCGCGTCGCGGTGATGTGCGCCGAGGGGGTGTGGTGGCGTTGCCATCGCTCGATGATCGCAGACTATTTCAAGGCGAGCGGCTGGAAGGTGCTGCACATCATGGGCAAGGGGGAGGCCAAGGAGCATCCGTACACGTCTGTTGCGAAGGTGGTCGAAGGGACGCTCACCTACTAGCGACGCGAGTCCGCGCCGCCGCCGCTGCCGTTCTCCCCTCCCTCCACTTTGCGTGATAGCTTCAATCTCGGGCGCGCCGTACCTCGCCCGCGACCATTCCCTCCCTAGCCCCGCCGCGCGCCCTCGCCCAGATGACCTTCCAGCGCAAGATGCTGTTCGGCTTCTCGCTCATGGTCCTCCCCGCGCTGCTCATCGGGGTCGAGGCGATCCGCACGAACGTGCTCGAGCGCGATGCCCTCCAAATGCTCGGCCAGAACATGGCGCGCACGCGCACGTATTCCGAGCTCGAGACGGCGATGTTCAATCAGAGCGAGATCATCTGGCGCTACCTGAGCGGACTCGATCCGCACGCGCGTGACGAGTTTCGCGCGACCGGCACGGTCATCAGCTTCTGGCAGCGGCGCTGGCGATCGGAGCTTCGGCCCAACGAGTCGCAGCTCGCGAACAGCACCGAGGCGATTCAGCGGCGCATCGAGATCGTCGCCGACAGCGTGTTCACGCTCTACGACTCCGGGCAGCACGAGGCGTCGTACCGAATGGCGCAGCGCGATCTCCGGGACCAGCTTCTTCCCACGCTCACGCAGCTCAATCGCGACATCTATCGACAGGCGCGCGAGTCGAGTGTGCGCGGCGCGTACGCGCGGCTCGAGGAGATCGTCACGCGCGAGCGCGACGCGCTGATCGCGATCCTCGCCGTCGCCGTCGGCGCCGGGCTCCTCGCCTCGTGGCTCATCTCGCGCGGGCTCGCGCGCCCGATCAGTCAGCTGCGCGTCGCGATGGCGCGCGTGGGCGCGGGCGAGGTCGAGCTCCCGATCGACGTCAGCTCCCCCGACGAGATCGGCGACCTCGCGCGCTCCTTCGCACAGATGACGGAGAGCCTCAGGCTGTCGCAGGCCGGTACCACGCGCCTCAACTCCGAGCTCCAGCGCAAGGTTTCGCAGCTGGAGACCACACAGGCGCAGCTCGTCCAGTCGGAAAAGCTCGCGTCGATCGGAGAGATGGCGGCGGCTGTTGCCCACGGGATTCGGAATCCGCTCGCGAGCCTCCGCGCCGCCGCCCAGGTGGCACTGCGCCACCCCGAGGCGGCGACGTCGCGCGACCATCTCACCGTCATCATCGAAGAGGTCGATCGACTCGACCGTCGTGTGAGCCACTTGCTGAGCTTCTCCAAGCCCGCGCCCTACCATCCGCTGCGCGAGAGCGTCGCCCGGCTCGTCGAGGATCTCCTTCCGACATTTGGTCAGCTCCTGAAGGAAAAAGGAGTGCAGCTCACGCTCGACATCGCCGCCACGCTCCCGGATGTGCGCGTCGACCCGATGCAGCTCGAGCAGGCACTCGTCGAAGTCGTCTCCAACGCGATCGACGCAATGCCGAACGGCGGCTCGCTCCGCATCTCCGCGAGGATGGAAGACTCCCACGGCGCGACCGGCGTGACCCGCGAGACCGACAATCACACGGTCGTCATTGTCGATGTCATTGACAGTGGCGTCGGTATCCCCTCGCGCGTGCTCGAATCCGTATTCGAGCCGTTCTTCACCACGCGCACCGAGGGCCCCGGGCTCGGCCTCGCGATTGCCAAGCGCTACGTCGAGCAGAATGGCGGCGCCATCGAGATCTCGAGCACGCCGGGCGCTGGAACGACGGTGCGCATTCGCCTACGCGGTATCGAGGCGGAAGCACTCGCAGGCGCGGCGATCTCGTGAGCGGCCCTACCGTCCTCATCGTCGACGACGAGCGCACACTCGCGCGCTCGATCAGGACCTTCCTCACCGAATCCGGCTACGAAGCCGAGGTTGCCGGAGATGCGGAGACCGCGCTCCAGCTGCTCGAGAGCTTCCGCCCCGACGTCATCTTCGCCGACGTGCGCCTTCCGGGGATGGGCGGCATCGAGCTGCTCGAGAAGATCCGCGACTTCGACGCATCGATCCCCGTGATCATCATGACCGCATACGGGAGCATCGAAGGCGCCGTCGAAGCGGTGAAGCTCGGCGCCTTCGACTATCTCAAGAAGCCGGTCGATCTCGAAGAGCTCAAGTTCCTCGCCGACCGCGCACGCGAGACGTCGCTGCTCAAGCAGGAGCTGTCGTACTATCGCAATCGCGAGTCGAAGAGAGCCCCTTTTGCCGGCATGATCGGAGAGTCGCCCGCGATTCGCGCCGTAATGGAGCAGGCGCGACAGATCGCCGCGCTCGACGATACACCGCCGGTGCTCATCACCGGCGAGACCGGAACCGGCAAGGGGCTGATCGCGCACACCATTCACGCGTCGGGGCCGCGCGCGTCGAAGCCGTTCATCGAGGTGAACTGCACCGCGCTCCCTGCGAGTCTGATGGAGGCCGAGCTGTTCGGGCACGAGCGCGGCGCCTTCACCGATGCGAAGCAGTCGAAGATCGGACTGTTCGAGGCGGCCGAGCGCGGCTTCATCTTCCTCGACGAGATCGGAGACACGGAGCTCGCACTGCAGGGGAAGCTTCTGCGCGCGATCGAGGAGCGCATGGTGCGTCGCGTTGGCGGCATCCGCGACCGCAAGATCGATGTGCGCATCCTCGCCGCGACGAATCGCGATCTCGAGCGCGAGGCGCAGGCAGGCACCTTCCGCCGCGATCTCTACTTTCGTCTCGCCGTCATCCTGCTCCGCCTCCCGCCGCTGCGCGAGCGCGGCGATGATGTGCTCCTGCTCGCCGACGACTTCGTGCGGCGCTACGGCACGAAGTACGGGAAGGACGTGAAGCGCATGAGCCCCGGCGTGCGCGACGCGCTTCTCGCCTACTCATGGCCGGGTAATGTGCGCGAGCTCAGTCACGTCATGGAGCGTGCGGTGCTCTGGAGCCAGGGCGGCGTCCTCGAGCCCGAACAGCTGTCGCTCTCGCGAAACCACGACTCGAGCGCTCCCGCTGCCGTTTCGATGGCAGACGCCGACACTCCGCTTTCCCTGCCCGGAGCGCTCCCGCCCCGCGGAACCGACCTCGCGCAGTGGGAAAAATCGATGATCGAGCAGGCCCTCCGCGAAGCCAATGGCAATCAGACGCAAGCCGCGCAGCGGCTCGGTGTCAGTCGCGACACGCTTCGATATCGTCTCAAGAAATTCGGAATTCAATAACCTACATGCACGTCATTCTTCTCGGCACGGCTGCGGGTGGTGGCTTTCCGCAGTGGAATTGCTGGTGCCCCACCTGCCGCCTGGCTCGAGAGCATCCGTCTCGGGCACGCCCCCGCACGCAATCATCGATCGCCTTCAGCGCCGACGGCGTTCGCTGGTTTCTCGGCAACGCCTCCCCCGACGTCCGCGAGCAGATCGCTACGCTTCCGCATGCGGATGCAGAGGGGGTGCGGCACGTTCCCATCGAGGGGATCGTGCTCACCGATGCGGAGCTCGATCATACGCTCGGAGTTACGCTCCTGCGAGAGGGGCGTCTGCTGCAGGTCATCGCCACCGCCGCGGTCATGCACACGATCGCCGAGGACTCGCGAGTGCTGCCGGTGACTGAGGCGTTTGCAACGGTGATCACCGCCGAGGTCGATCTCGGCGATCCGATGCCGCTCGCGTATCGCGACGGGAGCGCGAGCGGACTCACGATCGAAATGAAGGCCGTGCGAGGCGACCCGCCTCGATTCGCGCGACGCGAGGAGGTCGGACACACGGTAGCGGCATTCATCCGCGACACGACTACGGGAAAGGAGTGCGCGTTCGTTCCCGGATGCGGCGGACTCGGACCGAAGTTGCTCGCGAGGCTGGAGCAGGCGGAGCTGCTTCTGTTCGATGGCACCTTCTGGACGAACGACGAGCTAGCCCGGCTCGGCATCTCCGATCGGCCCGCGCTGTCGATGGGACACGTGCCCGTCTCCGGAGCCGAGGGAAGTCTGGCAGCACTCGGGCAACTGTCGTGTCGGACCACGGTGTACACGCACATCAACAACACGAATCCGATGCTTATCGAGGGGTCGAGGGAGCGCGCGGCGGTCGAGGGGGCGGGGATAGCGGTGGGGATGGATGGAATGCGCTTCGAGCTCTGAGGCGCGCGTTTTGCGCGCGCAGCTCGTCCTACCCCCAGAACGCGGTATGCTTTGACCATGTCCAGCTCCCTCCTTTTCGCCCCGACGATCGCGGCTCCGCCTGCGCCGCCGATTCCGAAGCTCGAGGCGCCGCTTGCGCCCGATGCACTCGTCGCGGCGCTGCGCGGCTTTCATGGATCGTATTACGTGGAGCACCCCTTTCATCATCTGATGCACGAGGGAAAGCTCACGCAACGGCAGATGCAGGGATGGGTCGCGAACCGACTCGCGTACCAGCGAGCGATTCCGCGGAAGGATGGTGCGATCATCTCCAACTGTCCGCTCCCCGAGGTTCGCCGCAAGTGGATTCAGCGCATCATCGATCACGATGGGTTGAAGGAAGGCGAGGGCGGAATCGAGAAGTGGGTTCAGCTCGGCATCGCGTTCGGCGTCCCGCGCGAGGAGATGGAGGATGAACGGCACGTGCTCCCGGGGGTGCGCTTCGCGGCGGAGATGTACGTGAATTTCTGCAAGACCAAGCCGTGGGTAGAGGCGGCGGCGTCATCGCTCACCGAGCTGTTCGCGCCGGACATCATGCGGCGAAGGCTGGAGTCGCTGCCCAGGCACTATTCGTGGATTCGCGCGGATGCGTACGACTACTTCAACAGCCGGCTCACGCAGGCACCCCGCGACAGCACCCACGGGCTCGAAATCGTGACCACGTATTGCACGACGGTCGAGACGCAGCAGCGCGCATTCGAGGCGCTCGCTTTCAAGATCGAGATGCTCTGGGTGATGATCGACACGATCTACAACGCGTACCGCGAGGAGTGACGCGCATGGCACTGACGAGCGCATCGCGTCCCAAGCTCTGGAAGTTCGCGCGCGTGCAGTTCGACGACGCGCGGCAGCGCAGCGTGCTGCAGTATCCGGAAGGCGCGGTGCTGTTGAACGACACGGCTGCGGAGATTCTAGCGCTGTGCGATGGTGAACGGTCGATCGCGGAGATCGCGGCAACGCTCAATGAGCGGTACGGTGCGGATGTGCTTGGCGACGTGCAGTCGTATCTATCGGAGCTCGCTGAGCGGGAGTTGGTGAGGGACGAAACGCCGTCATCCACGGGAGAATGATGGGGTGAATATTCGGTAGAGCTCGCTGGGTGAAATGACCCAGTATTGGGTTATCCGACACGTCGGCCGGAAGTGAATCGCGTTGGCCTGCTGCGGTCTACATCTTTGTAAGTGCAACAGAGACAGACCTTTAACGTGCAAACGAGTTCTCTGATACGCGCGGCATGGTCAGTGCCTTAGTCACGGTAGTCGCGAGCCTGGCAGCAGTCCCGTTTTGGCGAACTTTCTCGTCCTCGGGTGCCGGTCGCGAGCATGCACCTACCGTCAACAGGAGTCCCACCATGTCCTGGACAAAGCCGGAATTCGAAGTTGTGGAAGTCACGATGGAAGTGACCGCCTACGTCGCCCGCCGCTAAGCAGCGCGCAGCGAAGCACAGGGGGCCCGCCTCGGCGGGTCCCTTCTCTTTTCCACTGGTGACGGTGCGCGATGGATCGTAGACCCACGACACTCCTCGCGGAGCTCACGCACCGCTGCCCGCTCCACTGCCCGTACTGCTCCAACCCGGTCGACCTCGCTCGCTCGAAGGCCGAGCTCTCCACCGACGATTGGAAGCGCATCTTCACGCAGTCGCGCGAGCTCGGGGCGCTGCAGCTCGGCCTCTCGGGCGGCGAGCCGCTCATCCGCCGCGATCTCGAGGAGCTCGTCGCCCACGCGCACACGCTCGGCTTCTATCAGACGCTCGTCACATCCGCCGTCGGCCTCACGCGCGAGCGCGCGATGCGAATCAAGGAGGCAGGGCTCGAGCACGTGCAGATCTCCTTTCAGGATTCCGAGAAGGAGATCGCCGAGAGGATCGCCGGCACAAAAAGCTGGGACGCGAAGCATCAGGCGGCCGCGTGGATCAAGGAGCTCGACTTCGCCTTCAGCGCGAACGTCGTGCTTCATCGCGCCAACCTCGATCACCTGGCCGAGATCATCGACATGGCCGGGGCGCTCGGCGCCGACCGCATCGAGCTTGCGAACACGCAGTACTACGGCTGGGCGGTGCTCAGCCGCGAATCGCTGATGCCGACGCGCGAACAGATCGTGCGCTCGGAAGCGATCGTCGATCGCGCAGTCGAGAAGTACCGTGGCAAAATGCAGATCATCTACGTGCTTCCCGATTACTACAGCGAGTTCCCAAAGCCCTGCCAGGGCGGGTGGGGAAATTTCTATCTCGTCGTCGCGCCGGACGGACGCGTAATGCCCTGTCACGCGGCATCGCAGATCACCACGCTGCACTTCGACAACGCGCGCGACCACAGCATCGAGCACATTTGGGAAGAGTCATCCGCATTCAGGGCGTACCGCGGCGACGACTGGATGCAGGAGCCCTGCCGAGGCTGCCCGCGCAAGCACGTCGACTTCGGCGGTTGCCGCTGCCAGGCGTTCGCGCTCACGGGCGACGCCACGCGCACGGATCCGGTGTGCACGCTCACCGCCGACCGCGCGATCATCGATGGCATGCTCGATGGCAATCCACCGCCGATCACCTACGTGTATCGCGAGATGGGCCGCACGCGCGAGACGGCGATGGCGGAATCGGGCGCTTCCGCGCCGAACGGCGAGTAACGCTCGTCGATCAAGCTCCTTCGAGCACCTCGCGCACCTTCTCGGCGAAATCGTAGGGCAGAAATGGCTTCTGCAGGAACTCGACGTTCGAGCTCGCGAGATCGTGAAGTATCGCGTCGCTCGAATTGTATCCGGACATGAAGAGTACCTTCACAGCAGGCCACTTCTTGCCGACTCGTGTAGCCATGGCACGTGCCGGGATTCCTGGCATCACCACATCCGAGATCAACAGATTAATCGGCAGGATCGCAGCCTCTGCGACCTTGACGGCTTCATCGCCATCGCGAGCCTCGAGCACCCGGTATCCTCTCTGCTGGAGGATTCGGCGCACGAGATTCAGTAGCAATGGTTGGTCTTCCACGACGAGGACAGTCTCTGAGCCACTGACGTCGCGCCGCAGCGGAAGCGTCTCGATCACAGGTGCATCGGGCGCCGGCACCTGGGGAAGGTAAACCGAGAAGGTCGTCCCAACTCCAGGCTTGCTCAGCACGTGGAGCTCTCCTCGAGCCTCTGTCACAAGGCCCTGTACCGTCGAAAGTCCCAGTCCGGTGCCGCGCCCCTCGGCCTTCGTCGTGAAGAACGGTTCGAAAATCTGTCTGCGAGTAGCCCCATCCATTCCGACGCCCGTATCGGTAACTGTCAGCCGCTCCCATAATCCGGTCGACGAGGGAGCGGTCTGCGCACCGATACTTCCGTGGGCCGCAACCGTCGAGGTCGTGATTGTGATTCGGCCGCCATCCGGCATCGCGTCGCGCGCATTCACGGTGAGATTCAGAATCACCTGCTCGAGCTGCCCCTCGTCGGCCAACACCCAACCGCCGATCGGGTCGAGCTTGAGCAACAGCTTGATGTTGTCGCCGATGAGCCGCCCCAGCATGTTCTCGACAGCGAGCGCCACGGCGCACAGCTGAATTGGCCGCGGTTGCAGAAGCTGCCGGCGACTGAACGCGAGTAGCTGCTTCGTGAGCGCTGCGGCGGACGATGCAGCGCGTTTGATCTCGCGGATGTCTGCGAAGGCGGACGATCGGGAATCGAGATCATCGAGCGCCAAATCGCTGTACCCATGAATGACCGTCAACAAATTGTTGAAGTCGTGCGCGATGCCGCCCGCGAGGCGGCCGATGCCGTCCATCTTGCGCGACTGACGCAGCTCTTGCTCGAGCTCCGTGCGATTGGTGATATCGCAGATGCAGCCGCTCATGTGCGCGTTGCCGCTCGCATCGTCCAGAAGCATGGAGCCGGCGTTCGAGACGAGGCGTGCCGCCCCACTGGGCTGTATCACGCGAAATGTCTCGTCGAAGCCGCGGGACCTCCCGTCCGCGCACGCCTTCCACGCCGATCGCACACGGCGCAGATCCGCAGGATCGATCGCGCCCCACCATAGGCTTCCGTCCTCATAGAGTCGCCAGGCGGAAACTCCCCAAATCGACTCGATCGCGGGACTCGCGTACAACACGTGTTCGGCATCGAGACCGGCGAACCACAACACGTCGCGATTGTCCTGCAGCCGGGCGCGTGACCGCTCCTGGGTCGCGCGGAACGTCAGCTCGGCGTCGTTCTCGCGACATCGCGCTTCCGTCGACAAACACTTGGCGGGTGCATCGGCGCGCCCTGTGAGAGGAACGTCGCGCTGCTGTTCGTGTGCGACTCGAGGCACGGAACTACCGTCCTGGCCGGAGAGACCCAGGTTGCGGAGGATCATGCCGGGTGAATCGATCTCCAGCGCGGCTCGAGTCCCGCTCGACTGCTGACCTGCGTTGCCGCGATCGGACTGGCGAACTGCGCACCTTTGGCGTGCATCTTGTCCCATTACCGGAGTTGCACGAGCTATCCTCGCTCTGCACGCTACACTCGCGTGATCGCTGCCGGCAATGCTTGAGGGACAGTACCTCACGTGCGCGTCGCACATGAGAATCTTTTACTGCGCGACGCCGCTTCCGACGGTTCCGCTATCCCCGTAGTACTCGTCGATGCACAGTGTGATCACCTGATTCAGGAGCTCATCGGGGCCCGCGGATCGCGCGCGTGGATGCTCGCTGTGCAGCGACGACCAGCCCTGTTTGATCGCGATCACGATCTGCTCGACCCGTATGCAATTCGCCCGCGCGTCGTCGCACAGCACACGTAGCGCGCGTCTCACGTCCCCGCCCGCACGGAGGGCGCCCTCGGCGTTCCGCTCGGGCTCGTCGCCCACCATGCGCACCAGGAGCTCGCGCAGGGCCGCAATGGTGCTCTCGGGAATCGTTCGCGGAGTCAGCGGAGTGTCCACTCGCAAGAGTATGCGCGATGATGGGCCGAGCTCAGGAGTCGAGAGCTCGGACACCTTCAGTCCAGGGTGCTACTTGCTCTTGCCCTTCTCGCCAGCGTGCGTCGCCGCGTGGTGAATGCGGGCGATGTAGTCGGCTACCGGTTCCGATCCCTTGCGAGCGGGGAGCACGAAGCTCGAGTCATCTGGAGCGATCGGCTTGCCGTTCGAGACGGGCTCGTCGACCATGAGGTCTCCTCCGGCGCGCTCGACCGCTCGCTCGAAGCTCTCCACCGCTTCCTCGAGATCGGCCAACTCATCGGAGGCTTCCTTTCCCGTGAGCTGCACGCCGTTGCGACACAGACGCGATGCGATCTCCTCGCCGATTCTCTTGCGATCCTCCGCCGAGCTGTCGGACGAGTCGTGCGATTGCGCGCGTGTCACTTCCCGCCCTTCTTGTCGCCCTCACCATCGGGCAGAGTCTCCCACGTCGAGGAGCCGGTGAGATTGCTGTTCTTCGCAGCGTCGCCGACGGAGCCTTTCCCTTCCGCTGCTTCGCGGCGGAGCTCGTCCTGCAGCGCCTTCTCGCTGTCGCTCTTCGAATCGCCTTTGCTCGCTTCGTGTTTGTTGTCGCTCATGATCTTGGCTCCGCAATGAGAAGGATCGAGAATGTACTGCCCACACGTCGTCACATGAAAGGACAGCTGATGCATGGACCACGCCTCGCCGGGTAGCCGCGGGCGCGCCGAAGCGTCAACTGCCTCATGGGTAACGCTTTGCGTGCACGGATCGTTTCGCACCTCTGTTCCCGTTCGCCCCGATCGTAACACCTGCGGTCGCGTCCCGATCTCTAGCCGTCAGCGCGGCCGCTTCGTTAATTCACGCACTCGGGTGCGGTTCGCGCTCCCTTACTCCACGTGGCAGAACTATGAAAATGTCGTATGCGACGGAAGTCATCGGGACGTTTTTCCTGGTGTTGACGGTCGGGCTCACTTCGATCGCGCGAACGCCATTTGCGCCGCTGGCGATCGGATGCTCGCTCATGATCATGGTGTACATGGGAGGCCACGTGTCGGGAGCGCACTACAATCCCGCCGTGACGCTCGCGGTGTGGATGCGCGGCAAGCTCCCCGCCGCCGACGTCGTTCCATACTGGATTGCGCAGTTGCTCGGCGCCATTCTCGCGGCGCTCATCGTTCTCTATCTCACGGGGAAGACCTTCGCCGCAGCGCCGGGCAGCGATGTGACGGCTGGGCGCGCGGTCGTGGTCGAGGCGATCTTCACCTTCGCACTCGCGCTCGTGGTGCTGAACTCCGCAACCGCGCGGCAGACGGAGAAGAATTCATTCTATGGACTGGCGATCGGCTTCACCGTCGTTGTCGCCGCGTTCGCCGGGGGCGCGATCTCGGGTGGCGCGTTCAATCCGGCGGTCGGCGTCGGCCCGATGCTGGTCGATGCGTTCGTGTCGCACGGTTCGCTCGCGAATCTGTGGCTCTATCTGGTGGGGCCGCTGGCCGGCGGCGCGCTCGCGGCGCTTTTCTTCCGCGTGCAGAATCCGGAGCCGGAGACAGGCTCTGCGATTCCAGGTGCGCCTCCGGGAGAGGTGCGCGTAATGCCGGGAGAGTTCACGGCTCCACGTCCAGGGGGGTCGGCCGCGAAGTAGCGAAGGCGACGTTGGCGGTGCCGCGAGAGATGCGACACCGCCAACTGGCCGACCTTCGTACCGTTCCATAGAACTGGGGCGGGTGGGGTCGAACCACCGATCTCCGGATTAACAGTCCGGCGCTTTGCCAGCTCAGCTACGCCCCAAAAGGATGCGCAAGTTAGGATTTAACAGCGACATACGCAACGTTGTATGCATTGTCGCGCCCTCCGTTCACCTCTTCTTTCACAATGCAATGACGATGCTGCCGCGCTCGAACCCCTGTCTCGTGATCCTGGTCTTCGCGCTCGCTGGATGTGCCGGGAGCGCGCATCCGGGGGCTGGCGCTCCGGATGGTGCGTACGACGTGGTCGTGAGCGGCGGCCGCATCGTCGATGGAACCGGTAATCCGTGGTACTACGGCGATGTCGGCGTGCGCGGCGATCGCATCGCGATCATCGCGCCTGCGGGCATGCTCGCAGGTGCGCGCGCAACCCGGCGCATCGATGCCAAGGGGATGGTCGTCGCGCCGGGATTCATCGACATCCAGGGGCAGTCGGACGAGCAGCTGCTCACTGGCGATGGACGCGTCATCAGCAAGGTGACCCAAGGCGTCACCACCGAGATCCTCGGCGAAGGAGACACGCCTGCGCCGGTGAATGGCAAAATTCTCGCGACCGCGGATGCGAGCGACACGAACGGGATTCGTGTGGCCAAGCAGTTCATGGGCGACCACGGCTTCGGCGCGTGGCTCGATGCGATGGAAAAGCACGGCAACTCGATCAACGTCGGCTCGTTCATCGGTGCCGGAACGATTCGCGCGTACGCGAACGGACAGGCGCAGGGCGCGCCAAGCGAGGCGCAGCTGGACACGATGCGACGCGTTACGCGCGATGCCATGAGAGATGGCGCGTTCGGCGTCGCGAGTGCGCTGATCTATCCGCCGGGGAACTACGCTGGCACGCACGAGCTGAGCGAGATCGCGAAGGCGATGGCGCCGTATCACGGTGTCTACATCTCGCACATCCGATCGGAGGGCGACTCGCTGCTCGAGGCGATCGACGAGGCGCTGGCGATCGGGCGCGCGGGTGGAGTGCCGGTGGAGATCTATCATCTCAAGGCGGCAGGCGCGCACGCGTGGGGCAAGGCCGCGGCAATGGTCTCGAAGATCGACTCGGCGCGCGTTGCCGGGCAGGATGTCGGCGCGACGATGTATCCGTACACGGCGTCGGGGAACGGGCTCGCGGCGTGCGTGCCGCCGTGGGCGGCGGAGAACGGGAAGCTGCTCGAGAATCTGAAAAACCCGGCGACGCGGGCGAAGATCGTGGCGGAGGCGATGGATTCGACGCCGCACCGGCCCGTGTATTGTCAGGAGTCGGGGCCGGGGCCGATCATGGTGGTGGGACTGTTGTCGACGCCGTCGCTCGCGAAGTACGAGGGGTGGCGGCTCGACAGGATTGCCGCGGACATGGGGAAGTCGTGGGGCGATGCGATGGCGGACGTCGTGCTGATCTCGGGTGGTCGCGCGGGGAAGTTGACGTTCAGCATGACCGATGAGAATGTCGCGATGCAGCTCAGGCGGCCGTGGGTGGTGATCGGAACGGATGCGGAGGGCTTCGATCCGGACAGCGCGAAGGGGCTGACGCATCCACGAGCATATGGGAGTTATCCGAGACTGCTCGGGAAGTACGTGCGCGAGGAGCACGTGCTGACGCTGGAGGATGCAATCCGGAAGTTCTCGTCGGGGGTGGCGGAGCGGCTGTCGATTCCGGATCGCGGGCTGTTGCGTGCGGGGATGTATGCGGATGTGGTGGTGTTCGATCCGAACACCATCATCGACAGGGCGACGTATGAGAAACCACACCAGCTGTCGGTGGGGGTGCGGGAGGTGCTCGTGAATGGAGTGGAGGTGCTGCGGGACGGCGTCCATACCGGGGCGAAGCCGGGTCGCGCGTTGCGGGGGTTGGGGGCGGAAAGAGGGAATCATTAGCGACACCTTCGACGAGCGTGTACCGTAGGGCGCGAAGAACATTCGACACCGTTTGGACAATCTGGCAGCCGAGCCGGACGTGTCAGGAATTTTGTGTGTGAAGCGATTGGGTGAAGCTCACGCGTGATCCGTGAAGCGACTGCCGAACAGGATGGCCAGATGGGGCATCGCCGCTTTCCACGCATGGTTCCCACGCTTCCACTTGATCAGGATGT
>JBBSEY010000016.1:0-27257 GCA_038239265.1 Gemmatimonadales bacterium | reverse complement strand
TTGCAACGCGCCTACGAGGGCATCCACCTCACTGCCGCTGCCGCCAAACCCAATGCCACCACCTGAACCTGACGACCCAATGCCCAGGCTCTGGACGTCATTGCGCGACACCTCGGCAAAGCGGACTCGAATATTGACCTGTTGCGAGCCGGCAATTGTGGTGTCGTTGATCGGCGGCTGGTCCGGCGGAGAGTAAGTGTCCGCGGCGTTCTGCACGTCGGTGACGGAGATGCCGAAGCGCTTCGAGATCTCGCTGCGCCGGTGGTTGATGAGCTCATCGAAGCAGTCGCGAACGAGGCGGTAGGGCACCGACTGCTCGAGTCCCGCTTCGCGCAGCTGGAGGAGCAGACACTCGCGAAGATCGCGCGCGCCGACGCCCGGCGGGTCGAGCGCCTGGATCGTGCGGAGCATCGCCTCGCACTCGTCGACCGTGTAGAACGGGAGGTCCTCGGTGTCGCGTCCGAGCTCTTCGGCGGCCTTCTCCACCCACTCGTTGATACCGCGGCGGATCTCGTCGAGAGAGCAGGCGAGATAGCCATCCTCGTTGATGTTGCCGACGAACTCCTCTGCCAACTGGTGCTGCCGCTCGTCGAGATCGAGGAGCGCGACCTGGTCGCGGAGATGGTCGCTCAGATCGCGGCGATCGACGGTGACGGGCTCGAAGTACTCCTTCTCTTCGTGCTCCTCGGGACGGCCACCGGCATCGAAGCCGTTGAGGAGGATCTCCTCCCAGTCGATCTCGTCGGTGGTCTCTTCCTTCTGCTTGTCGTCTTCGGTCTGCTCGCTTTCCTCGGCCGCCGCCTCCTCGCCGTCCTCGTCTTCATCCTCCTCGTACATCTCGAGGAAGGGATTGTTGAGGAGCTCCTGCTTGAGATGCTGCTGGAGGTCGAGCAACGGCATGTACAGGAGATCCATCGCCTGGTAGAGGCGGGGGTTGATCTTGATCTCCTGCTTCATCTGGGTGTGCTGCGACATGCCCGATCTCATGCAGCACCTCCCCGGCCCGGACGTACGACGCTCTCGGCAAAGCGTGCGCGCAGACGCGCAGCGAGCGTGGGCCCGAGGTAGATCTCGGCCACCGTCTCGTCGAAGACGAGCTCGCGGACGGTTCCGGAAACCTTTACCTGGCCGTCGAACATGATGTAGGCGCGGTCAACGATGTCCAGCGTTTGCTCCACGTTGTGATCGCTGATCAGCACTCCGATTCCACGATGACGGAGGCCAGCAACGATCGACTGAATGTCATGCACCGCGATCGGATCAACTCCGGCGAACGGTTCGTCGAGCATCATGAACTTCGGCTGCGTCACGAGTGCCCGGGTGATCTCCAGGCGGCGCCGCTCGCCCCCCGACAGCGAGTACGCGCGATTGTGTCGCAGATGGGCGATGCTCAACTCTCCCAACAGCTGCTCCAGCCGAGCTTCACGATCGCGCGCCGACAGCTTCATCGACTCGAGAATCGCGAGGATGTTCTCCTCGACCGTAAGCTTACGAAAAATCGAGGGTTCCTGTGAAAGGTAGCCGATACCCAGCCGTGCGCGCCGGTACATCGGCATCTCCGTGATATCGCGATTGTCGAGCAGGATTCGCCCTTCCTGCGGCTGCACCAGCCCCACGATCATGTAGAACGTGGTCGTCTTCCCGGCCCCGTTGGGTCCGAGCAGTCCGACTATCTCTCCCTGTTGCAAGCGCAGGGCCACGTCATTGACGACCCTCCGCCGCTTGTAAGTCTTTACCAGGGAACGAGCTTCGAGCACGCTGCCGCCCTCGAGCGGGTCCGTGGAGTTCCGCTGTCCGGCGCGCACGACTGCATGCTCGCCGGTGTGTTTGAGCACCCCTTCCACACCCGAGTCTTCGATCGCCTGGCGGAATGGCGCGATCTCACTCCAGTAGGACGGCTCGATCCTGATGGTGGTCTCGGCGCCAATCTGCCCCACGGGGAGGGTGATGAGGCCGTCCTGCGCGAGGCGCGGGAGCACAGTGCGCGTGAGGTGCTCGCGGACCTCGTCGAGACCGAGGCGACCGGCTTCGCGATCGGCATCGCGTCCATCGTCGCGGACCATCCCGAGGTAGTCGTTGCGGTACTGAATGGCGATGTCGTTGAAGTTGACGTCACCGGTGTCGCGTGCAGCGCAGACCAGCGCGTGGAGCGCCATGGCGGTCCAGCGATCGCCGTGCGCATGTTCCTCGATGAAACGCTGCACCGGGAGTGGCAGCTGGCGCTCGATCATGGGCGCCTCGAGGAGCGGCGGGTGGACTGCGTGGCCTGCTTGCGGGCGGTCAGGGTATCGGCTCGCCCCGGCACCTGCGGCTCGAGATAGACGCCCTCCGCCTTCTCCACGATGT
The DNA here is from genome assembly GCA_038239265.1 of Gemmatimonadales bacterium. Classification (GTDB taxonomy): domain Bacteria; phylum Gemmatimonadota; class Gemmatimonadetes; order Gemmatimonadales; family Gemmatimonadaceae; genus FEN-1250. Next base: position 24,911 of record JBBSEY010000016.1, on the reverse strand, counting down.
CGACCGTCTGGACGACGCGATTCGCGAAGGCGATCGAGATGTCGCGCCCCTTCACGTAGTTGATCGCCGGCCCTACGACGCCGCTGTCCCTGGCCGCGAGCTGGTAGAAGGATTGCGCGCTTCCCTGCGCGATCAACTGTCGCATTTGTGGCTGGCTCGACGTGTCGCCGGGCGCCTGGACGCTGTCGAAGTGCGCAGTGATGGTGTCGCCGCGCATCCAGTCCTTTTCCTTCGTGTGGAGCTTCGCGGTGTCTGGGAGGCTCTGCGCATACGCCTTGCGCACGGCGCGGATCTCGCGCGTGCGCTGCCCCGGCATGCGGAGGTCGATCGAGTCCGAGAGCACGTCGTACACGGGATTCACGGCGTGCGCGCGCGACTTCCCCCAGGCATACGCGCGCTGGAGGAGCCCTGCGTCCATACGAAAGTCGATCGTGTCCGCCGTCATCGTGGCACTGTCGCTGATGCTCTTCGCCTTTCCCTTCGAGAGCACGCGCTCCAACGAGTGATTCTGACCGAAGAGATCGATCACCTCGCCGTAGAGGATGAACTGCTTCTTCCCGCGCGAGACGATCTTCGGCGACTTCATGAGCCGCGCAAACTGCGTCTGGCTGTTCATGGTCGCGGTGTCCCCCGTCGCGATCACATCGGTGCGGGTGATCACCACGTTCTGCGACGCGAACACGAGGGAATCACCGTCCATCACGACGGTGTTGGCGACGACGATCGTCGGCTCGGACTGCTTTCCCGTTGCCTCCTTCTCGATGACGTTGATCGTCGGACGCCCCGGCGCGATCATGTGTGCGACGGTGCGTATCTTCGGCGCGGCGCGATAGTACTCGACGCGCGGCCCGACGAGCGTCGTACCGCTGGGAAGCAGCGTGTGCACGTTCCCCTCGGAGAGCAGGTGCTCGTCGGTGAGGAAATACGTCGCGACGTCCGAATCCATGGTGATGCGCGGCTCCGTGTAATGCACGTGGCCCACGAGGTGCCACATGTGCAGATCACCGAACCACTCGGCGCTGTCCGCGATCAGGGTGATCTGCTGGAGCGGGCAATGCCCCGTGATGCCGCCGCCGACGAAGTTGTTGTACTCCCCGCTCGGCAGCTTCTGCGACGTGAAGTGGGTGGAATCGGAGTTGGGCGTGAGGAGAAGATCGCACTGCCCCGTCGGCGCGGTGGTCGTGGGGAGCACCGTGACCTGCGCCGGCGAGGCGGGAGCCGCGGGCGGCGCCGGAGCGGGCGGAGGGGATGGCCGTTGCTGCGCTGTCAGCGCGGGAGCGAGCAGCGAGCCCGAAACGAAGAGCGCCAGGAGCGAGCGAATCACGATGCGCATCAGTGCTGCTGCTGTCCCGGGAGCGGCAGCGGACCCTGCCCACTGAGCACACGCTTCACCTGGATGTTGATCAGATTCGGATCGGATACGAAGCCGATCCCTCGCAGCTCGCGCGTGGGCTCGGTCATGATGAAGGAGCTGTCGCTCGAGATCTCGTTCGTCCCCTGATTGTAGTGGAGCTGCTCCGTCGTGAGTCGCCTCCCATCCGTCGTGACCACCAGCACGTTTTTGCGCGCTTCCATCGTCGACCGCGCGGTGGCGTAGGTGCCTTCCTTCGACGTGAGCACCGCGGTCTGGGCGCCGGTGGTGTTGAAGAAAGTGGTCTTCTCGTTGCGCATCTCGATTCGCGAGTTGCCATCGAAGAAATAGCCCGTGTCGGCCTGCAGCTGCGCCTTGAGCAGCCCTTTGTCCGTGATGAAGGTGCTGATGCCGAACATCACCTGATCGGCCGAATCGGCGAGAGGATTGCGCGCGGCGATCGGTGGCTTCGTTCCCTCCTGGCACGCGGCGAGGACGCCCACGGCGATCGCGGCGGCCCAGAGCGCGAGCCGGCTCACAGGATCCCCGCGCGCATCAGATCGTGCAGGTGGATCATCCCGACCAGGCGGTTGCGCCCGTCGATCACGGGGAGCGCCATGATGCCGTGCTGCTCCATCCGATACGCGCCCGCGCTCGCGAGCTCGTGATCATGGACGGTCTTCGGCGACGCGTTCATCACCTGCGACACGGGAACGGAGAGAAAATCGTCGCCGCGCTCCATGAGTCGCGTGAGATCACCGGCAGTGATCACGCCGAGCACCCGCTGCACGTCGTCGACGATGGCCACCGTGCCGCGACGCTTCGCGAGCAGCACCACCGCCTCGCGCATCTCAGCGGTAACCGGGAGCGTGGGGAGCTCTTCCTTCACCATCAGATCCGCAACGCGCGTGATGAGCTTCCGGCCCAGCGAACCGCCGGGATGCAGGCGCGCGAAGTCCTCGCGGCGGAATCCCTTTGCGGAGAGCAGCGCGACGGCAAGCGCGTCGCCGAGTGCGAGCGCGACTGTAGTGCTGGTCGTGGGCGCATCGGTAGTCGGACAGGCCTCGTCGACGACGCTGGCATCGAGGAAGACTTCCGCCTGGCGTGCGAGAAACGAATCGACCGCGCCGGTGATCACGATCATGGGTACACCGAAGCGCTTGAGCTGCTCCGCGAGCGGCATCAGCTCGTCGGTCTCGCCGCTCTTGGAGATGAAGAGCGCGATGTCCGACGGGCCCACGAGCCCGAGGTCGCCGTGCATCGCCTCGGTGGGATGCAGGAAGTTCGCGAGCGTTCCCGTCGATCGGAACGTCGCCGCGATCTTCTGTCCAATGAGTCCCGACTTCCCCACACCGCTCACGATGACCTGCCCTTGCGCCGCGGCCAGCATGGTCACCGCGTTCGTGAAGCTGTCGTCGATGCGTGCCATGAGCGCACCAAGGGCATCGCGCTCCATGCGGATCACGGCGCGACCGCGCTCGATGATCTCGGCCGAATTCACCTGAGCACCTCGAGCTTCGTGTCGATACGCTGGACGAGGTAGTCGGAGACCACACGCTCCCAGTCGCCGCGCGCCTTGAGCAGCATCTCGGCGAATTCGCGCACGGCGCCGAAGCCACCCGTACGCTTGAGCTGCACGCTGCACAGATCACGAATCTCCGGCACCGCGTTCCCCACGGCGACAGGCAACCCGACGACGCGCAGCACGGGCTGGTCGGGAAAATCGTCGCCGACGAAGGCGGTCTCCTCGGGTTTGATGTCGTAGCGCTCGAGGATGCGGAGGAGCGCGGGGAGTTTGCGCGCCTGCGCGTCCTGCACGAGATCGTCCACCTCGAGCTCGACGGCGCGCAGCCGCACGCTCTCCGACACGCGCCCCGTGATGAGCACGATCTTGAGCCCGCTCGCGCGCAAGAACTTGATTCCGAGCCCATCCTGAATGTCGTAGCGCTTGAATTCCTGCGGCATCCCGCCGACATCGCCGAGGTAGATGCCGCCGTCGGTGAGCACGCCGTCGACATCCAGTCCGACGAGCTTGATGCGCTTGGCCAGCGCGCCGTTGATCACCTGCGACACAGCTGCCAGAGTTCCACGGCGCGATCGATCACGCCTCCCACATCGTCGAGCGGAAGCATGTTCGGGCCATCGCTCGGTGCGTGCGCCGGATCGGGGTGCGTCTCGAGGAAGAGGCCATCGGCTCCCGCGGCGACCGCGGCGTACGTGAGCGGGGGGATGAACTCGCGCGCGCCGCCACTACTCCCGCCCTCGCCGCGTCCCGGCTGCTGCACGCTGTGCGTGCCGTCGAAGATCACGGGTGCATTGCACGCTGCGCGCATCCGCACGAACGAACGCATGTCGACGACGAGATCGCCGTAGCCGAAGAAGGTGCCGCGCTCCGTCACCGCGAGCTCCGTCGTCTTGCCTGCGCGGACCTTGTCGACGGCGCCACGCATTCCCTTCGGATGCATCCACTGCCCTTTTTTCACATTCACCGGCTTGCCCGTGGCTCCCGCGGCTGCCAACAGATCCGACTGCCTGCAGAGAAACGCCGGAATCTGCAACACGTCTGCGACCTGCGCGGCGGGGGCGCACTGTTCCGGGAGATGCACGTCGGTGAGCACCGGGAGCCCGGAGCGCTCGCGCACGCGGGCGAGGGCGGCGAGCCCCTCGTCGATGCCGGGGCCGCGCGCCGCGCCGCGGTTGGACCGATTGGCCTTGTCGAAGCTCGCCTTGAAAATGATCCCTCCCGGCACCCGCTCGGCCAGACGTGCCAGATGTTCCGCCACGCGGAAGTTCAGCTCATCGTCTTCGATGACGCATGGTCCCGCGATGACGAAAAACGCGTCTGCCGGAAAGCGAGCTGGCGGCATCACCCCGCGGCGTGCGCTCGCTGCGAGCGCTCGCGCTCGTCGGCGCGCCCCTGATTCGCGGTAACGGCCGCGGCGATGAAGCCGGCGAACAGCGGATGCGGGCGCGTCGGACGCGACTTGAGCTCTGGGTGAAATTGGCATCCCACGAACCACGGATGGTCCGGAATCTCGATGAGCTCCACGAGCGAGCCGTCGGGGGACAGTCCGCTGAAGCGCACACCGTTCCGCTCGAAGACTTCGCGATACGCGTTCGAGAATTCGTAGCGGTGGCGATGCCGCTCGCTCGCATCGGCTGCGCCGTACATGTGCGCGACGAGCGATCCCGACTTGAGGCGAGCCGGGTATGACCCGAGGCGCATCGTGCCGCCCATGTCGGTCACGTGTTGCTGCGACTCCATCAGCGAGATCACGGGGTTGCCGCACTCCGGAGCGAACTCGCTCGAGTGGCTGTCCTCGAGCCCGCACTTATTGCGCGCGAACTCGATCGAGGCGACCTGCATGCCGAGGCAGATGCCGAAGAACGGCAGTCCCTTCTCGCGCGCGTGCTTGACCGCGGCGACCATTCCGTCGATGCCGCGAACGCCGAAGCCGCCGGGAATCAGCAGCCCATCCATGCCATCGAGAAGCTCGGCCGTCCGTTCGGGGGTGGTGAACAGATCGCTCGAGATCCACGTGATGTCGACGCCGGTGTCGTTGCCGATGCCACCGTGGATCAGCGACTCCTGCACACTCTTGTAGCTGTCGATGAGCTCCGTGTACTTGCCGACGACCGCGATGCGCACGCGCCCGTGCGGCGCATAGATGCGCGAGACCATCTCGCGCCACGCGGTGAGATCGGCCTTCCTGCCGCCGAGGCTCAGCCGCTCGACCACCCGCTCATCGAGTCCCTGCTCGTGGAAGGAGAGCGGGATCTCGTAGATCGACGGCACGTCACGGCTCTCGATCACCGATCCGAAATCGACGTTGCAGAAGAGCGCGATCTTCCGTTTGACATCCTCGGACAGTGGTCGCTCCGTGCGGCAGATGAGCATGTCGGGCTGGATTCCGATTTCCATCAGCTCACGCACGGAGTGCTGCGTGGGCTTCGTCTTCACCTCGCCGGCGGCGCTGATGTACGGCACGAGAGTGAGGTGGATGAACACCGCGTTCTCCCGGCCGACTTCGTGGCGAAACTGGCGGATCGCCTCGAGAAAGGGGAGCGACTCGATGTCGCCGACGGTGCCGCCGATCTCGACGATCACCACATCGTTCTCGGGCGCGACGCGGCGCATCGACGATTTGATCTCGTCGGTGATGTGCGGAATCACCTGCACCGTAGAGCCGAGATATTCGCCGCGGCGCTCCTTCGTGATGACGTTCTGATAGATGCGTCCCGTCGTGATGTTGTTCGACTGGGAGAGCGAGCGGTCGATGAAGCGCTCGTAGTGACCGAGATCCAGATCGGTCTCCGCACCATCGTCCGTCACGAACACTTCGCCGTGCTGGAAGGGCGACATCGTGCCGGGATCCACGTTGATGTAGGGATCGAACTTGAGCATGGTGACGCGGAGCCCGCGCTCGACGAGCAACCGGCCGAGCGATGCCGCAGCGATCCCCTTGCCGAGCGATGACACGACGCCGCCGGTCACGAAGATGTACTTCGGGGTCGTCTGAGTCGGGCCGCTGGTCGGTGTCATGTCCTGTCCGCGCTGAGGTGAGTCCAGTTCTCGTTCGCCCGTAGCAGATCATCTTCCGTATCGAGCCCGCCCGGTGGTGCTTGATCTATGGTGGCCACACCGATCGCCATTCCTGCGGCGAGTGGCCTCAGCTGTTCGAGCCGCTCGATGCGCTCCAGGGGATGCTCCGGGAGCGAAACCCAGCGCTGTAGTGCGTCGGGCGTGTACGCATACACGCCGATGTGCTGGCGAACCGCTCGCTCCAGCACAGAACGGTCACCCGGCTCGCGGAGGGCCGGAATCCCCGCCCTCGAAAAGTACAACGCCCGCCCGTCGTCGGCACACACGACCTTCACCACGTGACGGCTGTCGAGTGCGCCGACCGCCGCGTGCGCGGCAGCGGTGCCCAGCTCGAATCGGCCGCCAGCTACGCAGCCAGCGGCGCCCTCGAGCGCCTCGGCGCTGATGAATGGCTCGTCCCCCTGCACGTTCAGGATGACGTCGAAGCTCGCATATTCGGCGTGCGACGCCACCTCGGCCACGCGGTCGGTGCCCGAGGGGTGATCGTCGCGCGTGAGCATGCACTCGGCGCCCGCGTCGTGCGCAACTCGCTGCACTTCGGGGCTGTCGGTGGCGATGAGACATCTGTCGGCGACGCCGAGCGCGATGACGCGCTGCCAGACGCGGATGACCAGAGGGACGCCGGCGAGGAGTCGGAGCGGCTTGCGCGGAAGCCGCGTGGCGGAGAGACGCGCCGGAATGATCGCCAGCGAGCTCACGGCCATGATCCAGTTGAGTGCCCGGCCGCAAATTGCACGACCGGTAATTTACGACCGGCGGGGTGGAAATCAAATGGGCGAGTGGCCAGAGCCGGCGTCGCCACCCCTATCGAATCAGTGACAGCCCGAAGCCGAACGCCTTATCGCCGTTGTCGGGATTGATGAACAGCTCGCCGCTCAGGAACCCGACGGTGAGGCGCGCGCCGATATTGCTGTCGAAGCGTCCAAAGCTGCCGACGCCGGTGCCGCCGAGCATCTCGCGCACGGTGATGATCGGGGTCCCGAGGAACGGCACGTGGAGCGTCTGAATCGGGAAGTTGTACAAGCCTTCCAGGAAGACGAGTTGATCACCACCGCGGCTCAGGAGATCGAAGGTCGGCAGCGTGCCGCCACCTCCGAGATAGGCGAAGCGCTGGGGCGGCGCGGTGTCGCCGACCGTCAGCACCATGTGCGTGTGGAAGACGAACGACTGCGTTCCCAGCTTCGTGACGAAAGTCGGGAAAGCGACGCGGGCAAATAGCGTCGTCTGCGTGAAGCGCTCGCTGCTCGGCGCATCGAGCACGACCTCGACATCGGCGCCGGCATTGAAGGCCACGTGCTCGCGCTGCCAGCTCCCGCGCGCGCCGAAAAGCGCGCTCGAGAGATTGCCGCGCTCGACAGGGGGGTTCGGACGCTTCACGTGCAGGGAATCCTTGCGATTGAACAGACTCCACGCACCTCCACTGCGCACGGACCAGTCGTCTTCGGTGCGCCCTCCCGCGGAAAGCTGCAGATCGCCCTCGGAGAACTCCCACTGACGGGCGAGCAACGCCTCGAAGCGCGTGGAGCGCCAGTAGTTCCGATAGTCGCTTCCGGCACCGAGCGTCGAGATCGTATTCGCGAGATCGCTCTGAATCCATCGATCGTTCGAGAGCGTGGTGCGCCCGCCGAAGGCAGTCGCGCTCCAGCCGTCGGCGATCTCTGCGCGAGCGGTCGCCGCGATGTCGTAGGCACCGATGTTCGAGCGATAAGTGAGCGTCGGATCGATGACGAGGCGTGTCTCGCCGAGCGAAATGCGCGGGCCCCACGGTAGCGAGAGGCCGTCGACGCGGTCGTACGCCGGCACGCGAAAGCCGAACAGCCCCGGGAGCTTGAACGTCGGGATCGTGTCCTCAGGAGGTGGCGGCAGGCGGTAGACGAGGTCCACGCCGCTGGTCGTGCGCGCGGTGTCGAAGTGCACGTCGCGGAACGAGAGCTTCTCACCCCCGACCGTCGCCTGCTGTGAGTCGTACACGCCGCCGCCGATCGCCACCGCGCGACCATCGATCTTCGCTCCGGGCTGCAGGTAGAGATCTCCGTTGATCACGACGACATCACCGTGCACGGTGCTCGCGACGGTCGCATCGGAGTTGAGGACGAGAACCGTCGTGTCGAACACGGAATCGCGGAAGAGGCGCGTGTTGTATTGCTCGTGGCGCACGATGTGGCGATGCGCGAGCGTCTGCTCGACGATCTGCTCCGGCACCGTCGGACCCGGGGTGCGAATGCGGAGGGAGTCCTGGGCGGCCGCGGCGCTGGAGAACACGACCGCGGCCAGTGTTGCGGTTGCGAGTGCCTTCACGCGACCGCCGCCGTCGACGCCATGGCGAGAAAGTTCTGGAGAATGCGCTTCCCGTGCTGTGTGAGGACGGACTCGGGATGGAACTGCACTCCCCACACGGGATGCGAGCTGTGGCGGATGGCCTGAATCTCGTCTGGGGCGTCTTGGGTTACCGCGAGAATCTCGAGCGCGGGGGGCAGCGACTTGCGCTCCACGATGAGCGAATGGTAGCGCATGACCTCGAGCGGATCGGGAAGCTCGTCGAAGAGCCCCGTCCCGTCGTGCGTGATACGTGATGTCTTTCCGTGCATTACACGATCTGCGCGAATCACCTTTCCTCCGTACGCCTCGCCGATCGCCTGATGTCCGAGGCAGACGCCGAGAATCGGAATCTCACTCCCCCACCGCCGCACCACCGGGACCGTGATCCCTGCCTCCGACGGCGTGCACGGACCCGGCGAGAGCACGATCGCCGACGGACGCCGCTCGCCGATCTCATCAACTGTGATCGCGTCGTTGCGGCGCACCACGGGCTCCTCACCGAGCTCACCGAGATACTGAACCAGGTTATAGGTGAAGGAGTCGTAGTTATCGATGACGAGCAGCATAGGCAGGGCGAAGAGGAAGCGAGCGCGGGACCGACAGCTCAGCCTCGCGGATGATACTGCTTGTGAACGGAACGGAGAAATTCGCGATCGACGTGCGTGTAAATCTGGGTCGTGGCAATACTGGCATGACCTAGCATTTCCTGGACCGCCCGGAGGTCGGCGCCTCCTTCCAGCAGATGCGTGGCGAAGGAATGGCGGAGCGTATGTGGCGTGACGTGCTTTTCGATGTTGGCGATGGTGACGTATTTTCGGAGGATCTTCCACGCCCCCATGCGGGTGAGCGGGGTGCCTCGGGCATTGAGGAAGAGCGCGCCCTTCCCTCCTCCGCGCTCGAGCTTCGGACGCAGCTCGCGCTGATACACGGCGACGGCAGCGATTGCGCGCCGGCCTATCGGGACGAGGCGCTCCTTGCTCCCCTTGCCGAAGACCCGCACCAGCCCCTCGTCGAGGAGCGTGTCCTTGACGCCGATGGTGATCCATTCGGAGACGCGGAGGCCGGCGCCGTACGCGAGCTCGAGCAGCGCGCGGTCGCGAAAGGCCAGCGGCTCGTCGAGGGTCGGGGCCGCGAGCAGCTTCTCGATGTCGGCGACGGTGAGCACGTCGGGGAGGGTGAGCCAGCGCTTCGGTGTTTCGAGCCGCTCAGTCGGGTCCTTGGCCACCTCCCCCTCGCCCAGGAGGAAGCGATAGTAGGTGCGCATGGCCGAGACATTCCGGCGAATGGACGAGGGGGCGAGCCCCACGTCCTTCAAATGGTAGACGTAGGCGCGGAGCATCGCCGGAGTCACGGCCGTCGGCGCGGCGGCGCCCTTGGTGCGCGCGTAGGTCGCGAAGCGCGAGAGATCGCGATGGTAGGCCTCGCCGGTGTTGCCAGCCGCACCCTGTTCCACCGAGAGAAAGTCGTCGAACCGTTCGAGGAGGAAGTCGCGAGCGATCTCGTCGACGACGGTCACGTGGCCACGGGCACGATGGTGGCCACGGCGACGCAGCCGATTCCCTCACCGCGGCCGATCCACCCCATTCCCTCGTTCGTCTTCCCCTTCACACTCACGGCGGTGCGGTCGAGCTGCAGCGCGCTCGCGAGCGCATCGCGCATCGCCTCGCGATAGGGCGCGATCCGTGGCGCTTCGGCGACCACCGTGACATCGACGTTGTTGGCGCGCCATCCGCGATCGCGGAGCAGCGCCATCACGATGGTGAGCATCTCGATGGAGTCGCGGCTCAGATTCGCCGGATCGTCGTCGGGAAACATGGAGCCAATGTCCCCCTCCCCAGCGGCGCCGAGCAACGCATCGGTGACCGCGTGCGCAATCGCGTCGGCATCGGAGTGGCCGACGAGCGCGCGATCGCAGGGAATGCTGATGCCGCCGAGGCGCACGGCGTTACCGGGGCCGAAGCGATGGGAGTCGTAGCCGACGCCGATTCGCATCGTGATCTTCGCTGCGCGTTTGCGCGGCCTGCTGCGCCGCTCCGCCGCGCCTTCGGGGAGCTCGCTCTTTCTAGGCATTGCGGGTGCGCCGCGAAGAGGTCACGCGGCGGCGTGCGCCGGCTGGATGATCGAATAGTCCTGTCGCCGGCGCGCAGGGGCGAAGCCAGCATCGGTGATCAGTCGCTCCATCTCCGCGATCGTCATGCGATGCGTGGTATTGGCCGCCGACACCACGTTTTCCTCGATCATGAGCGAGCCGAAGTCGTTGCAGCCAAAGCGGAGCGCGACCTGCCCGATCTTGCCGCCCATCGTCACCCAGCTCGCCTGGAGATTGGGCACGTTGTCGAGCACGATGCGCGCGAGCGCCGTCGTGCGCAGGTAGTCGACGGCGCCTGTCTTCGGCATGTGCGACATCGTGGGCGTGTTCTCGGGCTGGAGCGGCCAGCAGATGAAGGCCGTGAAGCCGTGTGTGCGCGCCTGCAGCTCGCGCACGCGCTCGAGATGCTCGATGCGCTCGGCGAACGTCTCGCCTATGCCATACATCATCGTGACGCTCGTCTTCATCCCTTCCTGGTGCGCGATCTCCATGATCTCGAGCCAGCGATCGGCGCCGGCCTTCTTCTTCGCGACGAGGTCGCGCACGCGCTGCACCAGGATCTCGCCGCCGCCGCCCGGCACGGAATCGAGCCCCGCCTTCATCAGCTCGCGAATGACATCGCGCGCATCCATGCGGAACACCTTCGCGAAGAAATCGATCTCGCTCGGGCTGAAGCCGTGGATGTGGATCGTGTGGTACTTCTTGATGTAGCGCAGCAGCTCGAGATACCACTCGAACGGGATATACGGATTGTGTCCGCCCTGCATCAGGATCTGCACCGCGCCGAGCTGCTTCGCCTCGTCGATCTTCGCACCGATCTGTTCGTAGGACAGCGTCCACCCCTCGTTGTGCTTCGGGCGCCGGTAGAAGGCGCAGAAGCCGCAATCGGCAACGCAGACATTCGTGTAGTTGATGTTGCGATCGACGATGTACGTCACCGTCTGGTGCGGGTGCAGCTGCTGGCGCACCCGGTCGGCCTCGGCGCCGAGCTCGAGCAGCGGCGCGTTCGTGTAGAAGTCGAGGAGATCTCTCATGTCAGGCTGCAGGGAGGAACGAGAGCGGAGCGGCGGGCACGATGCCCGCGCTCGCGAGCCGGCGGAAGAATTCCGACAGCCCGGCGAGATGATCGTAGGAAAGGCGATAGTCGAGTCCCGAGAGATACTCGAGGCAGATGCGACGCGCGACACCGGTAACGACGGACGCCTGTTCGGCGAGCAGGTCGAGATGCGCGAGCCCCCAGTCGCGTGATTCGAGAAGCCGGCTGTGCACCTGGAGCGCGTCGGAGACGAGCGTCGTTCGCTGCGCAACCCACACTGCGAACACGAATGGCAGCCCGGTCCACTCCTTCCAGACCTCGCCGAGGTCGTAGACGAAGGGATAGTCAGACGCGCCGGGGTGCTCGCTCCCGTTCGCACGGAGCCGATTCGCGAGGAGGAGCGCCGCATCGCCGATGACGAGCCGCGCATCGTGCGGCTCCTCGAGGAAGCGCGCGATGTCCGTGAGCTCGGCGTCGCCTGCTGCGAAATCGGGGGCCGCCTTCCAGACGTGCTCGAACAGCAGCTGCGTGAGCGCGACGCTCGTCATCGAGCTGCGCGAGAGGAGCACGCGGCGCCCGCTCAACTCCTGCGCCGGGACGCGCGAGAAGAGCATCACGCTTCGCACGGGACCATCGGACGTGATGCCGAGATCCGGGAGGAGCAGGTATCGCGACGACTGGCGCGCGCATTCGACCGCAGAGATCACGCTGACGTCGAGCTGCCCGTTGGCCATGCGCGAATTGAGCTCACTCGGGTTACCGCTGACGACGCTCGCGCCCAGCTCGACGACGCCCCGATCGATCGCGCCGTAGACCGGGAAGCAGTTGATGTAGCGAATGCGGCCGACGCGCACGTCAGGCCGCCTCGGCGGCCGGCGTCTCGAACGTGCGAATGGTGTTGTAGAGGGAGTCGCGCTCCACCGGAACGCGGCCGGCGCCACGGATGAGCGCGAGCAGATCGTCGAGCGCCAGCCCCTGCGCGGTGTGTGCGCCGGCCTCGTGGTAGATCTTCTCACGCACCACCGTTCCCTCGAGATCGTTCACACCCCACGAGAGCGCGATCTGCGACAGGAACGGCGTGACCATGATCCAGTGCGTCTTCACATGATCGAAGTTGTCGAGGAAGAGCCGTCCGACCGCGACGTTGCGGAGATCGTCGAAGCCGGTGGTCGCGGTTCCGAGGCGTCCGAGCGTGGCGCCGAGCTCGTTGTTGTCGGGGTGATACGCGAGCGGGATGTACGTGAGGAAGCCGCCCGTCTCGTCCTGCAGGGAGCGAAGCAGCGCGAGATGCTCGATGCGATCCTCATAGGTCTCGACGTGGCCGTAGAGCATCGTCGCGTTCGTGCGAATTCCCAGCCCGTGCGCGACGCGGTGCACCTCGATCCAGTCCTCGGCGTTCAGCTTCTTCTCGGCGATCGTCGCGCGCACCCCCTTGCTGAACACTTCGGCCCCGCCCCCCGGAAGCGTGTCGAGCCCCGCCTCTCGCAGTGCGATCAGCACATCGCGATTCGACATCTTCTCGATCCGCGCGATGTGCGCGATCTCGACGGCGGTGAGCGCCTTGATGTGCACGTTCGGGTGGCGTTGCTTGAGCCCGCGAAACATTTCGGCGTAGTACTCGAGCCCGGCGCCCATGTCGAGCCCGCCCACGATGTGGAACTCGCGCACGTACGGATTCGCGGCGGCTTCGGCGTATACCTGCTCCATCGTGTACCGATAGGCGCCAGCCTCCTTGGGCAGTCGTGCGTAGGAGCAGAACACGCACGTCTTGCGGAGAATGCAGACGTTGGTGGGATTGATGTGCTGATTCGCAGCGAAGAAGACCGTGTTGTCGTGCTTCGCTTCGTTCGCCGCATTCGCGAGGTGGCCAACGCCAAGGATATCCGGCGTCTCGAACAGCGTGATGCCGTCGGCCGCGGACAGGCGCGTGCCCTCGGCGACCTTGGCGCCGATGGCGCGCAGCGCAGGGTCCGACAGCCGCGCGAAAGAGACGTTCGCCGGGAGGGGCACGTCAGCCTACGTAGCGCTGGACGGCGAGCGTGACGTTGTGGCCACCGAAGCCGAAGCTGTTGCTCAACGCGGCCGTCACATCGCGCCGGCGCGGCGTGTTCGGCGTATAGTCGAGGTCGCAGTCGGGATCCGGAGTGCAGTAGTTGATCGTGGGCGGGATGATCCCGTCGCGCACGACCAGCGAGGAGATCAGCAGCTCCACCGCGCCCGCTGTGCCGAGCATGTGCCCCGTACCGGACTTGGTCGAGCTCACGCTGAGGGTATTTGCCGCGTCGCCGAACACCGCGCGAATGGCCTTCGTTTCGTTGAGATCGTTGGCGGGCGTCGACGTGCCGTGCGCGTTGACGTACTGCACCGTTTCGGGGGTGAGTCCGGCGTCTTCCATCGCGCGCTTCATCGCGCGCTGTGCGCCCTCGCCGTTGGGTGCGGGAGAGGTGAGATGGTAGGCGTCGCCAGTCGCGCCGTAGCCGACGATCTCGGCGTAGATGTTCGCGCCGCGCTTCTTCGCGTGCTCGAGCTCCTCGAGGAGCAGCGTCGCGCTTCCCTCACCCATCACGAAGCCATCGCGCGTGGCGTCGAAGGGGCGTGAGGCGGTGAGCGACTCATCATTGCGCTCGCTGAGGGCGCGCATGTTCGCGAAGCCGCCGATCGACATCGGCGTCACCGCTGCTTCGGCGCCGCCGGTGAGCATGAGGTCCGCATCACCGTACTGGATCGCGCGATAGGCGTCGCCGATCGCGTGCGCGCTCGTGGCGCAGGCGGAGACGGTGGCGTAGTTCGGGCCGCGTGCGTTGAACTGCATCGACACGATGCCGGCCGCGATGTCCGAAATGAACATCGGGATGAAGAACGGCGAGATCTTGGAGGGGCCGCGGTCGCGATAGGTGTCGTGCTGCTGCTCCATCGTGGCCAGCCCGCCAATGCCGCTGCCGACGATGACGCCGAGGCGGTTGGGATCGTAGTCGGTGGTGCCTTCGAGCTTCGCGTCGCGCATCGCCTGCACCGCGGTAGCGACGGCGTACTGCGTGAAGAGATCGGCGCGCTTCGCCTCCTTCCGATCCATGTACGCGTGCGGGTCGAAGTCCTTCACTTCGCATGCAAACTTCACCGCGAACGGACCCGGATCGAACTTCGTGATGGGGCCCGCTCCCGAACGTCCCTCGAGGAGGGACTGCCAGGTCGTCGCCACGTCGTTTCCGACGGGCGTGATGGCCCCGAGGCCGGTGACGACGACCCTGCGCTTATTCACGCCGACTTGGACTTGAGGTATGTGAGCGCATCACCGACGGTGCGCAGCTTCTCCGCATCCTCGTCCGGAATGTCGATGTTGAACTCCTTCTCGAATTCCATCACGAGCTCCACCGTGTCCAGACTGTCGGCCCCGAGATCCTCCATGAAGCTCGCGTCGTTCGTCAGCTTTTCGCGCTCGACGCCAAGCTCTTTGGCGATGATTTCCTTCACCTTCTCTTCGAGATCCGCCATGGACGTGGTCCCCTTGAATGAATTGTGCGCGCCGCTGCGCGAAACGTGCTACGGAAATCTACATCACTAGCCCGCCGTCCACCACGAAGAGCTGCCCCGTGATGTACGACGCGTACTCCGACGCCAGAAAGGCGCACATCCCTGCAATATCACCCGGAGTTCCGAGCCGTCCCAGTGGTATCTGCGAGCTCAGCTCCGTGCGCGCTTCGAGGGTCATCGCGGCGGTCATGTCCGTCTCGATGAATCCGGGAGCAACCGCGTTCGCGAGGATGTTGCGCGAGGCCAGCTCCTTGGCGACGGACTTGGTGAGCCCGATCAACCCCGCCTTGCTCGCCGCGTAGTTCGCCTGCCCTTTATTTCCCGTGATGCCCACGACGCTCGTGATGTTGATGATGCGCCCCCAGCGCTTCTTCATCATCCCGCGTGAGGCCGCGCGGATGGTCGCGAATGCGCCGCGCAGATTGGCATCGAGCACTGCGTCCCAGTCGTCGTCCTTGAGTCGCATGAGCAGGTTGTCGCGCGTGATGCCCGCATTGTTCACGAGGATGTCGCAAGCGCCGAAATGCTTCTCGACCGCGTCGACGAGAGCGGCGGCGCTGGCGGTGTCGGCGATGTCGCACGCGAAGCCATGCGCCTCTCCACCAACTGCGTTGGCGATCTCAGCAGCATTCTCGGCGCTCCGCCCCGATACGGCGACGCGAGCCCCGGCCTCCGCCAGCCTCGCCGCGATCTCCCGCCCGATCCCACGCGTGCTTCCCGTAACGAGCGCAACCTTTCCCGTGAGGTCGATCATCATGAGGGCAATGCTCCAATCAGTTGATCGATCTCCGCCGCCGTGCCGCACGTCATGGTTCGTGCCCCCGGTACGATCCGCCTCACGAGTGTTGAAAGCACCGCGCCCGGACCCATCTCCACGAACAGCGCGTCGGGAATCGCATCGGCGATGTGGCGCACGAGCTCCGTCCAGCGAACGGGCGAAGTCAATTGGCGCAGCAGTAACTTCTTCGCATCTGCTGATCCTGCAGAGGGATATGCGCTCACATTCGAATAGACGGGGAAGTCAGTCGCGGCGATCGGTGCGGCGTCAAGCGCGACCTTGAGCCCCGCCGCCGCCTCCTCCATGAGCGGCGAATGAAAGGCGCCGCTCACATTCAACCGGATCGCCCGCTTCGCACCAAGCTCCTTTGCGATCGCCATCGCGCGCTCGACGGCCGCGACTTCCCCGGAAATCACGAGCTGCTCGGGGGTGTTGTAGTTCGCCGGCACGACATCGCCCTCCTCCAGCGCGCGCGTGCATGCCGCCTCGACGTTCGCCTCCGAGAGCCCGAGGATAGCGGCCATCGCCCCGGGGCGCTTCGCGCCGCTCTCGAACATCAGCGTGCCGCGTCGCCGTACGAGGCGCAGCGCATCGGAAAAGGCGAAGGCGCCCGCCGCGTGATACGCCGTGAACTCGCCGAGCGAATGCCCTGCCGCCGCGCGCACGTGCGGGCGCACGCGCTCCGCCACGGTGGCCCACACCGCCGCCCCGTGCGTGAGCAGAGCGGGCTGCGCGTTGCGAGTGGCCATGAGCTCATCATCCGGACCTTCGAAGCACAGCTGCGACAACGGGAAACCGAGCGTTTCATCGGCGCGTTCGAAGACTTCGCTGGCAGACGGGAACGCCGTCGCGAGATCCTTTCCCATCCCGGCCTTCTGCGATCCCTGCCCGGGAAAGAGGAGTACGATGTCCACCAGAATGCCGCCTAGAGCCGCACGACCGACGACGCCCATGTGAAGCCGGCGCCGAACGCCACCATCAGCACGAGCGAACCCTCGCCAACCACCCCTTTCTGGATCGCCTCATCGAGCGCCATCGGGATCGAAGCCGATGACGTATTGCCGAAGCGATCCACGTTCACGTACACCTTGTCCATTGCAATCCCCGCGTGCTTGGCGGTCGCTTCGATGATGCGCAGATTCGCCTGGTGCGGGATCAGGATGTCGATGTCGTCGCCATTGATGCGCGCGAGATCCAGCGCGCGATCGGCAGCCTCGGCCATCGAGCGGACGGCGTGCTTGAATACCTCGCGCCCCGCCATGTGCACGAGATGCGTGCGTGCCTCCAGCACGGCGGGCGACATCGGCGTCGTGGCTCCGCCGGCAGGGCGCCAGAGCAGCTCGGCGAGCGTGCCGTCGCTGCGCATGAAGGTCGAGAGGATCCCGCGCCCCTTTTGCGATCGGCGCAGCACGGCCGCGCCCGCGCCGTCTCCGAAGAGCACGCACGTGGCGCGATCGGACCAGTCGGTGATCGCGCTCATCTTCTCGGAGCTCACGAGGAGCACCGTCTCGGCCGCGCCGCTCTGAATCAGCCCCTCTGCCATCGTGAGGCCATAGAGAAAACCGCAGCACGCCGCCGAGATGTCGAAGGCGGCTGCGCGGGAGGCCCCGAGCTCCGCCTGGATGTCGACTGCGGTGGCAGGGAGAAGTCGGTCGGGAGTCGCCGTGCTCAGGATGATCACATCGATTTCGCCGGGCTGTACCCCCGCGCGCTGCATCGCAATGCGCGACGCGGCGGCGCCCATGCTGCACGTCGTCTCCGTCGCACTGGCGATGTGGCGCTCACGGATTCCGGTGCGCTCCATCACCCACTCGTCGGTGGTCTCGATCCCGATCGCCGCGAAGTCGTAGTTCGTCATTACGCGCGCGGGAACCGAGCGACCCATGGCGGAGATCTGCACGTTGGGACGCTTCACGCGCTCGTCACCGCTGCGTGCCCCAGCCGGCGGCCGATATGATCGTTCATGCGCGACTCGACCGCACGCACGGCTACCTGGATCGCATTCTTGATCGCGTGCGGCGAGGAGCTGCCGTGGGAGATGATGCTCACGCCTTTCACGCCGAGGAGCGGCGCGCCGCCATAGTCGGAATAGTCGAAGCCGCGGAAGGTCTGCGCGATGACCTCTTGCTGGATTCCGGCCGTGGCGAGCATGCTGAAGATCAAACCGGGAACGGACTCGTAGAACTTGAGGAGCACGTTGCCGACGAAGCCATCGCAGACGACGACATCGAGCGCACCACGCGAGGTGCCGGCGGTGAGAATGTCTCGCCCTTCCACGTTGCCAACGAAGTTGAGCCCGGCGCTCGACAGCAGCTTGTGCGCTTCCTTCACCGACGTGTTCCCCTTTTCCGCCTCTTCGCCGTTGGAGAGCAGCCCGATCGCCGGCTCGGGACGCATGAGAATGTCCTCGGCGTACACCGAGCCCAGTCGCGCGAACTGCACGAGCTCCTCGGCGGAGCAATCCACGTTGGCCCCCGCGTCGACGAGCACGACGGGATGTTTGAGCGTCGGGATCATCGCGGCGATGGCTGGGCGCGTGAGGCCGTGGTGGAGCTTGAGCAGGAAGACGGAGCTCGCCATCTGTGCGCCGGTGTTCCCTGCGGAGTCGAAGGCGTCGAGCTTGCTGGCGGCGTGGAGCTTGAGACCGACGACCATCGATCTGTGCGGCTTGCCGCGGATAGCGGCGGTTGGCCGATCGGTCATCTCGATGACATCGGGTGCCTCGACAATACTGATGCGGGCGCGCAATGCGTCGAAATCAGCGGAACTCCGCGCTTCGAGGCGGCGGAGCTCATCCTCGATAACCTGGGTGCGACCAACGAGGACGACCGTATGTTCGGACCCCAGCTCGGCGAGCGCGAGGAGGGCACCTGCAACCGGCGAATGGGGTGCGAGATCGCCCCCCATCGCATCAACGGCGATCCGCGCCAAAGCTAAGCTTCCTTAGCTTCGACCCGCTGGACTCCGCCGTAATAGCCGCACTCGGCGCAGACACGATGCGGACGCTTCATGCTCTGGCAACGCGGACAGCGCTGGATGGCGATAGCCGGCGCTTTCTTGTGCGTATTGCGGGCGCGCTTTTTCCGTTTGGAGGTTCTGCGCTTCGGGACGGCCATGAGTGCTCAGTCGGTAGAAAAAGGTTCAGTGCTGGAAATCGGTATGGCGAATCAGTTCTCCGTTCCGCGCGCCGTGCGCAGCTCGGCCCAGCGTGCATCTACTACGGGCGGGCAGCTGCACGCTCCCGCATTGAGCTCGGCGCCGCAGGTGGGACAGAGCCCTTTGCAGTCTTCCTGACACACGGGAAAGCGCGGAACCGCGAGGATCCACTGCTCGCGCACGGCCGGGCGCAGGTCGAGCGTCCTCGCACGATTCTCGAGCACATAGACTTCGGGGTCGTCGATCTCGTCGCCGTCTTCCGCGTACAGCACGTGCACGTTCTCGTTCACCTTCACGGTGGTATCGGTGAGACAACGCCGACAGGGCACCGTAGCCGCACCCTCGATCGCGCCGCTCCAGTAGTAGCGGCCGGGGCCGGCGACGGAGAGGCGACCGGTTGCGCGAACAGCGGTTTCCGGACGCATGTCACCGTCGATCCAGATCGGATCGTCGAAGCCGAGCGCGCCGTTGACCGTGGCCGCCTGGTCTTCCAGCGAACGAATGTCGAAAGACAGCATAACCCGTGAATCTACTTGAAGATGACGCCTTCGGCAAGCCGCGATTGTGCGGCCAAACCATCCGCTGTCCGAATGCATCCAAGGAACAGTCCGCACCCCCTCTCCTGAGGATCGCCTCCGTGCAATTGCATAGCCTTCCGCGACTCCACTCCGCCTTCGCTCGCTTACTCCGCGCGTGGCTTCTCTGGCCCTCTCTTTTCACCGTGGGAGGCTCTCCGCTCGTGGCGCAACGCGACGGGCTCGCGCAGGCCATCGATGCCTACATGGTGCCCTACGTGGCGACGAACAATTTCTCCGGCCAGCTGCTCGTAATGCGCGACGGCAAGCTGTTGTACGCGAGCCAGCCAGGCTGGCGGGATCGGGAGGCGAAGCTTCCAATGTCGCGCGAGACCGGAATGCACGTCGCTTCGATCTCGGCGCAATTCACGGCGGCGGCGATCATGCGGCTCGTCGATGAGAAGAAGCTGACGCTCGACACCCACGTCGCGGACATCGTGCCCGACGTTCGCCGAGGGGAGAAGATCACGATCCGGCATCTGCTCGAATCGCGGTCCGGGCTGTCGGACATCAACTCGCGCAGCGACTATGGCGAGATCCTGCAGCATCACCAAACTCCGGCCAGCCTCGTTGGACTGATCGCCAAGGACAGCCTGCTCTTCGAGCCCGGTCTTCGCTATCCGCACGAGGAGCATTCCGCGTACAATCTTCTCGCTCTGATCATCGAGCGTCGCAGTGGACTTTCCTTCGCGCAGGCACTGCGCACTCTCGTGTTCGCCCCGGCGGGAATGCGCCGCACCGGGGCCGACGATGACAGTATTCTGCCGTCCACCGAGCTCGCTCGCGGATACGACCCGGCAGGGGTCTCCGCGCTCGTGCCGAGCACGCCGATCCACTGGTCGGCGAAGAGTGGCAATGCGTCCGTGTACTCCACGGCCGCCGACGAGGCCCAGTGGGTGCAGCTACTCTTTCGCGGCGGCTTCCTGAGCGACCGCTCGCGCGCCGCGATCGTGGACAGCGGCGGGACCCCCTTCGGATATGGATGGTTCCGACGGCCCATCAAACGGTTCGGCGAGTTCGCTTACACGATGAGCGGCCGGGCGCCCGGTTTCGCGTCGTACGCGCTCTATCTGCCGCGCGAACGGCTCACCGTCGTCGCCTTCAGCAATATCTACTCGTCTGTGACGGCCGACATCGGCAACGACATCGCGGCGCTGACGCTCGGCCTTCCGGTCTCACCAACGCTGAGTGCGAAGCTGGTCGCACCAGCTGTGCTCGACGTGAACGGGGCTCGCTTCTCCTTCTCGTCGGATTTCTATCAACCGAATGCCACCCTGGTCTTCCAGGTGATCGAAGGAGAGCTGTCTCTCGGATGGCCCTCCGGCGATCGCAGTCCCATCATTCCCATCGATCGCGATCACGCCATCGACCGCGCCTACTGGGAGCCGATCAGCATCAGCAGAGACGCCGCCGGTCGCGCGACCGGAATGACCTACGATCGTTTTCAGGGGCGGCGCGCGACGGACTCCACGCCGTAGTGGACTACCGCGCCGCGAGGAGCTCCGACTCGGAAAAAAAGAAACGCGACTCGCGGGCCGCATTGTCGTCGGAGTCGGAGGCATGAATCGCGTTCCGCTCCTTCGACTCGGCGAACAGCGCGCGAACGGTGCCTGCCTCCGCCTCTTTCGGATCGGTCGCGCCGATCGCCTTGCGCAGCGCTGCAACGGCATCCGCCTTCTCGAGCACGAGCGGCATGCACGGTCCGGACGTCATGAAAGTCACGAGCGAGCCGAAGAAGGGGCGCTCGCGATGGACGCCATAAAACTCCTGCGCCTGCGCGGTGGTGAGGTGCATGACGCGCGCGGCGCGCACGCGGAAGCCCTGGGCCTCGAGATGTGCGATGATCTTCCCCGCCTTGTTGGTGGCGAAGGCGTCGGGCTTGACGATCGTGAGCGTATGGCTATCTGGCATGGTCAGGATCCGATGAGTTTGCGGACGATGTCGCCACGGGTGAGAAAGCCGACGAGGCGCCCTTCTTCGACGACGGGCACTCTGTCGACATCCTTGTTGGTCATTAAGCTAGCCACTTCGGAGAGCGGCTGGTCGGGGGACACACACAGCACCTGACGCGTCATCACATCTCGTACGGTGCGGCGCGCGCGCTCGACACCGGACTGCGGGCGCGGGATCGATCCGTTGATGGATGCGAGGCTGAGCATGTGGCGCATCAGCTCCCGCTCGCTCAACATCCCGACGAGGAGTCCGTCCGCTTCGACGACGGGCAGCGCGCCGATTCCCGAGCGCACCATGTCGCGCGCCGCATCGCGGAGCAATGTGTTCGCGTTGGTGGAGCGTGGCGACTCGGTCATGAGCTCCCGCACCGAGAGCTGCGGCGCGAGCTCGACCTCGTGGAGCAGGTGAAGCGCGAGGAGCTCGTTCGCAGTGTGCGCGGTGAGGATGTGATCGACGACGACCTGTCGCGTGAGCACTCGGGAGAACGCGCCGAGCACCTGGAGGTAGCGACCGGCCATGCGGGGCGGCGCGAGCACCACGATGATGAGGCGGGCGCACTGCTCCTCGCGCACGTCCCCGTCGTCGACGTCGCGCGCGATCCCTTCGGATGCGACGCCGATCGCGATCCCGAGATCCTGCGCGCTCTCGGTGCGATAGTGCGCAATGTACGCGCGACCGCTCTGGACTACGAGATCTTCTCCGCGCCCTTCGGCGATGCGCGCGCGGAGCGATTCCGGCTCGCCGATCACTCCCGACGCCGCGAGGAGCTCGACGAGGGCCCAGATCGCCCCGGGGAGCGTATGCTGCTCGAGCGGAATGAGGACACGATCCGCTCGCAGCATTTCCGTCAGCCTCATAGCCGGGCGCGCAGCAGCTCGACGAAGTCCTTGGGCCTCTTGGCGATTCCCATCCCGGCCTGTTCGAACGCCTCGAGCTTCTCAGCCGCAGTGCCTGCAGAGCCAGAGATGATCGCGCCGGCGTGTCCCATGCGACGACCAGGTGGCGCTGTCTGCCCCGCGATGAAGCCCACCACGGGCTTCTTCATTCGGTCGTGAATGAAGCGCGCGGCCTCCTGCTCGTCCGTGCCGCCGATCTCCCCCATCATCGCGACGGCCCTCGTCTTCGGATCGTTCTCGAACGCCTCGAGCACATCGATGAAGCTGGTGCCGTTGATCGGATCACCGCCGATGCCTACGCACGTCGACTGGCCGATCCCCGCGCGTGTGAGCTGATCGACCACCTCGTAGGTGAGCGTACCCGAGCGGCTCACCACGCCGACGGAGCCCGGCGTGCAGATGCGTCCGGGAATGATGCCGACCTTGCACTCGCCCGGCGTGATGAGCCCCGGGCAGTTCGGACCGTTCAGGCGCGCGCCGCGCTCCTTCACGTACGGGTAGACGCGCGTCATGTCGAGCACGGGAACCCCCTCGGTTATGCACACGATCAGCGCGACGCCGGCCGCGGCGGCCTCCATCATGGCATCCGCGGCGAATGGGGGCGGAACGTAGATCACCGAGACGTTTGCCTTCGTCGCGGCAACGGCATCCGCAACCGTGTCGAAGATCGGTACCTCGCCATCGAACTTCTGTCCACCCTTCCCCGGCGTGACGCCGGCGACGACGTTCGTGCCGTACTCGCGCATTTGGCGCGCGTGGAAGGACCCATCGCGCCCCGTGATACCCTGAATGAGGACGCGGCTCGCCTTGTCGATGTAGATGCTCATCGGGCACCTCCCTTCGCCAGCGCGACGACTTTCTGCACCGCTTCGTCCATGTCGCTCGTGGCGGCGAAGCCATTGTCCGCGAGAATCTTCAGCGCGACTTCTTCGTTGGTGCCGGTGAGTCGAATCACGAGGGGGACGGTGAGTGGGCTCTGCTTCGTGGCGGTCACGATTCCGTTCGCGACGTCATCCGTACGAGTGATGCCGCCGAAGATGTTGAAGAGGATCGCCTTCACTTCGGAATCTGCGGTGATGATGCGCAGCGCATTCACGACCTTCTCTGGACTCGACGAGCCGCCGATGTCGAGAAAATTCGCCGGCTCGCCGCCGTAGTACTTCACCAGATCCATGGTGGCCATGGCGAGCCCCGCGCCGTTCACGATGCAGCCGGCGTCGCCATCGAGCTTGATGAAGGTCAGATTGGCCCGGCGGGCATTCAGCTCGCTCGTCTCTTCGGCGCTTTCGTCGCGGAGTGCGGCGATGTCCGGGCGGCGATCGAGCTCGTTGTCGTCGATCACCATCTTCGCATCGACCGCGATCACCTCGCCGTCCGGAGTCGTCACGAGGGGATTTATCTCCGCGAGCGATGCTCCGCTGTCGAGGAACGCGCGGTACAGCTGCTGCATGATGCGCGCTGCGGCGCGCGCCTTTGCGATGTCTCCGTACAGGAAGAAGCCCATCTGCATGGCCTCGAACGGCTGGAGGCCGTAGCGCGGGTCGATGGGGAGGCGCATGATCTTGCCGGGATCCGTCGCGGCCACCTCCTCGATGTCGATGCCACCCGCCGGGCTCACCATGAACACGGCGCGCTTCGACGCACGATCGATGATGATCCCGACGTAGGCCTCCGTCTCAATGTCGGCAGCGGCCGTAACGAGCACCTTCTCCACCGTCAGCCCCTTGATCTGCATGCCGAGGATCTTCTTCGATACCTCCGCTGCCTCCCCCGGTGTCTTTGCGAGCTTGACGCCGCCCGCCTTCCCTCGGCCACCGGCGTGTACCTGCGCCTTCACTACCACCATTCCGCCAATTCTGCGTGCGATCTGCTCCACCTGCTGCGGGGTCGTCGCGACCTCGCCCGGCGGGATGGGGACGCCTTCGCGCCGAAGAATTTCCTTCGCCTGGTACTCGTGTATGTTCACGCGGTCTCCGCGATGATCGTTGTGCCGGCAGCGCCACGCACCGCTTCGCGGCCGCGCGCAAGCTCGGTAATAATAGCCCGGCCTCCAGTGTGTCGCACGAAGTCCGCCGCGGCGCGAACCTTCGGCGCCATGCTTCCCGCTCCGAACGCACCGGCCCCATCGAGACGCGCGGCCTCCGCGAGTGTGAGTGTCTCGAGCATGCGAGCGGTTGGCTTCCCGTAGTCGAGATACACGCCGTCCACATCCGTGAGAATCATGAGCAGCGACGCTCCCAAATCTCGTGCAAGGACCGCGGCCGCGAGATCCTTGTCGACGACGGCGTCCACTCCTTCCCAGCCGCGATCCCCATCATAGTAAATCGGTGCGCCGCCTCCCCCGCACGCGACCACGATCGTACCACTCCGCACCAGCCGCCGGATCACACCGACCTCGTGCACCGCGAGCGGCGCAGGGCTGCCGACCACGCGGCGATACCTGCCGCGCGCATCCTTCACTACCACCACTCCGCGCTGGAGGAGTGCCGGGACGCGTGCCTCGGCGATCTCGTGGCCGATGAATTTCGTGGGCGCCGACAGCGCGGGATCGTCGTGGCGTACCCGCACCTGGGTGATGACCGTCGCGACTTCGCGATCGCATCCGGCGAGGCGCAGCGCGTTCT
>JBBSEY010000015.1:0-28667 GCA_038239265.1 Gemmatimonadales bacterium | reverse complement strand
TCGAGCGACTGCTGCACCATGTACCCGATCCATCCGGCGGTCGCGGCGACCAGCACGCCTAATGGCAGCGGCGCAACCTCCGCGCGCGCGAGCTCGTTGCGCACGAGCTCATCCCCCACTTGCGGGCCGTTGCCATGCACCAGACAAATGTCCCAGCCATCGAGCGCGAGATCGACGATGGCGCCGAGGCTCGCGCGCGTGTGGCGAAATTGATCGCCGATCGAGCAATGCTCGCCGGCAGGGGAAAGCGCATTGCCGCCGAGCGCGATCACCGCTGTTTCGGATTCTCTTGCCATCACTTCCTCGATCGGTTGAGAAGCACGCCGAGCGCGTCGTAGGCGTGGCCAAATGCGACCCAGTCTCCGCGACGCATCGCGTCGGCCATCTTGTCGTAGAGCTGCTCGGCCGCCGTGCGGAAGTCGGCCGGAGCAACGGGGGTGGACGGATCGGTTTGCGCCCCGTGCGATCCGAGTGCGTCCGCGAGACTGTGGGCGGCGGTGACGACGGTGTCCATCGTTGCTGCAACCGCGAGCAGCGTTGCGCCATCTGTGCGCCAACCGTAGAGCGGCTGCACGAACAAGAGCTGACCGCCGGAGAGCGGGATCATGCGTACGCGTCCGTGAACCGCATGTGCATCGCGCGGTGCGGACACCGTGGTGTCGAGCGCGCGGCGGAGCTGATCCGCGATCGTGCTCCAGCGCGCGCCCGTTTTCTTCAGAGGCAGCCAGTGGACCGTTGGCTCGGCCCCACCGGACGCGAGGAGCACCCCTATGGCATGCTCGTTCGGGTCGAGAACGGTGGCGCTCCAGTGCATGGCCTCCGAGCCGGGGAGTGCGAAGAGGGCGCTCTCCCCCGAGAGTGAGGTGTCGGAGCCCGCCTCCTCCGGGAGGAGATGTCCATGTCGTTCGATTTCCCCGCGGAGTCCGAAGCTGGCCAGCTTGCGTCCCTGCACGCGTGCGGCGTCCACCGGCGGCGGCAGAGCGCTCGCGACTCCGGCCGGAAGCGCGCTGCGCGAGGCGAAGAGCGCCGGAAATGCCGCGAGCCAGCTCTCGGAGATCGGATCCTTCGCGGAGTCGGCGACGATCCACACGGCGCCGGTTTGCGCGCTGGCAACGCCCACAGCGGCGTGCTGCAGATAGGTGACGTTGACGACGTCGTCGTTGAAGATCGAATCGCGCTCGCTGAGCGGGTAGCTGTTGGACGCGGAATAGAGATCGATGGCCCAGTAGAGACTGTCGGCGACCACGATCGGGGTGATGCCACTCCCTTGCAGAAAGTATGGAGCCACGGCGTCGATGCGCTCGCGCAGATCGCGATGCGTGACGATCCGCGACACGGGGCGAGGGAGCTCGCCCGTGAGCAGCCGGAAGTTCTGCAGCGCCCACGCGTAGGCGACGCGCGCGAGGGTGCCGTCGAGCGCGGGTGCGACGATCTCGCCGACGGAATCCGACACCACGCGATAGCCGGACAGCGAATCGGCGATGAGCACGGCCCCGATCTGCTCGGGCTCGCGCGCGCTTCTGCTCGTCGCCACGCGCGCGAGGGAGCCGTCGCTTTCCACGCGCGAGGCGAAGACGCGCGTCATCGACCAGTCGGCGCGCTCGCCATCCACATCGCCTCCGACGGGGCGCTCGGCGACAGTGGCGCGCAGCCCTTCCACCGTGGATGACCACTCGATGGTGCCGGGTGCCGAGGGTCCCGGTGCGCGCCGACCGAGCGCGTGCATGAGCGCAGTGGGATCCCACACCGAGATGACCGACGCGACGTCGGCCGCGCGCGCGGGCAGCGCGAAGGACGTGTTTTGCTCCACGCGCTGCAGCGCGTAGGCGCGCCTCGTGTAGTCTGCGCGCGTGGAGAGGTAGCCGACCTCCCGGGCCGCCTCCGCGCCCGCGGCGACATAGTGACGCATGAACACCGGCGTGACGTGGCGCAGGAGCACCGACACGAGCAGCACGGCGATGAGCGTCATGGTGGCCGCTCGCACCTGCCCGATCCAGCCGAAGTAGAACACGACGAGCGCCGTACCGGCAGTGAGATAGGCGAGCCAGATGCTGATCGGGATGATCGTGCGATGATCCGAAAAGGAAAAGGCGCCGTCGGGGCCCGAGCCGAAGAGCAGTGACTCGTAGATGTCGAGTCGATAGCTCCATGCCAGCAGCAGCAGCAGCACGGCCCCCAGCGCCGCGAGGTGGCGGCGAACGTAATGCGAGACGTAGAGCGCGCCGCGATCCCAGCGCAGGCTCGGCGTGAGCGCATAGAAGAAGATCACGATGACCGTGGCGAAGAGCACCGTCGTGAGCGTGCGGTAGTAGAGCATGCTCTCGATCGGCAGCCAATACACGAAAAATCCGAGATCGGCTTCCATGTACGGATCCGATTCGCCGAACGGCAGCCCGTGGCGAAGGAGCGAAAACATCCGCCAGCTCTCGGCCGGAAGGGAGAGCCACCAGCCGAGCACGAGTGCAATGGCGAGCGCGGCGCCGACCAGGTAGCGCCCTGGAACTTCCTCTCCGATCTCGATGTTGGCGACGCGGCGCGGCAAGACGAGCGAGACGACGCTTTGACGCACGACGTAGAGATTCGCGAACAGGATTGCCGCCGCTACGAGGGCGGAGCCAACGCAGGCGGAGACCATGAGCAGCGCGCGCTCGCGCCAGAGCGCGGAGGCGCCCATCGACGCGTACCAAAGATAGTCCGCGACGACTGCCGCGCCGACGCGGCCCAGCACCAGCAGCGCCGCGAGAACCGCAAGCGCGATGACGGGCCAACGGCGCCAACGGAGGGGGATGCTCACACTACCGTGCCGGCACTAGGGGGACACGCCCTGCGCGCGCAGCCACTGCTCCATCTCGCTGCGAATTGCCGTGAGTCGCGCATCGCTGCGTGCCTCGTAGCGCGTCACGAGCACGGGCTGCGTGTTCGATGCGCGAATGAGTCCCCAGCCGTCGCCAAAGAGCACGCGCGCGCCGTCGACGTCGATGACCTCGTGCGTCTTTCGAAAGTGGGCGATCGCGTCTTCGACGATCCGGAACTTGCGCGACTCCTCGACGTCGACGCGGAGCTCGGGGGTCGACACGAACTTTGGAAAATCGGAGAGGATGCCGTCGAGCGACTTCCCCGATGCTGCGACAATGCGAATCAATCGCGCGGCACCGTAGAGCGCATCATCGTGGCCGTAGAAGCCTTCGGTGAAGAACATGTGCCCCGACATCTCCCCGCCGACGGGCGCGTGAAGCTCGTGCATCTTGTCCTTCATGAGCGAGTGCCCCGTCTTCCACATGACGGGAACGCCCTTGGCCTTGCGAATCTCATCCGGAAGCGCCTGCGAGCACTTCACATCGAAGACGATCGGCTGACCGGGCCCCGTGCGCTCGAGCACGTCGCGCGCGTAGAGAATGAGCACGTGGTCGCCCCACACGATGGTCCCGTCGCCGTCGACAACGCCGATGCGATCGGCATCGCCGTCGAAGCCAACGCCGAGATCGGCGCCGCTGGCGCGCACGGCCCGAATGAGATCCTGGAGATTCTCGACGACGGTCGGATCGGGGTGATGGTTCGGGAACGTGCCATCGCTCTCGCAGAAGAGCCCCGACCACTCGACGTCGAGCGCATCGAAGAGCTGCGGGGCGACGAGCGCGCCTACACCATTGCCACAGTCGACGACGACCTTGAGACGCCGAGCGAGCTTTCCCGTGCGTGCGACGATGTCCTCGACGTAGCTGTCGATGATCGACTGCGTGCGCACTGTGCCCTTCCCCGACGGGAACTTCCCGGCAACTGCGAGCTCGTACAGCTTCTGAATTTCTTCGCCGTGGATCGACTCGGTGCCGAGCGAGAGCTTGAAGCCGTTGTACTCGGGAGGATTGTGAGAGCCGGTCACCTGAATGCCGCCCACGACATCGACGTGATTGAGCGCCCAGTACAGTAGCGGGGTGGGCACTTGTCCTACGTCGACCACGTTCAGCCCGCTCTCGGTGAGGCCGCGCACGAGCGAATCGCGCAGCTCGCCGCCGCTCGGCCGATTGTCCCGCCCCACCGCGACGGAGCCGGATGCGTTTCTCTCCTTCAGATACGCCGCGTACGCGCGGCCGAGCGCGTACGCGGTGTCCGCGCCGAGATCGCGGCCGACGATGCCGCGCACGTCGTACTGGCGAAAGATTTCCCTGTTGAGCGTCATGTCGTTCCTCGAGACGATGCGAGGCCGCGTGGGCGGCCTCGGCTGATCATCGACTGGCCGCAGCTGCCACCGGCGCTCGCGCCGGCGCCCCAACCATACTGATTGGCACGCTGTCGCGAGCGAGCCCCACGAAGCCGTTCGGGAGGATTCCGAACAGAAGCAGCGTGAACGCGGCCAGATAAATCACGAGAAACGTGCCGGTGGGCACCGGACGCACGACGGGGGCGCTTGCGAGCCTCGGCTTCATGAACATCACCACCACGACGCCAAGATAGTAGCCGGCCGATATCACGCTCGCGAGCACGAGCACGACCGCAAGCACCGTCTGCGGCCGCGGAGCATGGAGCGCGGCGTCGATCACGTACCACTTGGCGAAGAAGCCCATGCCGCCGGCGATCGGGAAGCCCAGGAGCGCCATCATGAATACCGCCATCGCGGCAGCGAGCCATGGCTCCACGTTCCAGAGTCCGGCGTAGTCCGCGATCTGATGGTTCCGCTCGCCGGGCTCGCCGAGCGCAATCACGACCGCGAACGCGCCCATCGTCGCGAGGGTGTAGGCGACGAGATAGAAGAGGAAGGCCGAGGCGCCGAGGGCGTTCGCGACGACGACCGTCACCAGCAGGTAGCCAGCGTGCGCGATGCTCGAGTAGGCCAGCATGCGCTTCATGCTCTTCTGCTGGAGCGCGACGACGTTGCCACCCAGCATCGTGATGACCGCGAGCCATTGGAGCGGGTGCACCCACGCGGCGGTCGCACCGGGGAATGCCTCGATCCACACGCGGAGAAATGCGGCAAAGGCCGCGGCCTTGACGGCGGCGGCCATGAATGCGGTGATCGGCGTTGCGGCCCCTTCGTACACGTCGGGGGCCCACATGTGGAACGGCACCGCGGCGATCTTGAAGCAGAAGCCCACGATCAACAAGCCGATACCGGCGAGCAGAAGCGGGTGGTTGAAGGTAGTGCCGGTGACCATTTCGCCGATCGTTCCGATGTCCGTCGAGCCCGTTGCGCCGTAGATGAGGGCGATCCCGTACAGCAGAAATCCGGTCGAGAATGCGCCGAGCAGAAAGTACTTGAGCGCGGCTTCGGCACCGCGGCTGCTGCGCCGATCGAGACCGCAGAGCACGTAGCTCGCGATCGACATCAGCTCGATGCCGAGGAAGACGATGATGAGATCGCGCGACGCCGCGAGGAGCATCATCCCGCCGGCCGCGAGCAGCAGGAGTACGTACGATTCGGCAGAGACGAGCTGCTCTCGCTCGCTGTAGTCGATCATGAGCGTCGCTGCGATGATCGTCGCTGCGAGCACAATGCAGTCCGTGGCCCAGCGGAACGCATCGACGGCGATGATTCCGGCGCTCGCCGTCGACTGCGCATGCCAGAGCCAGACGACGGCAGCGAACGCGGCGAAACAGACTCCGATCGCGAGCATCCCCGTTGCACGGGCGCGCGCCATCGTTTCCCGCCCCCATACGGCGACGAGAAGCAGCAGCATCGCACCGATCACGAGAATCAGATCGGGGATCAGCGCGCCGGCGAGCTGCGATGGGATCGTGAGATCGAAATACATCAGCGATCCCCCCGCTCGGCGGTGCGGACGCTCAGCTGACCCTGCGTCACCGACCGGACGAAGAGCGCAGCGGACGGCTCCATCCGCCTTAGAATCGGCTGCGGATAAATGCCGATCCAGAAGATGGCCGCGACGAGTACGCCCATCATCGTGAGCTCACGCGCATTGAGATCGGTGATGTGCTCGTTCTCCGGCTTGTCGAGCGCATTGAACAGAATTCGCTGGATCGCCCAGAGCAGATAGGCCGCGGCGACGATCACGCCCGTCGTGGCGAAGAAGGCGAAGAACGGATGCGTGCGGAAGGATCCGATCAGCACGAGGAACTCACCGACGAAACCGTTCGTCGACGGAAGGCCGATGCTGCTGAGCGAGACGATGACGAGGAGCGCCGAGAACAGCGGCACTACCCGCGCGATCCCGCCATACGCTTCGATGAGCCGGGTGTGCCGGCGCTCGTAGATCATGCCGATGAGCAGAAAGAGCGCACCGGTCGAGATCCCGTGGCTGATCATGACCATGAGCGAGCCCTGAACGCTCTGCAACGTGAGCGCAAAGATGCCGAGCATCACGAAGCCGAGGTGGCTCACGGATGAATAGGCAACGAGTTTCTTGAAGTCGGGCTGCACCATGGCCACGAGCGCGCCGTAGATGATCCCGATCACCGCGAGCGTGAGAATCGTGGTGCGCACCCACGGCGTCATGGCGGCCGATGGGAAGAGCGGCATCGCGAAGCGCAGGAAGCCGTACGTTCCCATCTTGAGCATAATGGCCGCCAGGATCACGGAGCCGGCGGTCGGCGCCTCGACGTGTGCATCCGGCAGCCAGGTGTGAAACGGGAACATGGGCACCTTCACCGCGAAGGCGAGGAAGAAGGCGCCGAAGAGCCAGAGTGCGGCGGTGTGCGTGTGCGCAATCGTGAGCAGTCGATCGTAGTCGAAAGTCTGGGGCAGATTCTGCGACGGCACAGCGGAGGCGTTCCACAAGTACAGGATGCCAACGAGCATCAGCAGCGAGCCGGCCATCGTGTAGACGAAGAACTTGAGACTCGCGTAGATGCGTCGCTCACCGCCCCAGATGCCGATGATGAAGTACATCGGCACGAGCATGATCTCCCACATGACGTAGAACAGGAGCAAGTCGCGCGAGACGAAGACGCCGAGCATTCCGGTGGTGAGGACGAGCATGAGCGCGTAGTAGCTGCGCACCTTGGTGCGTATCGACGTCCAGCTCCCAAGCACCGCGAGCGGCATGATCACGGTGGTGAGGAGCACCATCATGAGCGAGATGCCATCGATGCCCACGGAGAAGCGAGCGTTCCACGGAATGATCCACCAGTGATCGTACGTCGCCTGCCAACGTGCGCCGGCAGGGTCGTACGACCACCAGAGTCCGATCGAGACGACGAACTCGAGGACGAAGACGACGAGCGCGATCGCGCGCGCCGAGGGCGCCCCTTCGAGAGAACCATCGTCGCTCGAAAGCGAGCCCGTAAGGAGAAGCAGCAGCGCGCCAGCCAACGGAATGACCAGCAGCGCCGGCAGGATCCAGCTGTTGTAGTCGATCCGGGTCAGGAAGTCTTGCATCGCTCAGCGGAAGGTGAAAGCGCCAAGAACCGCGAGCGCACCGATCGCGATCGCCCACGCATATGCGCCCGTCTCCCCCGTCTGCAGCTGCGATCCTATCCATCCGACTCCGCGCGCGAGGACTGCGGAGCCGTTCACGAACACGCTGTCGATGATGCCCCGATCGATGCCCGTCCAGAGAATGTTGCGCGAGCCCGAGACGAGCGGCTTGACGATGGCGTCGTCGTAGATCTCGTCGACGAAATACTTCTCCTCGAGCACGTGCTCGAAGCCCTCGGACGGAACGGCATCCCGCTTCGCGACCAGAGTGGCGGGCTTGAGCTTGACGACCGCGAGCGCGATGCCGCCCAACGCGATCGCGATGGCCACCAGGATGAGCACGATCTCCACGCTTGGCGACTCTTCGAACGCGCCGCCGGTGATCGCCGTCGTCGCTCCACCCACGACCGGCGCCAGCCACTTCTCGAGCACGCCTATCGGTCCGATCGGAATCGCCGCGGGCAGATTGAGCCAACCACCCGCAGCGCTCAGGACGCCGAGGACAACGAGCGGCCCCGTCATCGACCACGGCGCCTCGCGCAGATGCGGCTGCTCTGCCACTCCAGTGCGGTTGGGACCGTGAAAGGTGTAGAGCATCATTCTCGTCATGTAGACCGCGGTGAGCAGCGCGGTGAGAAGCCCAAGTGCGTACAGCGCGTAGAGCACCGCGCTACCGGGCATCCCAAGCCACGTCGCCTCCGCGAGCGCGCCGTGCTGCGCTCGTGCGAAGACCGCGCCGAGGATGCCGTCCTTCGAGAAGAAGCCCGAGAACGGCGGCACGCCGGCGATCGCCAGCGTCGCGATCCACATCAGCACGAACGTGACGGGCATGAACTTCCTGAGCCCGCCCATGTTCCGCATGTCCTGCGCATCCTCGTGGCTACCTGTGTGATGATACGCGGCGTGCATCGCGTAGATCACGGAGCCCGATCCGAGGAAGAGGAGCGCCTTGAAGAAGGCGTGCGTGATCAGATGGAACATCCCCGCCGCGTACGCGCCGGCGCCGACGCCCATGAACATGTATCCGAGCTGCGAAATCGTAGAATACGCGAGCACCTTCTTGATGTCCCACTGCTTGAGGCCGATCGTCGCCGCGAACAGCGCGGTGAGCGTGCCGACCACCGCGACCGTGATGCACGCCGTCGGCGACATCGCGAAGAGGAAGCCGCTGCGAGCGATCAGATAGACGCCGGCGGTGACCATCGTCGCCGCGTGGATAAGGGCGGAGACGGGCGTCGGACCCGCCATGGCATCGGGCAACCACACGTACAGCGGCAGCTGCGCGCTCTTCCCCGCGCAGCCGAGGAAGAAGAAGAGGCAGATCGTCGTTACGAGCGCGCTGTTGTAGCCCAGCGATGGCGCGACCACGGCGACGCCCGTGAAGTCGAGCGTGCCGAGATTGGCGAACAGCAGAAACATCGCGATCAGAAAGCCGAAGTCGCCAATACGGTTGACGATGAACGCCTTCTTCCCCGCATCGGCGTTCGCCTTTTCACTGAACCAGAAGCCGATCAGGAGATAGGAGCAGAGGCCGACCCCCTCCCAGCCGACGAAGAGCACGGGATAGCTCGAGCCGAGCACCAGCACGAGCATGAAGGCGACGAACAGATTGAGATACGCGAAGTACCGCGGGTACCCCGGGTCGTCGCGCATGTAGCCGATACTGAATATGTGGATGAGCGTTCCGACGCCCGTGATCACCAGCACCATGACCATCGAGAGCTGATCGAGTTGGAACGCCCACGAGATCCTGAGATCGCCCGTGACCATCCAGTCGAAGAACGTCCGGACGTACGGTGTGTGCATCTCGCCGGCCCCGGTCATCGCCAGCCAGATCGCGACGGCCAGTCCAAACGAAAGCGCCAGCACGAGCGGACCGACGACGCTCGTGATCCCCGCGAACCTGTGCCGCGCGAGCACGTGGTGATCGTCGCCCGTTGCTCCGTGCTCCTCGGCGTGCGTAGTCGCGTGCGCATTGCCGGCGGCGTGATCGTCGCCATGCCCGGCCGCCGAGGGATCGCCCGGCCCGGCCTTGTATGCCGGGAGGAGCGACAGCGCGCCATTCACCAAAAAGCCGGCGAGTGGCAGCAGCGGAAGCAGGCCGACGTATCGCGCGGCCGTGTCCGCGAGCGGGTGATTCCCTGCGGCGGCCAGGTCCTGAAGCATCAGCCCTTCAACAGATTGATGTTGCGAAGGTCCACCGATTTATGGTGGCGGAAGATCGAAATGATGATTGCCAGGCCGACGGCCGCTTCCGCCGCGGCGATGGTCATCACGAAGAGCACGAACACCTGCCCGTTCGCCGACCCATGAAGCCGCGAGAGCGCGATGAACGACAAATTCACCGCGTTGAGCATGAGCTCGACGCACATGAAGATGATGATCGCGTTGCGGCGGGTGAGCACCCCGACCACTCCGATCGTGAACAGCACGGCCGAGAAGAAGAGCGCTTCAGCGATCATGAGGCGTCGGGTCCTCGCTTGGCCAGAACCACCGCACCCACCACGGCCACGAGCAGCACCACGCTCGTCACTTCGAAGGGGAGCAGAAATTCATGAAAGAGCGGCGCGGAAATGGGATTGACGACGTTGGCATGATCGCCGACCGCATCCGTAAGCCGCGGAAAGCGGATCCTGCTCAGCGCGAAGAGCTCCGCCAGCATCGCGAGGCCGACGAGTCCTGCCGACAGCCGCCCGCCAAGCCCGCGAATATCCGACACGTCGGACGCCTGTCCGAGATTGAGCAGCATGACGACGAAGAGAAACACGACCATGATGGCGCCCGCGTACACCAGTACCTGCACCGCACCGATGAACTGCGCGTCGAGCATCACGTACAGCGCCGAGAGGCAGAACATCGTATTGACGAGCCAGAGCGCCGCCGCCACCGGACTCTTTCGCGTGACGAATGCCACCGCTGAAGCGATGGAGATGAGCCCGAAGAGATAGAAGTGGAAGGTATAGAGAAGCGTGTTCATTCGCCTTTCGGATCGGCGGGATCCCACATCTCGCACACCGGATGCGTCTGCGCCGTCAGCCGCTCGAGATCGTAGACGAACCCCTCGCGGCTGTATTCCGAGTTCTCGTAGTGACGGCCGACGTGGATCGCCTCCTCCGGACACACTTCCTGGCAATAGCCGCAGAAGATGCAGCGGAACTCATCGATCTCGTAGACGAGCGGAAAACGATTCCCGTCCTCGTCCTCGCCCGGAACGAGCTTGATGCAGTTCGCGGGACAGATCTGCGGGCAGAGTCCGCACGCGACGCACTTCGCCTTCCCCGTCTCATCCGTGAGCATCCGGTGGGTGCCGCGCCACCGCGGCGACAGCGCCCACTTCACATCGGGATACTGTTCCGTCTTCTTGTGCGGATTCATCATGTGCTTGAAGGTCAGCGCCATGCCGCTGAGCATCGCGCGCACGTAGCTGGCATCGGCCACGGGACGCGTGAGCACCTTCACCTGAATCGTCATCTCAATCTCCCTGACTTGCAGCGAGCGAGCGTCCCGCACTCATCGCGCGCAGACGCGCGATCTGTATCGGAGACAGTCGCGAGTACGCGGGGCTGATGATCCGTCCTCGATCGAGGACCACGAAGACGAGCACCGCCAACACGAGATTCAACACGCCGAGCGCAGCCCAGAAGGGCGAGACCCCGAACCACTGCACGCTGCGCGGCACCTGGAGCATGTCGAGCACGAGCACGGCGCCGCCCGTGATCACGATGTACGCAAGCGCGAGCGGCAACATGACCTTCCACCCGAGGCTCATGAGCTGATCGTAGCGGAAGCGCGGAAGGGTCCAGCGAATCCACATGTAGAGGAACAGGAAAAAGAGCAGCTTGGCGAGGAAGAACGCGAGCGTGAGCGCGAACTTGAGCCCCGTGTGCGGCGCGATATTGTCCCACTGCGTGCCCGGAATGTCCCAGCCGCCGAAGAACAGCGTCACCATCAGGGCGCTCGCCGTCACCATGTTCGAATACTCGGCGATGAAGAACATCGAGAACTTCATCGCGCTGTACTCGGTGTGATAGCCGGCGATCAGCTCCGATTCCGCCTCGGGCATGTCGAACGGAAGGCGGTTCGTTTCGGCGAACGACGCGACGCAGAAGATGAAGAATCCGATGAGGAGCGGGAACACGTTCCACCCCATCGTCTGCTGCTGCTGCACGATCGCCTGCAGCGAGACGTTTCCCGAGAGGAGCAGCACGGACACCGCCGCCATCCCCATCGAGATCTCGTAGCTGATCATCTGCGCGCTCGAGCGGAGTCCGCCGAGCAGCGAATACTTGTTGTTCGAAGACCAGCCGGCCAGCACGATGCCATACACGCCGAGCGACGAGATCGCGAGGATGTAGAGAAATCCGATCGGCAGATCGGCGACGGACATCTCGACCAGCCCCCAGTGCGTGCTCAGCGGCGCCGCGAAAGGAATCACCGCGAAGGTGATGAGCGACGGGATGAACGACAGCATCGGCGCGAGAATGAAGAGTGGCGTATACGCCGCGTCCGGATACGTCTCTTCCTTCATGATGTTCTTGAGCCCATCCGCCGCCGGCTGCAGCAATCCGCCATAGCCAGTGCGGTTTGGCCCGATTCGATCCTGAATCCACGCCGAGATCTTTCGCTCGGCGAGCGTGAGCATGGCTACGCCGACCATGAGCACGGTGAAGACGATGATCATCTTCAGGAGGGTGAACAGCAACCACGGCAGCGCCGTAACCGGCACGACACTATCATAGTACTGCTGGTAGACCACGGGGTCGGAGGCCATCGCCGCGAGCATCATGACGAAGCCGCCTGCGCGGCGGGCTCCCCGCTCATGAGCTGACCCCTGAGCCCGAGCGTGTCGTAGCTCATCCCTGCAAACTCCGGATGCGCCACGGCGAGCGCTGCGAACGCCTCACTCGCGACGAACAGATTGGTCGGCTCGCCGAGCTGCGCGAGCACGTCGCCGAGGATCCACCACGCTGGCCGTGACATTCCGGGTGCGGCATTCGCCTGGAAGTACCGTTGCACGCGGCCGCGCAGGTTGGTGAACGTGCCCTCCTCCTCGGACATCGTCGACGACGGCAGTGCGATCGCCGCGCTCCGCGCATCCTCCGGGATCGTCGGCGCAATCAGAATCACCTGGCTCGCACGCTCGACCGCCTCGGCGTCCGCACGGGTGAGCAACTCGCCGATGACCAGAAGCACGTCGCCTGATCTCACTTCATCAAGTGGGGCGGCACTCTTCGCGAAACCGAGGAGCTCGGCGCCGCGCACGTTCGCCGCGCGCTCGCTGCGCAGCGCGAGATCGGGCACACCAGGCAACGGCGCCTCTGGGCCCATCGTCACGCGGAAGACACCCTTTCCTCCGGTGCGCGCGACCACGCGAGAGGCGAGGAAAAGCGACTCGTTCGAGAGCATCGGGCTCGCCAACACAACGACGCGCGCTCCGCCGAGCATCGTCGCCGCAGCGCGAATCGCCACATCCCAGTCCACGGCCGTGTGCCTCTCGGCGCCCTGCCGAACCAGCGGCGCTTCCACGCGCGTAGACGGATTCAGCCACTTGTAGTCGAGGCGCCCCGTTTCGCAGAGATACCACTGGTTGACTTCGGCGTTGGAGCGCGGGCGCATGCGGACGACGACGTTGTCGCGGGTCTCGAGAATCGAGTTGCACCCCTGCGTGCAGTTCGGGCAGATGCTCGGCGTGCGATCCAGCTCCCACGCGCGCGCCTTGTTCAGGAAATCCTTCGAGAGGAGCGCGCCTACCGGACACAGATCGACGACATTCGATGCCCATTCGTTCGTGAGATCCTGGCCGTCGAACTTCCCGATGACCGCGCGGTCGCCCCGCTCGCTCACGTTCAACACAGGCTCCTTCACGATCTCGTCCATGAAGCGCACGCACCGCGTACAGAGGATGCAGCGGTTCGGGACGTACAGCACGTCGCCGCCGAAGTCCTCCACCGGATTGAAGCGCTTCGGCTCCGGTCCGAGCCGCCCCTCCGTGCGCCCTTCACGAAAGGTGTAGTCCTGGAGCTCGCACTCGCCGGCCTGATCGCAAATCGGGCAGTCGAGCGGGTGGTTGATGAGCAGCAGCTCGAGGACTCCCTGTCGCGCCTTGAGCGACTTCTCGGAGTGTACGTGCACCACCTGCCCGTCGGCAACCGCCGTCGCGCACGCGGGCGCGAGCTTCGGCGCCTTCTCCACCTCGACGAGGCACATGCGGCACACGCCAGCGACCGGTAGCCCGGGGTGATAGCAATAGTGAGGAACGAGCACCCCCGCGAGCTTCGCTGCCTCAAGGATCGACGTCCCCGGGGGCACCTGCACCTCGCGCCCCTCGACCGTGAGCGTGACCATCGGCGCGGCCATCGGCGCGGCCATCGGCGCGTCAGCCATCACGCAGCCGCGGTGGCGCGGAATGGGCAGCGCTTACCCGTGATGTGCGCCTCGAACTCGTGCTTGAACTTCTGAATCCCCGACACCACCGGCGCCGCGCACGAGTCGCTCAGCACGCAGATCGTCTTGCCGGTCATGTTGTCGGCGATCTCGAGGAGCGTCTCGAAGTCCTGCATCGTGCCGCCGCCGGCCTCGATGCGCTCGAGGATCCTGGTGGTCCACGCCGTTCCCTCGCGGCACTGTGTGCACTGGGCACAGCTCTCGTGCGCATAGAAGCGCGCGAGGCGTGCGATGTGCTTCACCATGCACTGCGAATCGTCGAAGATGATGACGCCGCCTGACCCGAGCATCGAGCCCTTCGCGACGAAGCCCTCGTAATCCATCAGCGTGCTCTCGGCCTCTTCCATCGTCTGGATCGGCACCGAGGAGCCACCGGGAATCACCGCCTTGAACTTTCTCCCCGGTAGTGGCCCGCCACAGACATCGTAGAGAAATTCCTTGAAAGAAAAGCCGAGCGTGACTTCGTAGTTGCCGGGGCGCGTCACGTTGCCGCACACCGAGAAGAGCTTCGAGCCCGTGCTCTTCGGATTCGACAGCGTCATCGCCTTGTACCACGCGGCGCCATTGTTCAACACGTGCGGCACGGCGGCCAGCGTTTCGACGTTGTTGATCGTGGTCGGTTGCCCGAACAGCCCCGCGACCGCGGGAAAGGGCGGCTTGATGCGGGGATTGCCGCGGCGCCCTTCGAGCGAATTCATGAGCGCCGTTTCTTCGCCGCAGATGTACGCACCGGCGCCGCGATGCACGTGGATGTCGATGCGGTGTCCGCTCCCCATGGCGTTGTTACCGAGAATCCCCGCGGCGTACGCTTCCTTCACCGCGGCTTCCATCACGCGCAGCGGCTCGGTGAATTCGCCCCTGATGTAGATGTACGCCACTTCCGCCCCGATCGCGTACGCTCCGATCGCAGTCCCTTCGAGCAGGGCGTGCGGTGTCCAGCGCATGATCTCGCGATCCTTGAAGGTGCCCGGCTCCGACTCATCCGCGTTTACGCACAGATAGTGTGCCTTGCCGTCGCCCGGCTTCATGAACGACCACTTCATGCCGGTCGGAAAACCCGCACCGCCGCGACCGCGCAGCCCGGATTCCTTGAGCACGCTCACGATGTCTGCCGGCGTCATGCCGAGCGACTGTTGCAGCGCGCGATAGCCGCCACGTTCCTTCCAGCCGTCGAGCGTGCGTGCCTGCGGCTCACCGAAATACTTGGAGAGAATCGGCGTCTCTTTCGGATGCGACTTGTGGGGGTATCCCATCTATTTGAACTGAGTAAGAAGCTGCGGGACCTTCTCGGGAGTCACCGACTCGATGAAATCGTCGTTCACCATGACCGGCGTCGCGAAGCCACAGGCACCGAGGCACTCGACCTCGATGACGGTAAAGCGGCCGTCGGGCGACGTCGCGCCGAGATCGCCGCATCCCGTCTGCTTGAGGAGCGCCTCGACCACTTTCTCCGCGCCGCACGCGGCGCACGGCGAGGTCGTGCACACCTGAACGAAATATTTCCCGACGGGGTGTTGGTGGTACATCGTGTAGAACGTCACCACACCCTTCACGTACGCGGGAGTGAGCTCGAGCTGCTGGCCGATCTCGACCATGGCCTCCTCGCTCACCCAGCCGCGCTCCCGCTGAATGATCCAGAGCGCCGGAAGGAGTGCCGCCATCTTCGTGGGATACCGTCCGAACAACGCCTCGAGCTCTTCCTTCAGTGCGCCGACGAAGACCGGGTTGTACGGAACCTCCCCCACATTGCCGCGACTCGAGTGCGCCATCGCGTCGGCCTGTGTCGCTCCTTCCTGTTGAGCGCTCACCGGTCGATCTCTCCCATGACGATGTCGATGCTCGCGTTGATCGCGATGACGTCGGAGAGCAGATGCCCTTCGACCATCTTCGCGATCGCGGACAGATTCACGTACGACGGTGGGCGAATGCGCCAGCGCACGGGCTTGGCCGTACCGTCGGACACGAAATAGTATCCCTTCTCGCCCTTCGGGCTCTCGACCGGGACGTACACCTCGCCGATCGGGGGTCGCGGTCCTTCCATCACTTGCTTGAAGTGATGGATCATCGATTCCATATCGCTCATCGCGCGGCTCTTGGGCGGCAGGATCACGCGATGATCGGTCGTGTTCACCGGGCCATCGGGAAGCCGCTCGACCGCCTGCGCGAGAATGCGCGTGGATTGCCGAAGCTCCTCGACGCGCACGAGAAAGCGATCGTAGACGTCTCCGTTCGATCCGACCGGGACGTCGAAGTCATACGTCTCGTAGTCGAGATACGGGAAGTCCTTTCGTACGTCGTAGGCAACACCCGACGCGCGAAGCATCGGCCCCGAGAGGCCGTAGTTGATCGCCTCGCTCGCGGATATGACGCCGAGCGCGGTGGTACGGCCCACCCAAATGCCGTTCTTCGTCAGCATGCGGTCGCATTCATCGACCGTCTTCGGAAAGGTCCGAATGAAATGGCGAAGCTGGTCCGTCCACCCTTCCGGAATGTCCGCCGCCATTCCGCCCACGCGCGTGGCACTCGTCGTGAGGCGCGCACCAACCCAGCTCTCGAGCAGGTTGTAGACGTTTTCGCGCTCCTGAAACGACCAGAGAAATGGCGTGAACGCGCCGAGATCGATGCAGGTGGTGCCGAGCCAGACGAGGTGCGAGATGATGCGCGAGAGCTCCATCGCGATCACACGCAGCACCGTGCAGCGCGGCGGCACTTCCACTCCGAACAGACGCTCGGCGCCGATCGAGAACGCGACGTTGTTCCCGATCGAATTGAGGTAGTCCTCCCGATCGGTCCACGGAATCACCTGGTTGTACTGGCGATACTCGCCGATTTTCTCGAAGCCACAGTGCAGATAGCCGATGTGTGGAATGCAGCGCACGACGGTCTCGCCATCGAGCTCGAGCACGAGGCGAAGCACCCCGTGCGTGGCGGGGTGCTGCGGGCCAATGTTGATGAGCATGTGCTCGCCCGAGAGCTCGGGCGCAACGCCCATTTCCGGCGGCTCGAGCGTCGTGACGGAGCCGTTCTCGGTCACCGTCATTGGCGTGCGCACCGCGCGCCCGTCGGAGTCCACGCCGGCGGTACCGAGGGCGACTTCCACGGTTCTCGTCGTCGTCGCCATCTACTCGCCCGTCCGTTCGCCGCCAGCGAGCCGGCGACGCATCTCGTCGGGGAGATCCTCGAATGCCTGCGCCACCGTCAGCTCTTCCATCGAGTAGCGCCCCTCGGTCGTGATGCTGAGCGCCTGCCGCAGCTGCTCGGCGCGGCTGAAGCGGCCGCGGAGCGGGAAGTCCTTGCGCAGCGGATGCCCCTCGCGATACGACTCCCACATCAGGATGCGACGCAAATCGGGGTGACCGGTGAAGGTGATGCCGAACATGTCGTAGCACTCACGCTCGAGCCAGTTGGCCGACTTGTAGATCGGCCACACGCTGTCGACGACGAGTGGCGCGCGTTTGTCGAGCGACACCTTCACGCGAAGGAAGCGGCGGAAGGGGAGCGAGCGCAGATGCCATACGACCTCGAGCGGCTGCTCGGGGTCGCGAAACTCGACGGCGGTAACGTCGGAGAGATAGTCGTATTGCTGTGTCGAATCGTCGTGCAGCCATCGCATGATCTCGGTGACCGCGCTCGTGCGGAGATAGACATTCGTGTCGCCCCAGATCACCTCGGAGCGAACGAACGACGTTCCGAATCTCGCAGCGATTGCCGCTGCGGACGGGTTCGGCGCCCCGCCGCGCTGCGGAAGGTTGCGCGGCGTCGCCGGAGCGGGTGCACCGGGATTCGCGCTGCCAGGGAGCATCGGTGAAAACGGAACGGTCACAGTCCCGACCGCGTCTGCTGCACGGAATTTCCGAAGGGCTCGGAAAGCTCATCGATTCTGCTCGCCGGGATGTAGAGGCCGCTCTCGGGATCCGGCTCCATCTCGTTTCGAATCGTGGCGTCGGACAGCTTCTCGCGCATCACCTTTTCCTGCAGCATCATGATTCCGTAGAGCAATCCCTCGGGGCGCGGCGGGCATCCCGGCACATACACGTCGACGGGGATGATCGTGTCGATCCCCTGCACCACCGCGTAGTTGTCGAACATCCCACCCGACGACGCGCACGCGCCCATCGAGATGGCCCACTTTGGCTGCGGCATCTGCTGCCAGATACGGCGGAGCACCGGTGCCAGCTTGAACGGCACCCGACCCGCGCAGATCAACACGTCGGCCTGACGCGGCGAGAAGCTCATGCGCTCCATGCCGAAGCGCGCGAGGTCGAAGCGCGTCGCGGCAGTCGCCATGAATTCGATCGCACAGCACGCGGTACCGAACGGCATCGGCCACAGCGACTTCGAGCGGCTCCAGTTTACGAGGAAGTCGAGCTTCGTCGTGACCCAGCTCTCCTGTCCGGGCGGGCCGAACGACGCGGCGGTTGAACTCGTCTGACTCAATCCCATTGCAGCGCTCCCTTCTTCCAGACGTAGATGTAGCCGACGAGAAGGATCGCGATGAACACCAGCATTTCGGCGAGCCCGAAGAACGAGAGATGCGCGGGCGCGCATGCTCCATTCACCAGTGCGACGTCGCACGAGAGCTGTCGATAGTAGGTCGCCCAGGGGATCATGAACACCGTCTCGATGTCGAAGACGATGAACAGCATCGCGACCATGTAGAACTTGACGGAGAAACGCTCGCGAGCATCACCGAGCGGCGGGATGCCGGACTCATACGCGGTCTGTTTGACCGGAGTGGGACGCGGACGAATCGTGAGATGAGACAGCGCGAGTATCATGACCGCGTTCGCGGCGACGAACCCCACCAACATGAGAATCGGAAAATACTCGCGACCCATCGTCTCCCAATTCGTGAAATTTTTCACTATCCCTCCCGGAAAACTATCCCGGGGTCATCGCCTGTGCAATGCGCTTTGCCATGCTCAATGGGGAGCGATACATTCCCCTCCGACCCC
Organism: Gemmatimonadales bacterium; assembly: GCA_038239265.1. Lineage (GTDB taxonomy): Bacteria > Gemmatimonadota > Gemmatimonadetes > Gemmatimonadales > Gemmatimonadaceae > FEN-1250. The sequence continues at coordinate 9,899 of JBBSEY010000015.1, read as the reverse complement.
CGCACTGCTCTTCCCACCACCCACGAGACATGTCCATCAAGTCCGATCGCTGGATTCGCACGATGGCGCTCGAGCACGGTATGATCGAGCCATTCGCGGACCGTCAGGTTCGCGAGGGCGTCATCTCCTACGGCGTCAGCTCGTACGGCTACGACATGCGCGTCGCGACGGAATTCAAGATCTTCACCAACGTTCTGAACTCGATGGTGGACCCGAAGCACTTCGATCCGAAGTCGTTCGTCGAATGGGAAGGCGACGTCTGCATCGTGCCGCCGAACAGCTTCGCCCTCGGCCGCTCCGTCGAGTACTTCCGCATTCCGCGCAACGTCATCACGATCACCGTGGGGAAGTCGACCTACGCGCGCTGCGGCATCATCACGAACGTGACGCCCTTCGAGCCCGAGTGGGAGGGCTTCGTCACCCTCGAGATCTCCAACACGACGCCGCTGCCGGCCAAGATCTACGCGAATGAGGGGATCGCTCAGGCGCTCTTCTTCGAGGGCGATGAGGCACCGGAAACTTCGTACGCCGATCGGAAGGGGAAATACCAGGGCCAGCGTGGAGTGACGCTGCCGAGATTGTAGCGGAGCTGCGCCGCGCGTCACCGGGCGAAGAGAATCATGAGCGACAAATAATATGACCGCGGCGGGGAGCAGGCGTCTGCCCAGTAGCGTGCATCAGCGCACGCCAAGCTGTCGGCAGCAACGCGGCAGCCTCCCCGATTCGCGAGGCAGTAGTATGAAGAAGCAGCTCGTCCTGATGGCCCTTGGCGTCGCCACACTCGGATGTGGCAGCGATCCTACCAGCGTGCCCAATGCAAACCCGGATCCTGCGGCGTGTTTGAAGGGCTCGATCAGCACAGGTGATGTGAAGTCTGGTGCGCTCAACAGCGCCTCCTGCCTGCGGTACGACTTCGCCTATTCCGAAGACAGCACGCCGTACGACGCATACTCGTTCAAGGCGGAAAAAGGAAAGGGCTACATGTTCCTGCTGGAGCGAGCGGCCGGTGTCACGAACTGGGATGCGCTACTGGAGCTCGCGACCGTCAATCCGGCGACCGGCGACGAACAGCTGCTCGCGATCAGCGATGACGAAGGGCCGCACGGGTGGTCGCGCATGTACTTCATCGCGCCCGTGTCGGGAACGTTCTACATCCGGGCCAGCGGGTACGACAAGAACGACACGGCGAGCTACAAGCTCACGGCAAAGTCGTGCGACTCGCCCATTCCGGAGATCACCACAACCCTCACCGCCTCGGCGCAGACCCTCTCGTCCACGGATTGCGTGCTCGCGCAGCCGGATTTCGTCGGAGACAGCGCGCACGTGAAACTGTTTTCGGTCTACATCGCACCGAACGAGACGAAGACCATCAGCGTACACTCCAGCGACTTCGGCGCCGGATTCCAGGTCTTTGGACCCGCATGGGGCGTGGACTGCAGCTATGAGTACGAGGGGTGCGGGGGCGGAGTAGGCGCACAGACGAAGTGAGATCCGCAGTCCGTAACGATCACCGCCTCCGGACAGCTCAAGGACTGGCCGGGGCTGTATACGATTGCGGTCGGTTCCAACTTCGCTGGACTCGGCAGCTTCACGCTGACCGTCGCCGAGGGGTCGCCGGCGCGTATCGTCGGACCCGATGCGCCGATCCGCAACCCGACGCTCAACTTTCTGCGCAAGAAGCCGTTGCGTGCAAGCGACTATCTGAGCCGGGCCTTCTAGAACTCCCTTGAATTCAGAATAAAGAACGGGTGCGGCGATCGATTCGCCGCACCCGTTTTTGTCGATACGCATCCTTCTCGCTAGCCGTGACCGCCGCCGACTTTCTCTTCGCGTGCCGTCGCCGCGGCGACCATGTAGTCGCGGTTCATTCGCGAGATCGTGTCGATGCTGATCTCCTTCGGGCAGGCGATCTGACACTCGCCGTGCAGCGTGCATCCCCCGAAGCCCTCCGCGTCGTGCTGCGCGATCATCTCGACGACGCGCCGGTAGCGCTCCGGCTGCCCCTGCGGCAGCTGCGCCAGGTGCGTGATCTTTGCGGCGGTGAAGAGCGACGCGGAGCCGTTAGGGCATGCCGCCGCGCACGCGCCGCAACCAATGCACGCGGCCGAATCCATCGCGAGGTCGGATGCGCCTTTCGGAACGAGCACGTTGTTCGCGTCCTGCGCACCGCCCGTCGCCGCGGTGATGAAGCCCCCCGCGGCAATGATCCGGTCGAAGGCGCTGCGGTCGACGCAGAGATCCTTCACCACTGGAAACGCGCGCACACGCCACGGCTCGACGAAGATCGTCGCCCCGTCGCGGAAGCTGCGCATGTGCAGCTGGCACGTCGCAGTCCCGTGATTCGGACCGTGCGCCTGGCCGTCGATCATCATGCTGCAGCTGCCACAGATCCCCTCGCGGCAGTCGTGATCGAAAGCGATCGGCTCCTCGCCCTTGAGCGTGAGCCCGTCGTTGACGACGTCCATCATCTCGAGGAACGACGCCTCGGGGCTGATTTCCGTTGCCTTGTACTCCACCATCTGCCCTGGCGAAGCGGGACCCGCCTGCCGCCAGATGCGCAGCGTGACGTTCATTTGTAGCTCCGCTGTGCGAGGTGCACGTACTCGAAGTCGAGCGGCTCCTTGTTCAGCACCGGCGCCGCCGTGTCGCCCGCGTACTCCCACGCCGACACGTACGCGTAGTGCTCATCGTCGCGCAGCGCTTCGCCGTCGGCGGTCTGGTATTCCTCGCGGAAGTGCCCGCCGCACGATTCCTTCCGCTCGAGCGCGTCGAGGCACATCAGCTCGGCGAGCTCGAAGAAGTCCGCGACGCGGCCGGCCTTTTCGAGCGCCTGATTCAGCGTGTCGGCGCTTCCCGGCACGTTGACATTGCGCCAGAACTCTGCCCGCAGCGCCGGAATCCTTTCCAGCGCGGTCCTGAGCCCGGCCTCGTTGCGCGCCATGCCGCAGTACTCCCACATGATGTTGCCGAGCTCCCGATGGAAGGAATCGACCGTGCGCGATCCCTTCGTTGCCAGCAGCTTCTTCGTCATTTCCGCCACGCGCACTTCCGCCTCCCTGAACGCCGTGTGGGTCGTATCCACCGGCGCGAGCTTCTTCGACGCGAGATATTCCGCGATCGTGTTCGAAATGATGAAGTAGCCGTCGGCGAGTCCCTGCATCAGCGCGCTCGCCCCGAGGCGATTCGCGCCGTGGTCGGAGAAGTTCGCCTCGCCGATGACGTGCAGCCCGGGGATCGTGCTCATGAGATTGTAGTCAACCCAGAGCCCGCCCATCGTGTAGTGCACGGCGGGGTAAATACGCATCGGAACCTTGTACGGATTCTCGTCCGTGATGCGCTGATACATCTCGAACAGATTGCCGTAGCGCTCGCGAATGGCGTCTTCGCCCACGCGCGCGATCGCCGATGCGAAGTCGAGATAGACTCCGAGTCCCGTGGGACCGACGCCGCGCCCTTCGTCGCACACGCGCTTCGCCGCGCGCGACGCGATGTCGCGCGGCGCGAGATTGCCGTAGCTCGGGTACATCCGCTCGAGAAAGTAGTCGCGCTCGGCCTCCGGAATCGTATCGGGCTTCCGCTTGTCCCCCTTCGCGAGCGGCACCCACACGCGTCCATCGTTGCGCAGCGACTCGGACATGAGCGTGAGCTTCGACTGGTACTCGCCGCTCTTCGGGATGCACGTGGGATGGATCTGCGTGAAGCACGGATTCGCGAACGCCGCGCCGCGCTTGTACGCGCGCCAGATCGCCGTCGCGTTGGACCCCTTCGCGTTGGTCGACAGATAGAAGACGTTGCCGTAGCCGCCCGTGCCAAGCACCACCGCATCCGCCGCGTGCGATTCGATCGCGCCGGTGATGAGGTTGCGCGTCACGATGCCGCGCGCGACACCATCGATCACGACGACATCGAGCATCTCGGTGCGCGGGTACATCGTGACCATCCCCTTCCCGATCTGCCGCTCGAGCGCCTGATACGCACCGAGCAGAAGCTGCTGCCCCGTCTGCCCGCGCGCGTAGAAGGTGCGCGAGACCTGCGCGCCGCCGAACGAGCGGTTCGCGAGCAACCCCCCGTACTCGCGCGCGAACGGCACCCCCTGCGCGACGCACTGATCGATGATGTTCACGCTGATCTGTGCGAGCCGGTAGACGTTCGCTTCGCGCGAGCGGAAGTCGCCCCCCTTTACCGTGTCGTAGAAGAGGCGCTGGACCGAGTCGCCGTCGTTCTGGTAATTCTTCGCCGCATTGATGCCGCCCTGCGCCGCGATACTGTGCGCTCGGCGCGGCGAATCCTGGAAGCAGAAGCACTTCACGTTGTAGCCGAGCTCCGCGAGCGTCGCCGCTCCCGCGCCGCCGGCGAGACCGCTGCCGACCACGATCACCGTGTATTTCCGCTTGTTGGCGGGATTCACCAGCTTCATGTCGAAGCGATGCGAATCCCACTTCTGGTCGATCGGCCCCTCGGGAACGCGCGCGCGCAGCTCCATCGTCACGGCACCAGGTGGAAGAACACGGCGACCGGCACGAGTGTGAAGCCGGCCCACACGATGAGCGCGAGCGCGATCGCCACGGGGCGCTTGAACGGGTCGAGGCGCCCACGCTCGAAGCCGAGCGTGCGCACGGAGCTCCACGCGCCGTGATAGAGGTGCAGGCCGAGAAAGATCATCGCAACGACGTACAGCGCCATCACCCACCAGAGCTGGAAGCTGGCGACGACGTTCGCGTACACGTCGCCCTCCACGAGGGGGGCGGGCTGCAGCGTGAGCGTCGTGAAATGCAGGATGTGGAGCACGATGAAGAGCGCCAGCAGGACGCCGCCAATCCGCATCGTGCGCGACCCGATCGTCGCCGCCTGCAGCTCCCGCTTCGCGTATGGCACCGGACGCGCCGCGCGATCGAGCACCGTGAGCTGATAAGCCGAAACGATGTGCGCGACGACCGCCACGAGGAGCACGACGCGTACGATCCACAGCAGCTCGTTCGCGGGACCATGGAGAAACGCCGAGTAGGTGTTGAGCTTGGCCGAGCCTTCGAACAGCTGGAGGTTGCCGGCCATGTGCAGGATCACGAAGCCGACCATGATCAATCCCGACACGGCCATCACGATCTTCTTCCCAACAGTACTCGCCCAGAAGCTCTTCCTTCGTGTCACCATGCGCTCACAGTGCGACCGCGGACATCGGCTCGCGCACGGCGTCGGCGCTCTTCGCGAGCGCAGCGCGCTCGTCGTCGGTGAGCGTCACTTCGAGAATCTGCTCGAGCCCCGCGCGCCCGAGCTTGCACGGCACGCCGAGGAAGATCCCGGAGTGTCCATACTCCCCGGTGAGCCACGCGGCGCACGGCAGGATGCGCTTCTGGTCGAAGGCGATCGCCTCGCACATCTGCACCGTCGCCGCCGAAGGCGCATAGTACGCCGAGCCGGTCTTCAAAAACTTCACGATCTCCGCGCCGCCCGTACGCGTACGCTCGATGATCGCGTCGAGCGTTGCCTCATCGAGCAGCTGCGATACGGGAATGCCGCTCACGCTCGTGTACGACAGGAGTGGCACCATCGTATCGCCGTGACCGCCCAGCACCATCGCCTGGATGTCACGCACGGATACGTTGAGCGCCTCGGCGATGAACGACCGGTAGCGTGCCGTGTCGAGCACGCCCGCCATGCCGATCACGCGCTCGCGAGGAAAGCCCGTGGTCTTCATCGCCACCCACGACATGACGTCGAGCGGATTCGAGACGACGATGACGATGGCGTTGGGCGAGCTCGTCTTCACGTGTTCGGAGACCTGCTTGACGATTCCCGCATTCGTGTTGAGCAGGTCGTCGCGGGACATCCCGGGCTTGCGGGCGATCCCCGCGGTGATCACGACGATGTCGGAGCCTTCCGAGGCGGCATAGTCGTTCGTGCCGACGAGTCGCGTATCGAATCCTTCGATCGGGGCCGACTCCCAGATGTCGAGGCCCTTCCCCTGCGGCACGCCGTCGATGACATCGACCAACACGACGGTGCGTGCCAGCTCCTTCTCCGCGAGTCGTTGCGCGGTGGTGGCGCCGACGTTCCCCGCTCCGACTACCGTGATCTTGTTCAGCATCCGCGTTGCGATCCTCTATTTGGAATTCGTAGAGGAAAGATAGACGCGGAGGGCGATGCGCGTAATGGCAGCCGGGCGCGAATCGCCACTTGCGCGTTGACGTTTGGCAGCGCGGAAATCAGATTCTGGAATCGGCGTCGGCGCGCCGCACACGGAGGGTGCAATGGCAGTGTCATCGCGGCGAGGCGTGAGGGTGTTCGTTCCCTTTTTCATTGCGGTGGGCTGCCAAACCGGCGGAAGCACAACGGCTTCGCCGAGCGATCAGGCGTATCATGCGCACGTGATCACCGCCCAGGCGATCAAGCAGTCGAGCGCAAGTGACGCGTGGGAGGTGCTCAAACGGTTGAGCACCACGGCACGCGCCACCGAATCGTACGACGGCGAGCCTCAGCGCCTGCACCCGCGACGAGGGCATGGGAGTGTCTTTCTCCGCGACGATCCCGTGGTTTTCATTGACGGCGTTCCACTATCGGACCTTCGTGCCCTTCGCCAGCTGGCGGCCGCGGACATCGACACAATCGAGGAGATGGGATCCGTCGAGGCAACGGCGTACTTCGGGACGAACTCCAGCGCCGGCGTGATTCTCATCCACAGCAGGAGCCGGCCGGGCGCGTGATGCGCGGGCTCGATGCAAACGAGGGAGGCGGACAGTCCGCCTCCCTCGTGTGAATAGACAGGCTTCACCGAGCCTGTTACGGATTTCGGTCGATGCACGTATTTGGAGCCGGCCCCGGAACTTGCGGGTTGTTCAGCTCTTCGATCGGAATCGGGAAGTTCGTGTCGGGACCATAGACTCCTCCGCGAAACCACGCACCCGTCGGAAACACCGATTCGGGATCGCGCCCGTATCCATCGTTCGCCGTCGACCGCGAGAGTCTGCGAAGATCGGGCAGGCGGTGCGCGGTGAGATAAAGCCATTGCCCACGCTCGCTGAACAGCAAATTCTCTCTACCCGTCACGGTTCCGGGATCGGCGAGCGGCGGAAGGGCGAGCCCGCTCGAGTCGCGCAGATCGTTCAGCCTCTTCAGAAAGAGAACGTTGTCGTGCGTCTGTAACGCCGCCTCGGCCTCGATCAGTCGCGCTTCGATGCCGCTGGCGAGAACCGTCGACGAGTCGGGCGAGGAATATCTCAGCGTTCCGAAAAAGGGGAGCCCGACAAAGGTCGCGCCATTCTCGCTGTACGGATTGCGCGGATCCTCGCGGTACGGCAGGCCGTTGATTCCCTCGCTGTCTGCCTGGACCCACCGCCCTTCGAGCCACATGAACTCGTAGACACCGTTCCACTCGTGCTGCGAATTCTTCGAGTGGGTGATCTTGTAGGTCCATCCCGTCGGAACATCCGCAACGAGCGTTGCCGCCTCGGCGAGATGCGAGCGTCCCTCGAATTGCAGCGTGCGCGCCTTGCCCACTTCGGCCAGGTTGTGGCGATCCATATCGACCGCGAGCGTCAGCGCGGAGGTGAACGTGTCCGCCGCCACCGAAAGCAGCGCCGTCGTCGTCATGGGTTGCCCAAACTCAACGACGGCCGTCGCCGTGTCGACGTTCGAGAGCGGCACGCCCGAGCAATAATCCTCGGCAAGGAGGAGGATCGAATAAGCCTGGAGGCTCACGACTTCCGATCGCGCCGGATCGGCCGGTCCGTACGCCGCGAAGGCGCCCGACGCCCGCGCAGCGGCCACGCGCGACAGATGCGCGTTGAAGAAGATGTCGCGCATCGTGGAGTTGTCGACCTGGGTGTGCCGGCGATCGACTTCGGTGCGTGTGGGAAAGGTCTCGGTATTCTGGAGCTCGTCGGTGAGTAGTCCCGTCATGTTGACGAGCCCCTCGTATTCGTTCCCATCCGGGTTCAGTGCGTTTCCATCGAACGCGCGACCGAAGTCGCCGATGGCGCTCGCCCGATAGCCCGGCAGTGATGATGCTCCCTTGAGCGCCCCGGGGGGCGTGTTGTCGGGATCGGTCGCCTGCAGAAGGCTATCGGTGCTGCACGCGGAGATGAGCAATGCACCCGCGGCAATCACCAGCCAGATCCTGCGACCGTCAAGCGCGTCGCGATTCATATGCATGTTTGGCATCTCGCTCTCGTTATGGTCGCCGTCTACCAACGGATGTCCATCCGCACGCTGTACGTGCGAACGGGTGGCTGGCTGAGGAATTCGTCGGTCGTGAAGTTGAGCCCACCATTCTCGTTGATCTCCGGATCGAGGCCCTTGTAGTTGGTCCACGTGCCGAGGTTACGTCCAGCGAGAGTGAGGCTCAGCCCCGAGACTCCAAAGCGATGTGCCAGGTGATCCGGAGCAGAGAACGACAGCGATACTTCTCGAATCTTCCAGAAGCTCCCGTCCTCCACGTAGCCGGCGTCGGTTCCCTGCATCGCCGCAATGCCGGCAGCCTGGTCCGCCAGTGACGACGTTTTCTTCACGGTCGGGTCGATACTCTGATTGAGCGCCCGACAGATGAGCAGCGCCGAGCAGCGGAAATCCTCGGTGAAGTTGAGGAGTTTGTTGCCCGTGCGACGGTTCAAAAGTGCTGCGACCCGAATGTATTTGAACAAGGTCAGGCCGGAGCCCAGTGTGATGTCCCACGTCGGGAAGGGTGAGCCGAGGTACACGGCCGTGTCGCCCAGCGTGAGCTCACAGCCGGTGCCCGGACAGTTCTCGGTCGTGATCGCGCCATCGCCGTTGACGTCCTTGAACGTGTACGGTCGCGCCCAGTAGCCGCCCAGGGGGTAGCCGTTCTGATGGCGTTGGTCACCGAAGATGATCGGAGGGACGCCGAGCTTGATCACCTTGTTGCTATTCCGCGCGCCGGCGAGTGTGAAGTCCCACGCGACGGTGTTTCCCTTGACGGGGGTACCGGTGAGTGACAATTCGACACCCTTGTTCTGCACGCTGCCGATGTTCTGAAAGAAGAGCTGTTGCAGGCCGTTTGACGGCGGCAGCTGACGCTTGATCAGTGCATCGGTGGTCTTCTTGTCGTACCAAGTGAAATCGAGCGCGAAGATGTCCTTCCAGAGATTCGCTTCGAATCCGAGCTCCGTCTCGCCCGTGCGCTCCGGCTTGAGATTCGGGTCGCCGAGGTTACCCGCGGTGAACGACGCTACATCCTCGCCGCCCACGTGGATCGCGACCGGTGCATAGAATGCGACGGCGTCGCGAAATCCCGGCTGCTGTCCCGATTGTCCGTATGCCGCACGCAGCCGCGCCTGGGAGACGAACTTCTGCTTGGGGAAAAAATCCTCGTTGCCGATCACCCACGAGACGCCTCCACCCGGATACACGATGCTTTTAAAGTTTCTGCCGAAGGCGTTGTTCTTGTCGACGCGAACGGTGCCGCTCAGGTACACGCGATCGCGCCAGTTGAGCTGCTCCTGTCCGTACGCGCCGAGGATGATGTCCTTGTTTGTAGCCTCGCTCACGGCGAACGCCTGGGTGGCACCGTTGAGCGATCCGGTGCCGGGCGCGAGAACTTTCCCGAATGCGTAGGTGCCGTGCGAGTAGTTCTGCGTGTACTGCGTGCCGATCGTCGTCGAGCCGGAGAGACCCGGGCGAAGCCCATAGCTCGCGGTCGCGCTCGTATTCAGGGTGTAGATGAAGGTTTGGAACGGATTCGACGTGCGATTGCCCAGTGAGTCGTCGGCGAATCGGCTCGTGATCCCGTTGTCGAGATAGGTGGGGATAAGCTCCTGATCGATGCGATTCGAAAAATCCAAGCCGGTCACGCCGACGACATTGAGCCAGCTCAACGGCCGCCACGTGGCCGTCGCGGCACCAGTGTAGCGCTCCGTGTTTTGCTGCGTGTTGATGGCAAAAATGTT
>JBBSEY010000014.1:0-29749 GCA_038239265.1 Gemmatimonadales bacterium | reverse complement strand
CGTAGTCGCAGTGCACCTCGAGGAACTCGCCGTCATCGACGATGCGCCGGAGCACATCGTGCATGTCGTACGGCTTGTTCGGATTGTCGGGGACGATGTCGAGGAGCGCCTCGTCGCGGCGGTCGCGCGGATCGGTTCCGCTGCCGCGTGGCGGCTCTCCGAGATTGTTCGAGGGGATGAAGCGGAAGAGATCGCGGATCTGTTGCAGACACGCGATCTCCGAATCGCAGGCGAAGTGCGCGACGCCGGACACCGACGCGTGCGTGTCCGCGCCGCCGAGCTCCTCCATGGTCACGTCCTCGTGCGTCACCGTCTTCACGACGTTGGGCCCCGTGACGAACATGTACGAGGTTCCGCGTACCATATACACGAAGTCGGTGATCGCCGGCGAGTACACCGCACCGCCGGCGCAGGGACCGAGGATCGCCGAGATCTGTGGCACGACGCCCGACGCGAGCGTGTTTCGCAAGAAGATGTCCGCGTACCCGCCGAGCGAGACGACCCCTTCCTGAATTCGCGCGCCGCCCGAGTCGTTGAGGCCGATCATCGGCGCGCCGTTCCGCACGGCGAGATCCATGACCTTGCAGATCTTCTCGGCGTGCGCCTCGGAGAGCGAGCCACCGAAGACGGTGAAGTCCTGCGAGAAGATGTAGGCCAGCCGGCCGTCGATGCGCCCATAACCGGTGACCACGCCGTCACCGAAGGCGCTCGCTTCGCCGCTATCGCTGGCAGCGGACCGCGAGGTGACGAAGCGGTCGAGCTCGACGAACGAACCATCGTCGAGAAGGAGATCGAGGCGCTCGCGCGCCGAGAGCTTTCCCTTGGCATGCTGTGCGGCGAGACGCGCGGCGCCGCCGCCCACTTCGGACGATGCCCGTTGGCGCTCGAGGAGCTCGAGTTTCTCTCGCATCGTCATGAGGGGGGAAAGTAGCGCCGGGCGGGAGACGTAGCCAGCGGCGCGCGTGCTACTGGTCGGTCTTGTCCGGGTACATCAAGCCCGCCTTCTCGGCCGTGATCGGCACGCCCGCAAGCGTGATTGCGCGCGCCAGTACCGGATCCCGGTGCGCGGCGAGGTCGGCGGCCGTCGGCAGCAGGAGCTCGTCGGGCGTCACGCCAACGCCTTCGAGCCGCCCACCGTCCGACATGACGACGTCCGCTTCGGTAATCTGCACACCGTAGAACATTTTCGTCTCCATGCCGATCGATCTCGGATGGTAGAGCGCTTCCATCACTGCTCCGGCCGTGCGATCCCCGATATACTCCGGCACACGGCGACTCGAACTACATACCAGGGACACATGAGGGAGCAATGAAAAATGCAAGGATCACCGCCGTGTGCTCGGCGGCGCCGAAAATGTCACGACGACTCGAGACCATGCTGCTCGCGACGGCCCTCCTGATGATGAACGCCGCAACCGTAACGGCGCGCACGACCGTAGCGCGAGCGATCACCGGGAGCTGTGGGCCCAGTGACGCGAGAAGCGATCGGCTCATAGCGAACTTCAAGGCGTTTGTCGCGAAGACCGATATGGGCGGAACCATCGAGAAAACCACGATGGGACTCTCGACCGTCACTCCATCGCAGGTCGTGCTCGTGACGGACAAAGCGATCTGCACGAGAGCGGCAGCAGCCTTCGACTCGAGGCAGCTGCAGAAGCGCTCGAGCTACACGCTCTATGTCGTGACTCTTGGATCGTCCTACGGCGTGGAGGACACGAGAGTGCTGCAGGCCGGCTTCGAGACCGCGGAAGTGTTCGACAGTCATTGGAAGCACATAGGCGGCAGACAAATCCATAGCTGAACGGCGCCCACGATCGATGGAAAACGCCCCGCCAGATCACTCCGGCGGGGCGTTCTCTTTTCTCGAATCGAAGGCCTACTCGATCGCGTCCACCTCGTCCATGTTGATCGGAGCGGGCGCGTTCTCCTCGTCCATCGGAATCACCTTGCTCGGCGTTTCCGGACGCGGCGGCTGGTCTTCCGGCACATTCGTCACCGTCAGCACGATTCGACGATGAATCGGATCGACCTCGAGCACGCGCATGTCGAACTTCATCCCCTCGTACACGTCGTCCGCGGGATTCACCACCGGCTTGCCCAGGTTGAGCTGCGAGATCGGAACGAAGCCTTCGATATCGTTGCCGATGTCGACGACCACGCCTTTGTCCATCAGGCGCACGACGTGGCCGCTGACATCCGTATTCACAGGATAGCTCTCACCGATGCTCAGCCACGGATCTTCGATCGCCTGCTTGAGTCCAAGCGAGATCCGTTTGTTCTCGGCGTCGATGTTCAGGATCACGACGTCCACCGCGTCACCCTTCTTCACCACTTCCGACGGATGCTGCACACGCTTGGTCCAGCTCATGTCGGAAATATGGATCAGCCCATCGATCCCCGGCTCGATCTCGACGAATGCACCGAAGCTCGTGAGGTTGCGAACCTTGCCGTTGATGCGCGTGCCGACGGGATACTTGTACGGCAGCACCACCCACGGATCCTGCTCCGTCTGCTTCATGCCGAGCGAGATCTTCTCCTCGTTCGGATCGACCTTGAGCACCACCGCCTCGATCACTTCGCCGATCGACACGAGCTTCGACGGGTGGCGAACGTTGCGCGTCCAACTCATCTCGCTGATGTGCACGAGTCCTTCGATCCCCGGCTCGAGCTCGATGAACGCGCCGTAGTTGGTGATCGACACCACCTTCCCCTGGACGCGCGTGCCGACCGGATACTTCTCGGCCACGTCCTTCCACGGATAGCTCTGGAGCTGCTTGAGGCCGAGCGAAATGCGCTCGCGCTCCCAATCGATGTCGAGAATCTTGACCTCGAGCTCCTGGCCGATGTGCACCAGCTCTGACGGATGCGAAATGCGCCCCCATGACATGTCGGTGATGTGAAGGAGTCCATCCACGCCGCCGAGATCGATGAATGCGCCGAAGTCCGTGATGTTCTTGACCACTCCCTTCCGCACCTGATCCTTCTGGAGCTCCTTCATCAGCTTCTCGCGCTTCCCCGCCCGCTCGACCTCGAGGATCACGCGGCGCGAGACGACGATATTTCGCCGGCGCTTGTTGAGCTTGATGATCTTGAACTCGTACTTCTGACCGAGCAGCTCGTCGATGTTCGGAACGCGACGGAGCGCGATCTGCGAACCCGGAAGGAAGGCGTCGACGCCCATGAGGTCGACCACCACGCCACCCTTGATCTTCTTGACGAGCGTGCCTTCCACCGGCTCGTCGGTTTCGTAGGCCTGCCGGATGCGTTCCCACACGCGCATGAAGTCGGCTTTCTTCTTCGAAAGAACGACCGAGCCTTCTGCGTCTTCGAGATGCTCGAGCAGCACCTCGACCTCGTCACCTGGCTTGAGGTCGGGATGATCCTTGAACTCTTCGAGCGGAACGGCACCCTCCGACTTGAAGCCGATGTCGAGGATGACCATGTTGTCCCGGATTTCCAGGACCTTCGACTTGACGATCTCGCCTTCATCGATCGACGCGAGCGTGCCCGCGTACAGCTCGATCATCTCCGCTTCCTGCTCGGGCGTATACTCGTCTTCGTCCCACCGGTTGTCACCGTGGGCGAGAAGACGCAGCTGTCCCTTCTGCTGGTCGCGCTGCGAGAGCGTCGCTGTTGGGGTGGTCTCTTCTTCTAGGTCAGGCATACGATTGCGATTCTCCTAAACCGCGGAGTCTTTAGGCTCGCCGCGACGAGTCAAAAAGGTAGGATGAAAAATGCCGACGACGAATGCGCACAACGCTAACGCGATGCGCGAACGTGGCCGGGCTCGAATCTTTGTATTCGAAGCGGTAAAGCTAAAGGCGACGGGCGTTTATGGCAACTGACCGTCCGTAACGTCTCAACTGCGCCGCGCTTCCCCTCCCGCCGGGCCACCGTCGCGGAAGACGCCGGCCAGTGAGACGATCCGCTCGACCTGCTCCGCCTGCGTCAGATAGGTGGTGTCGATCAGGATCGCATCCCTCGCCTGCACGGTTTGTGTGGCGTCCCGCGCATCTCGCTGCACGAGGCGCTCCGTCTCCTCGGCGATCTCCGCATCGGTGGGCCCGCGGCCATGCCGCTGGGTCAGACGCCGCCGCGCCCGCTCCCACGGGTCGGCAATGAGAAAGACCTTGAGCTCCGCGTCCGGGAACACGACTGTCCCGATGTCGCGGCCATCGACGACGACATCCCTCCCCTCGGCCGCCATCCGTACGTGCGTATTCACCCACTGTCGAACCCCATTCATTTGCGCGACGCGTGACACGTGTCGCGTGACCTCGGGTGCACGGATGAGCTCCTCCATCTCCCCTCGCTTCCAGATTGGCGTGAAGGAATGCTCCGCCGGGCGAAGCGAGATCTCATCGAGACCGGCGAGTACCGTCGCCTCATCGAATTCCTCACCCCCGCGAGCAATCGCAACCGCGGTGGCGGCACGATAGAGCGCGCCGGAGTCGACGTGGCGAAAGCCGAGTCGCTGCGCCACCCACTGCGCCGTGGATGACTTTCCCGATGCCGCCGGGCCGTCGATCGCGACGACGAGGGAGCCGCGGGCGCTCCGGATGCGCGGCGAAGAGGGCGGCGTGGGCGCGCTCATTCAGCTCCTCGCCGTCGCGCGAGCGAGGTCGTTCCAGAATCCCGGATACGATACGGCGACGCACTCGGGATCATCGATCTCGATCGCGTTGCCCGGCAGCGCACCGAGTACACCAAAGGCCATCGCGATTCGATGATCGCCGTGCGTGATCACGCGTCCGCGCAGCGGCTTCTCCGATCCCTCCACCGTGAGGCCGTCGGGACGCTCCTCCGCCACGGCGCCGATCGCGCGGAGATTCGCGACGACGGTGGCGATGCGATCGCTTTCCTTCACGCGCAGCTCCTCGGCCCCAGCGATCGTTGTCGTCCCGCGCGCCCGCGTGCCCACGCACGCGAGCAACGGGAGCTCGTCTATCATCGACGGCACCTGCGCCTCCCCGACCGTGATTGCGGTCAGCTCCGAATGCGATCCGCGGATTGCGCCCGTCGGCTCGCCGCCCTGCTCCGGGCCAGGGTCGACGTGCACCGCGCCGCCCATGGAGCGCAGCACATCGAAGAAGCCGATGCGCGTGGGATTGAGGCAGACGTTCGGCACCAGGATCGATGTCCCGCCGCGAAGGAGCATTGCGAGCGCAATGAGAAAGGCCGCCGACGATGGGTCCGCCGGAACACGAATGTCGAGCGGCGCCAGCGCTTCGCTCATCGCCGCCACTCGCACGCGCGTCCCCTCGATCTCGACGCGAGCACCCAACGCGCGCAGCATCCGCTCGGTGTGATCCCGGGAGCGCGACGGCTCGGTCACCTCGACATCCACTTCACCCACCAGGCCGGCGAGGAGGATCGCGCTCTTGATCTGCGCGCTCGCCGTCTCGGACGTCCACGCGATGGGTTTCAGCGCTCCCCCGCGAATCACCATCGGGAGCCCGTCCCCGGACTCGGGGTGGACGCGCGCGCCCATGGCGGTGAGCGGACGCGCGACACGGTTCATCGGCCGTTTGCTCAGGCTCGCATCGCCGACGAAGCGCGCGCGAAAGTCGCACCCGGCCACCACCCCGGCCATCAGCCGCGTGGTCGTGCCGCTGTTGCCGCAATCGAGATCCATCCTCGGCCCGAGCAGCCCGCGCGCACCGCGAGCGTCGATGATGAGATGGTCGCCAAGGACCGGCACGGTGACGCCGAGTGCCCGAAGGACACCAGCGGTGCTATGGACGTCGGCGGACTGCAGGATATCGCGCACGCGTGAGCGCCCGGTCGCGAGCGCGGCGAAGATGAGCGCGCGGTGCGAGAGCGACTTGTCTCCGGGCACCCGGATCTCCAGCGGCGCCCCGGTCACGACGCGCGCTCAACGCTGCGGCGCCACTCTCGCGCCGCTTCCCACAGCTTCGCAAGCGGCCGCTGGTCCTCGTGCGTGAGCGCCTCGCGCAATGCGGCAACCGATCGCTCGAGCTTCTCCAGCGCTGCGTCCAGCACGTCAGGCTGTGCCCTCAGCAGCGAGGACCATTGCTCGAAGGCGCTTGCCGCGAGTCGAGTCGTATCTCGCGCGCCCGGACCCACACTCCCCGGATCGATGTGCTCTGCCGCGAACGTCGACGCGAGCGCCGTGGACGCGAGCTGCGGGAGATGGCTGATCCATACCATCAGGGCATCGTGCTCGCTCGCCGAGCGATACTCGAGACCGACGGCACCAGCCTGCTTCCAGAGCCAGGAGATGCGCTCGCGAGCCTCTTCGTCGGCGCGCGACTCGATGCTCACCGTACATCCAGCGAACAGGTCGGCGCGCGCGGCGGCGAAGCCGGACTCGTGCGAGCCGGAGAGTGGGTGCGTGCCGATCACGCGCGCGTGCGTCGACTCGTCGAGATGCAGCGACGCGCGTGACTGCACGCCGCCGCAGTGCACGATCGTCGCGCCGGCCGGCACCTGTCGAGCCGCCGTCAGAGCCACGTCTGCGATCGCTTGCACGGGGATGGCGAGGATCACGAGTCCTGCGCCGGTGAGCGCCTCGCGGAGTGGAAGATCCGGGACATCGATTCCGGCGGCTCGCGCCATCGCGTTGTCCTCCGGCGAGGTGCTCCACCCGCGCACGGGCACGCCCGGGGAGGCGAGCGCCTTCGCGATCGAGCCGCCGATGCACCCGAGCCCAACGATCGTGACACGCGGAAGCGTCGTCACGCCGTGATGAGCCCGCGTGCGAACATGAGCTCCGCGTTGAGCACCGACGCGCCCGCCGCACCGCGGACGGTGTTGTGCCCCATCGCGACCATGCGCAGATCGAGGATCGGGTCAGCCCGCACACGCCCGACGACCACCGACATCCCATGCCCGGCATTCACATCCCGACGGGGCTGCGGACGATCGCGCTCCAGCGTGACGATCACCGGATTCGCGGGAGCGCTCGGCAATTCGAGGGCGGCGATCGCTCCCTTCCACGAGCGAAGCACGCTCATCGCAGCGTCGGCAGTTGCTCGCGTCGACAGCTTCAGCGACATGCACGCGGTATGTCCATGCTCGACGGCCACACGGTTCACCTGCGCGCTCACGCGCATGGGAGCAGGGGTGACGACGCCATTCTGAAGGGCGCCGAGAATCTTGAGCGGCTCGGACTCGATCTTCTCCTCTTCGCCGCCACCAATGAACGGGATGATGTTGCCGAGGATGTCGAGCGAGGGGACGCCGGGATAGCCCGCTCCGGAAAGCGCTTGCAGCGTGGTGACGAAGAGCTGCTCGATGCCAAATGCCTCGTAGAGCGGCGCGAGCGCGAGCGCGATTACCATCGTCGAGCAATTGGAATTCGTGACGATCGCGCCGGACCAGCCGCGTGCCGCACGCTGAATGGGGAGAAGCGCGAGATGCTCCGGATTCACCTCGGGGATGAGGAGCGGCACATCGGCATCCATCCGATAGTTGCGGGCGTTGCTGAGCACCAGTCGCCCGGCACGCGCGAACGCCGCTTCGATCTCCCCCGCCACATCGGAGTCGAGCGCAGAGAAGACGACCTGTGCGTCGACGAGGGCGGGATCACACGCAGTGACGGTGAGGTCGCCAACGCGAGCGGGGAGGTCGCCGTTCAGCCAGTGCGCGGCCACCCTGTATCGCTTGCCGGCGGAGCGCTCGGATGCGGCGACAGCCGCCACCTCGAACCAGGGATGATTGTCGAGGAGGCGGATGAACGTCTGTCCAACGGCGCCAGTGGCGCCGAGGACGCCGACGGAGATCTTGCGCGCAGGGGCGACGATTGCTGTCATGAGGCGAGTAATGTACGCACGAGACGCACGTAGCTGCCCACGGAGGCGCGCCGCTCGTCGATGTCCACGAATTCATGCGGCGTGTGCGCTACGTGAATCGAGCCGGGGCCGAAGAGCAGCGGCGTGCCCCATCGGTCGAGCAGCGGGATGTCACTCGTGTACGACACCGGCCCGGTCTCGAAGCCCGGGGATCACGTGAAAGTGCTGCGCCGGGATGGGCGGCGCAAAAACGAGCTCGGCCCCCCCCGAATGCCCAGCGCCCGAGGCGAGGCGTCCCTCGGTAGGCTCGCCGTTGATGAGATAGCGGCTCGTCGCCGGAAGGCGATTGGCGGCACGTGCGCCGTCGGAGCGCTTTCCTCCCCCACCACCAGGAGCAGATCGACGCGCTCCTCTCCCTCCTCCACGAGCGTCTGCGCGGCCGCCACCATCGCCGCGGCGATCCCCTTGGCGTCGCAGGCGCCGCGCCCGGTGAGATGATTCCCGCTCCGTCCGGGGCCGATGAACGGTGGAACCGTATCCAGATGCGTGGAAAGGGTGACGGAACCGAGACCGCGCGATGCCCAAATGTTGGCGCGACCGACCGAGACTGGTTGTAGAGTGACGTTCCACCCGCGATCCCGCAGCCAGGCTGTGGCGAGCTCGACTGCTGGCGCTTCCTCATCGGTCAACGACGGCTGCGCGATCAACGATTCGGCGAGTGCAACGACATCGGTCATCGAAGGAACGTATAGAAGAGGGGGTGGCCAACACAGCGCGCGACCATTGCTGGCGCATGCGAATTCGCATAGAATTCAGCTACCGAAGATGTACCGAAGCCGTTTCGTCGCCGTGCGCCTCTCGGTTTCATTTGTGCGCTCGCTTTCACTTTCGCACCATGGGGATACGATGCCACACCTCAACCACTTTCCAGCGATGATCCGGGGCACCGTTCGCGAGCCGGCGCGGCGAGGCGAGCCGGCCGAGCTGCTGCGCATTCGGCAGCTCGATCCGCGAGACCGGTGCGGTGAGAGCACGACCGTCATGCAGCTGTTTCGCGTGGAGGATCTGCCGGAGGATGCGCCCCGAGTACACATGGTCTTCCACGATCGGCACGGCTGGTACTGCGAGCACGGGCGAGAATGTCCTGCTGTCGATGCGGTGCGCCGCTATCAGCGCGCAGACTCGTCGGAGCGCTGAGCTCCACGCGAATCAGGTGCCCCGCGCGGGGACTTCCTCGCAAACGCCCCGGCGGTGATCGAGTAGTACGCGCAGTCCGTTCCGTATCGAAAGCGCAGCCCTTCGTAGGTCATGCCGAGTTTGTCCATCACCCGCCGCGATGCCGCATTCTCCGGCGACGCGACCGCCACGATTCGCTCGAGCCTTCGGTCCCGGAAGCCCCACTCGACCGCGGCTCGCGCTGCCTCCGTCGCGAGACCGCGCCCCCACGCGGACCTTCCGAACGCGTAGCCCACTTCGATCTCACCCGTCAGCTCGAGCGGCTGCAGCCCGGCCCAGCCAACCGCGTCATCTTCTCCTCGAAGGCGAATCCCGAACATCCCGAGCCCATGCTCCGCCCAACAGCGGAGATACCGGTCGACGCGCTCCACCGTTTTCTCGCGCGACACCGCGCCTTCTCCGCCGATGTAGCGCATCACGTCGGGATCGCCGCGCATCGCGACGAGCCACTCGAGATCTCCGATGTCGAGGCGGCGCAATATCAGCCGCTCGGTTTCCAGTTGCGTCATTCCCCACCCTAGCGCGCGCTCGGAGCGCATGCAAGTGCGCGCGAGGAAAGCGGCTCGTGATAGTGCGTGCCCCGGGGGCGGCGCGTGCAAGTGCGCGCGCGAGAATCAGTCGGCACGCTCGCGCTTCTCCACTCGCCGTGCAACATTTGCGGGCGACTCTTCCCATAATCGAACATCCACCCAACTCATGTTGATTCGACTCGCGTTCGCGCTCTTCGTTCTCTGCGCCGCCTTCGTACCCGCCGGTACGGAGGCGCAGTCGCCGGACTCGAATCTTGCGCGCGCCAGACGCGTTCTGCGCTCGACGCCGCTCGTCGACGGCCACAACGATCTCGCCTGGCGCATTCGCGAGGATGCGAATATGCCGCGCGATGTCGACGCCTACGATCTTCGCCACTCCACTCCCGGGCACACCGACCTGGCACGCATGAAGACTGGAATGGTCGGCGCGCAGTTCTGGTCCGTCTACATCCCGGGCGAGATCAAGGACTCGGGATACGCGCGCGTTCAGCTCGAACAGATCGACATTGCGCGGCGCCTCATAGCGAAGTATCCGGAGCGCCTCGCGTTCGCGACACGCGCCGCCGATATTCGCCGCGACTTCTCCCAGGGAAAAGTCGCGTCCTTCCTGGGCATGGAAGGGGGCCACGCTATCGAGAACTCGCTTGGCGCGCTGCGCGCGTACTACGACCTGGGCGTCCGCTACATGACGCTCACGCACAACGTCACCCTCGATTGGGCGGATGCCGCGCTCGACGAGCCGAAGCACGGGGGCCTCACCCCCTTCGGCAAGGAAGTCGTGCGGGAGATGAATCGTCTGGGCATGCTCGTCGACCTCGCGCACGTGTCGCCGGCGACGATGAGCGCCGCGCTGGATGTCGCGGAAGCGCCCGTGATCTTCTCGCACTCCGCAGCTCGCGCGCTCGTCGATCACCGGCGCAACGTCCCCGATTCGATTCTCGCGCGGCTCCCGAAGAACGGCGGAATCGTCATGGTCCCCTTCGTCACCAGCTTCGTCTCGGCGAAGGTGCACGACCAGGAGAGCGCGAGGGACGAGGAGCTCAAGGCTGCGCAGATGCATTATCCGAACGACAGTCTGGCGGTGGCGCATCACATGACCGAGTGGCGCGCGTCACATCCGGCGGAAAGGGCCAGCATCTCGGATGTCGCGAACCATATCGAGCATGTGCGCGATGTCGCGGGGATCGATCACGTGGGGATCGGCAGCGACTTCGACGGGATCACCGATACGATCGACGGACTGGGGGACGTCTCGAAGTTTCCGGTACTCTTTGCCGAGCTCGCGAGGCGCGGGTGGACGGATGCGGACATGCGAAAGCTGGCCGGCGAAAATCTGATTCGCGTGTTCTCCCGTGCTGAGACCGTTGCGGCTCGACTGCAAAAGGAGCGGATACCATCCACGGTGACCATCGCGGCGCTGGATGGGAAGGTGCACCCGTGACGTCGCGTTGACGCTCAGCGGATGATCAGGCGAACCCCGCGCGCTGAAGAGCGCCGACGGCAAGCGTGACTGCGGGACGGTGGACGCCGAGCATGTAGGAGAGAAATTCGTGCGTCAGTACGAAGGTTCAGCAGCCGCGCGAACTTCGGATTCGATGCAACGGACTTCTCGAATGACGCGGCAGTCATGCGATACGAGTCGCCGGCGAGCGGCACGAACGCGCGGGTCGGCATTTGATCCTCGCCGAGCAGAAGCGGAAGCCCGGCCCATCCTTCGTAGCCAATGGTTCCGACTTCGACGGCGCCGTCGGCCATGGCGTTCACCATCGAGACGCAGCCGTTCGTAGGGAAGTACGCGTGTGAGAGGGGTGCGTTGGCGTCGTAGAGCACCGTGTTGACCCGAACGGACGGCGTCTTGCCTCCCGATATCGAAGCGGAGAAACGATTCACTTCGACTTGCGGACAATAACAGCAAACGCGAGCTAAACTTCAACCCGCGTTGAAGTTACGGGCTTTTTAGAGTACGCATTCATAGGGAAGTTTGTATCATTGGAGTGTTAGTGGAGGTGCAGAATATCCGGGGTCGGATTCGAACCGGCACCGCATCGCGGCCAAGTGAGATGTGAGTCGCCGCGGATTTCGGGAGCCGACAGCTTCCGCCACTCCAGTCGCGCTTTTCGGTTACACACTCGCGACCAAGGCGTGCGTGAGGCGATACACGAGCGCGTGACGATGCATTCGCGAGCCTCCGATGGCTTGCGATCTTCGTCGCTCACATCCCTCCCCGAGGTATTGATGAAAGTCCGAGGCCTTCTGGCCACCACCGGCGTCATCGCCGCGTTCTCCGCAGTGAACGGTTGCGCCGATCGTCCCTCGTCGACGGCGCCCGCAGTGTCGACATCGGCTGCAAGCCAAAGCGCAAAGCACGTCCTCCTTATCAGTATCGATGGAATGCACCAGGTGGACTTGGCAAACTTCGTTGCCGGGCATCCGACTTCCGCACTCGCCAAGCTCGGACAGCGCGGTATTACGTATCGGCACGTGACGTCTTCCCGACCCTCCGATTCCTATCCGGGACTCCTGGCGATGGTCACCGGAGGCTCACCTGCAGTGACCGGCGTGTACTACGACGATTCGTATGATCGCCGGCTCTCCCCGCCGGGATCGGGGTGCGCGACGATGGGCACCGAAGTCGTGTACGATGAGTCGATCGACTTCAATCCCGAGGCGCTCGACGGCGGAGGCGGCATCGACCCGACAAAGCTCCCACTCGACAAGGCAAAGGGATGCACGCCAGTCTACCCGCACAGCTTCCTGCGTGTGAATACGATCTTCGAAGTGATTCACGGACAGGGACTGCGAACCGCGTGGTCCGACAAGCACCCCGCCTATGACCTGGTGCGCGGACCGTCCGGCACCGGTGTGACGGATCTGTACACACCCGAGATTGCTGCCAGCGGCAGCATCGCCACTTCCGATGTCGCGAATGCGGAGTCGTACGACGACATCAAGGTGCGGGCGATTCTCAACGAGATCGACGGCAAGGATCACAGCGGAGCACAGCAGGTCGGCGTGCCAGCGATCTTCGGAATGAACTTCCAGGCCGTGAGTGTCGGCCAGAAAACCGCTGGCTACACCGACGCATCCGGAACACCGACCGCTGCGCTCGCCGACGCGATCAGCCACACCGATGCCTCGCTGGCCTCGATGGTGCTGGAGCTGCAGCATCAGGGACTATATGACAACACGGTCATCATCGTCTCCGCCAAGCACGGACAATCTCCGATCAACCCGGCGCAGCGCCGCATCGTCGACTCCAAGGTGATTTCGAACCTGGTCAACGGCGTACAGGATGGGCTGGTCGCACAGATAACGAAAGACGACATCGCGCTCCTCTGGCTGACGGATCCGAGCAAGACGCGCGCGGCCGTAGCGACCTTGCAGTCCAATCGCTCTGCCGCGGCGATTCAGTACGTTCTCTGGGGCTCGCCTCTCGCCGCAGTCTTCGGAGACCCGCGCCAGGACAGCCGAATTCCCGACATCATCGTGCAGCCCATCACCGGTGTGATCTATACCAAGCTCACCTCGACCAAGATGGCGGAGCATGGCGGATTCTCCGATCCCGACACTCGCGTGCCGATCGTGATGGCCGGTCCGGGCCTGCGGCACTACGTCATCGACGATGAAGTCAGCACGCGTCAGATCGCACCGACGATCCTCAAGTCGCTCGGCCTCAGCCCCTTCTCGCTCCAGGCCGTGCAGCTGGAAGGGACGCGTGTGCTCCCATTCGCATTTCAATAATCCCGGATGGCAGGAGCTAGCAGGAAACGCCCGAGCGATGCTCGGGCGTTTTCTGCTGGTGGGGAGTAGCGCCGAATCAGATAAATCGATTCGGGCGCACGTGGCAGTATTCAGGTTGCACGTGCAGCACAACATACCCGGGGCCGGACTCGAACCGGCACGGCCTTGCGGCCAAGGGATTTTAAGTCCCATGCGTCTACCATTTCGCCACCCGGGTGCACCGCTGCGCCGCGGCCCGACTCGCCGCTACCGCCTCACTCGCGCGCGCGCCATGCACGGAAGCGGGATGCGAGCCGACTCGCCGCTCTGCCGATCCCCGCACGCGCATCGCTCGATGCAATCTGCAGCGCGGCGGCGAACTCCGAAATGCTCGGGAATCGATCGTGACGCGAGCGTGAGAGTGCACGCTTGATCGCGTCGTCGACGGCAGCGGGAACCTCCGGGCGCACGACCCGCACCGACGGCGCGCTGCCGGCGAACATTTTCGCCACGACGGCCTGCGCGTTTCGTCCGCCGAAAGGCGTTTCGCCGGCCAGCATCTCGTACAGTACGGTGCCGAGGCTGTACTGGTCGGTCCGCCCATCGATCGAGGGATCGCCTCCAACCTGCTCGGGACTCATGTACTGAGGCGATCCGACGACGAAGCCGGTGGTGGTGGTCGGAATTTCGACGTCCATCGTGGTGCCTGCCAGAGGCCTTCCGGATGCATCGCGCATTGGACGCGCGATGCCGAAGTCCGCGAGGATCGCATCCTGCGACGTGGTCACCATGATGTTGTCGGGCTTCACGTCGCGATGCATGTATCCGGCGCCGTGCGCGTAGTCGAGCGCGCTCGCGACCTCGCGCGTGATGCGGAGCGCATCGTCCACCGGAAACCGCGATTCGCGCGACATGCGCTCGCGCAGCGTCTCTCCCTCGACGTACGGCATCGTGTACCAGAGGAGATCGCCTCCGGCTTCGCCGTGGTCGTGAATGGCGAGTATGTGGGGATGCTCGAGTCGCGACGCGACGGCGATCTCGTGGCGGAAGCGCTGCGACCCGAGGCTTCTGGCAATCTCCGGACGCGGCACCTTGAGCGCGACGACGCGATCGCGTCTGATCTCACGCGCGAGAAGGATCGTCGCCATCCCGCCGCTCGACAGCTCGCGCTCGACGACGTATGTGTCGCGCAACGCCGCCTGCACGCGAGCACCGAGCTCGGTCGAAACGGGCATGGATTTCACCGAAGACGGCACCGAATGGACGATCGGCCGGCGCGAACTCGCCGGCCGTCGGACAAGCGGGAAACGGGACTCGAACCCGCGACCCCAACCTTGGCAAGGTTGTGCTCTACCAACTGAGCTATTCCCGCGATAGCGACGAAGTTATTGCGCCGCCAGCATGCGGACAAGTCGCGCGCGTGCGTGTGAGGGGCGTCAGCGCTCGAGACGCGCGGCGAAGCGCAGGCGCACATAATCCGCGGTCCACTCCCCATCGCGCGCGCGCAGGCTCGGCGCGAGGAGCGACGTCATCTCCTCGAGCATCGCCTCTCGCTGGTCCGGGCTCACGCCGGCGAAGAAGGGATTTGCGAACGTATCGAGCCAGCCGCGCATCCCGGTAGGCAAGGGAGTCGGCCTCGGGATGCGCTCCATGCGCACGACGACGAAGTCGTGCAACTCGAGCCGCTCCGTGTACTCCGTGGGTGTCGGGAAGTACCATGGCCAGCGCGATTCGCCATCGATGCCGTGTGCGCGAAGCACGGCGAGAATGCCGGTACAGATCGCCGCGACGTTCCCGTGCGCGCCCATCTCCCCCGCGAAGCGACCGTGCACTCTGAGCGCGCGCTGGACGCCTGCGAGTACCCGATCCGGGTCGAGCATCCAGTGCAGCGCAGCGTTGGAGAATGCCGAGTCGAATTCGGAATCGAACGTAAGCGCGGTGGCATCGAGTACGCGCGCGTCTATCCCGCGCTCGCGTGCCGCGGCCACCAGCGCGGTCGAGCTGTCCGCGCCCACGACGTCCGCGCCACGCGCCACGATCGATGCGGTGAGCGCGCCGTCGCCGCATCCGATGTCCAGCACCCGCTCCCCCGGCTTCGGGTCGAGCCAGTCGATGACGGGCTCGCCGAGCTCGGCGACGAAGCGGGCGTTGTACGCATAGCCTTCGGCGCTCCACTCCTGCGGTCGTGGCGACCCTGGTGCCGTCATTCGACCAATACTAAGTGCCACACGAGAAAACGGAGCGCACCGCGTTATCCGATGCACTCCGTTTCGCCGTCACGATCGAAGCGCTCAGGGAGTGTGCGGAATGCTCGTTCCGTACTTCGCGTTGATCGCGTCGATGATGTTGTTTGCGAGGAGGACGTGCGCGGCCGCGGCCGGGTGCACGCCGTCGAGCGAGAAAAATTCGCCGAAAGATGCTTCGGGATGCGATAGATCGGGGAACGACGGGACGGCGCCGGAAACCTTCAGTGCGACGAGCGCCGGATTCGGATCGTAGTACGCGAAGCCCAACGAGTCCGCTTCCGCCGAGATCAGCGCGTTGTACGCGTTGACGGTGTCGGTCACCGCTGCCTGCTCCGCCGCGTCGAGCACGTAGACGTTGCCAACGGGAGCGAAGGGAGACGGAAGCGCTTCGCACTCGATCTGCGGCGGATGCTGCCCCGCGCGAATCGCCCCGGCGAGCTGGAAGTTGATCAGCGACGTGGTGGTGATGGGACAGGTCATCGGGTCGATGACAGTCGTCCTTCCCGCGGCCGCGTCGAACGCTCCCTTCGCGGCGGGACTCAACAGGAGAATCCTCGCTGGGAAGAGCAGCGGTACGTTCGCAGTGTTGACGACTCCGATCAGCACACCGCCCTTGATCGACGGAATCGCCTTCAGCGCGGTGACGAGCTTCTGATAGTTGGTGGTGAATGCCCCGATCGAGGTGACGCCGTTCGAGATCCCCGGCGCGGCCTGAAGGATGCCGGACAACGACGCATTGAGCACATCGTTGTTCCCGATCCATGCGCTCACGAACGTCGGCTTCGCCTCGGCGGCACGCTGAGCCTGCGTCTCCCCACCCAGGATGAAGGTTGTGAGCGCGTTCTCGACGAGCGTATCGGGACCCGGAACCGTTGCGGTGGGCGAGAGCGACGTCGCTCCCGGCACGGCGACGTTGTTGATCGGTCCCGGAGTCGCTTCGGTCGCCCGGAGTGCGCACGGCGGAGCCGCCTCGCCGCCAACGCGCTCCTGCGTCACGACGTTGGTGATGGGCGGCGGGCAGCCGGGCTTGTTGAGCAGCGGAATGCGGAAGTGGGTATTCGCGGCTGCGGCGATCAACACCGCGTAGCTCTGCCGCTGTGTTGAGTCGTTTATACCCGCGGACTGAAACCCCGCAGTAATGCTGTTGCCGATCGAGACGTAGCTCTGGAAGAGCGGATCGACCGGCTTCACGGTCACGACGTTCGAAGAATCGCTGCACGCCACGAGCGCCGACGCCGCGACCATCGCGGCAACTCCGCTGGCGAGATATCTGTTCAAATACATCTGAGATCTCCCTGTGGAGTTAAAAATTGACTTTGAGGCTGAGCGAGAAAACATTGGCGTTGAGCGTGTAGAAGCCGGTGTTCAGCTGATCCGCGGTCGCCCCTTCCTCCGGGCTCCCCGCCGTGCGCGCGACGATGCGGCCGCGACGGCCACCCGTGTCGACGTGGAGATACCCCGCGTCGAGCGTTTGCGATGCGCCGATCGGCAGCCCGATACCGATCGTATAGTTGCGCCGATTCATGTCCGGGAGCAGCGGAGTGACCGTGATGTCCGGCGCCGGCGACCCGATCCAATCGAAGCCCACGCGGCCGCGAAAGCCGGCGGCAAACGCGTGCTCGACGCCGAAGCGAACGGAGCTCGAGCTCTTGTAGTCCTCGAGCAGCGTGCGGCTCAAGCCGGCGTCGTTCGCGGGCCCATTGAAGTCGATCGCGAGCGAGTTGAACGAGCTGTAGTCGATCCACGCGTAGTCGACGGAGAGCGTGGTGTTGGTGAAGCCAGTGTAGCCGATCCCCGCCTGGATCTGCTGCGGGTGGTTGATCTGCGTGTTCACGGTCTGTCCGCCGCTGAACGGCGCGCCCGGTGCAAACTGCGGCGAGAGAATCGCATCGATCGGCGTGCCGGCTGGAAGCTGGAGCGGATTGCCGGCGGCGAGCGTCAGATTCGTGAGCTGCTGCGTAAACTGCACGTCGGCGTTGTTGTACTTGAACTTGAGCTCCGAGAGGTACCGCGCGCCAACCTGCCAATCGGCGCCGAGCTTTCCGTGCAACCCGACGTTGAAGCCCCACGCAGTCGAATTGCCTTTGAGTCTTGCCGACGCGAACTGGGTTCCGTTCGGGATCCCGAGCTGGCCAAAGGTGACGCCGCCGCCGCCGGGAACCGGAACCACAGAGAGATCGATTCCCTGACGCAGCTCGACGTGCGAGAAACCGAAAATGGGTCCGCCGCCAATAGACCAGCCAGGGGCGAAGCGATATGCGAAGTTCGGCTGGATGTAATCGCTCAGCAGCTCCGCGCGCTGCGACTCGAAGCGCCCCGGAAAGTCGGGCTTCCATTGCGACACTAGGCCATATGGCACGTACGATCCGATGCCGACCGCCCACTTCGACCCCTTCGGCGTGTAATTCACGAAGAAGTGCGGAGGAAACTTCACGGGCACGTCGCCGGGATAGCTGCGACCGGTGCTGTCGGCATTGAATCCTCCATTCACCTGCACGGCGGCGGCGCCGACGTACACGCTCCATCCCTGCAGCCCTGTGGTGGAGGCGGGATTCCAGTAGATCTCCGACGGATCGTTGCACGGTACACTCGTAGTCGCGAAACCGCGGGACAGTGCGCACGATCCGATTTCATTGAGACCGAAACCCTGCGCCTCCGCCGCTGCCGGCGCCGCGAGTGCGACCAACATCAGACATCGCAACAGACGATCGACAATCATCAGGCTTCTCCTTCGTGTGTCATGCGCAGGGCTCACGACCGCAATTGAGTCGGGAGACGAGTTAGGGAGGAACGGCCGACGCTGCGATGGCGACCGCTCGTGCGCAGTAAGAGTATTACCGACCCGCCCTCTCCGACAGGCTTGCACCCCGCCAAATGTTCAGGTGGGTGGCCTTTCGGGGTTACGGACGCGCACCCAGCGCATGCACCGCGTACCAGGCGCACCAGGCAAGGAGTCCAGCGAGCGATGCGTCGCCTCCATTGACCAGCGCCTGCCCATCCGTATCGACCACCTCTGCTGCCAGACCGTTGTCGAGGGGGGCGCGGCGCAGCCACTGGAGCACGGCTCCCGCATCGGGGCCCATGAGCCGGGCGCACTGCTGCGCGAGGAGATGCGGCTCCGCTCCAACCCCCTTCACCGTACGGCGATACGCCGAATCATGACGCTCCATCGCGTCGTACACCGGGAGCCAGTACGCCGAGGCGAATGGATCATCGTCCGCGGACTGGTGCCCCGCTAGATCGATCGACGATGCGAAGATGACCTTGCCGCTCCGGTCCATTGCAAAGTGTCGCTTGAGCGCGGCCCGCACGGCCTCGGGATCCTCGACCTTGCGCGCAGTCTCCTCGTCGAGTGTCCGGCGGAAAATGTCCAACGCCTGCGCGACGACGGCGTTGCCGTGCAGCGTGAAGGGGTGCGGCGCGGGCTTCCCCGAGAGCGTGACCTCCGTCCTGTAGAGCGGCACGTGCAGGTCACGTCGCTCGGCGAGATCGTCCCACGAAGCGTACAGCGTCTCGGCGATCACAGGCTCATCAACTATTTGATCGTCGGCGGTTTCCCGGATGTAGCGGTCGGTAGCGAGCGCGAACGAGGCCAGCCCCTCGAGCGAGAATCCAGGCTCGAACAGGGTGCCATCGAGGTAGTGAACGCCGAGCCCCGGCGCGTAGCCGTGCAGCTCGCTTGCGCGCAGCAACAGCTCGCGCGCCAGCGAAGGGTCGGCGAGTTGGATGGCGGGGAGCGTCCAGGACAGCGCCTCCCAATCGCGCACGGTAATGCCGTGCCCATTCCATGGCGCGCGGCTCCGCACGAGATAGAAATGCGCGTCGTCGAGCGCGCGTCCCGCCGCGTAGAAGTATGCGAAGAGAAGATTGCGATTGATGATCCGATCGATCCCGTCGTGTCCGACGGTTTGCTCCATGCGCTGGAGGGCATCGCGCGTGACTGTGAGCAGATCGCTCCATCCGCGCCGACGCATCGACGCGACCGTCGCCTCCGCCCCATCACGCTCGGGGCCGGCGGCGATAAAGAAGGCGACGCTCCCCGTGGCGTTACCCGCAACCTGAAGCTCGCGGCGCAGCGAGAATCGAGGTGAAGTTCCGCCGTGCGTCTCCACGCGCGCGTCCCCATCGGCCGCGAGCGCCAGCGCCGCGAACCCCGGCTGCGCGGTGCCCTCGAGCACGATCACCTGCTCCTCCCCCTCGATCACGCGATGCGCATCATCGGCGGCGCGCGGCGAGCGCACGCGCAGCTGTCGATGCCCGAGCACTCCCTCGATCGCGATCGCGACCGTTACCCCCTGATCGCCGCGATTCTCGATCGCGATCGCGTACACGGCACCCGCGAGATCGGCGTCGCGCCCGTGCGGCGCGAAGAGCGTTCCGCGCACGACGAGTCCGTCCACGGTGCAGGTGAATGTCGGGATCCAGCCGAGCGTGCGCTCCCATGCGAGCTCGAGCGAGGCGAGCTCGCGCGCGATCCCGTTGATCGTGAGCGTCGGGCGAAGGAGCGGCGCTCCCTTCCCCTCGAGGAATTCGCCCGATCCCGCAAACTCCAGCGCCGCGCGTGCGCCCCGGTGCAGCACCCCCAGCGCATACAGCGATCCATCGGCGGGGTGGATGCACGGGAGCGACAGCCAGTGATTGCCGGTCACCTGCCAGGGCATCGCGGGGATCGGTATCTGTTTCACGTTCGCCGTCGAAGTGAGGAGCGGACACGTACCGGCGAGGAGCCGGCAACGCCTTCAAACATCGGCGTGCGCCTCCCTACTGGCAATGCGCGCGATCCCGCATCGTTCAGAGGCGCGCGACTCGGTTGACTTTCGCTCGCGCGTGATGACAGTCTCCACCGGCTCGCGTATCGTGCGCGGCGCCTCCCTCGAGCTCTATCTCGCCTCCGTGCACCGAGTCCTCCCGCGCACACGCGCCCTCCACGCGCTCCTCGGCATTGCCGCACTGCTCTCGCTCGGCGAACGCGCTTGCGCGCAGACGGTGCTCGGCTACGGCGAGGACGCGACAGCGGCGCCAGCCGGCGCCATTCGTCTGCGGCTCTCGAACGCATGGCGTCGCTCGAGTGCACTCGGCACGGGCAACGACACGACCTACGATAGCGATCGCCAGTATCGCGCCTCGACCATCGGCATCGAGGTGGGCGTGCTGAAGCGGTTTTCCGTCGGCGTGTCGATTCCGTGGGTGACGACCAAGGCACTCACCTCCGTCTCGTCGCAGCACACCGTGGATTCCGCGCAGCACCTCGTCCTCGACACGCTGCTCGACAGCAGCCACAACGGCTGGGGAAACATCGAGGCGCTCGCGAAGGTCGTGTGGCTGGGTGAGCCGGGACAGGAAGCGCGACTCGAGCCGCGCGATGGCGTGCATGTTCGCAGTGCGCTGGTCGGGGGCGCGTTGCTCGGCAGCGGCGCAGTGGTCGATCCGCGAGACCCGTTCGCGATCGGCACGAGCGATCGCGCCCGAGTCGCGATCGTGGAATCCGCGACCGATCTCACGGTGGGCCGGCACTTCTTCGGATCATTCGTGGGCCGGTACGAGAAGCCGATGTCGGACAATGTGGTGGTCGCCGTGCATCCGGGCGACAATCCCTTCGCGAGCGACGGGGTAGCCTTCAGCGCCGCGCGGAAGCTCGGTGCCAGGTACGAGATCGAGGCGACGCCACGCTACCAGTTCGGCGAATACTTCGCGGCCGGCGTGCAGTACCGCTACCGTCACGGCGCGCAGGATCACTATACGGGCACCATCACCACGACCGTCGACGGCGAGCCGGTCACGCTCGATGCGTCCACGCTCGATGCGGGAACGGGGATCACCGAACATCGCCTCGGCTTCGGCGCCGTGTATTCGGCGGTGGAGGCGTACACGCGCCATCGCTCGCGTGCGCCGATAGAAGTCGCCTTCGAGTACTCGAAGGTGGTGTCGATCTCGAACAATCTCCCGAAGGAATCGCAGGTGACATTTTCCGTGCGCCTGTTCCACCGGCTCTGGGGCGCGGAGTTCGCGCCGCCCGCGGTGACGACGCCGCAGCCGACGCTCGAGCCGAGCACGACACCGGCACCGACTACGCCCTGATTTGTTGTCGGTCGTAGAATCTAGGCGGCTTGCTTGGACATGCCACCTATCGCTTCTTGGTCAGCTTCCTGGCCCCCCGCGCGGGCGGCTCGGCACGATCGCGATCGTCCGCCGCGGCGCTCAGCAGCTCGCGCGCGTGCGCGAGGCTGACATTGCTCTCGGGATCGCCGCCGAGTAGCCGCGCGACCTCGACGACGCGCGCATCGCGCTCGACGACGCGCGTGTCCGCCGAAGTGATCCCGCCCCGTGCGCCCTTCTCCACCACGATGTGATGGTGCGCGCGCGCAGCGATTTGCGGCAGATGCGTGATCGCGAGCACCTGATGATGCTTCGCGACGCGGCGCATCGTGTCGCCGACCTGTAGCCCGATCTTCCCGCCGATCCCCGCATCCACCTCGTCGAACACCAGCGTGGGCACGCGGTCGAGCCGCGCGAGAATGGTCTTGAGCGCCAGCATCACGCGCGAGAGCTCCCCCCCGGACGCGACGCGCGCCAGCGGCCTCGACTCGTGTCCGCGGTTGAGGGCCACGCGCAGCTCGATGTCCTCGGCCCCCACCGCCCCGATCTCGGAGCGCGCGCGCATGTGCACATCGAGCCGTCCATCGGGCATCCCGAGCTCCGGTAGCACCGCGTCCACCTCGGTCGCGAGTCGCGCGGCCGCGTCGCGGCGCAGCGACGTGAGCTCCGCGGCCGCACCCGAGAGCGCGTGCTGCGCCTCGCGATGTCGCTGCTCGAGCGCCCTCAGATCGAGCGACCCACTGTCGACGAGATCGAGCTCCGAGCGCGCGACGCGAACCGTCTCGGCCACCGCTTCGAGCGACGGACCGTACTTCTTCGTGAGGCGGAAGATCAAATCGCGTCGGCGCTGCACTTCGGCAAGCCGCGACGGATCGAGATCGACCCCTCGCTCGTACTCCTCCAGCTCGCGCGCCAGCTCCTGGAGCGAATAGAATGCGCCATCGTACAGCTCCTGGAGGCGCGTGAGCGACGCATCGATGCGCTGAATGGCGATGAGCGATCGCTGCATGTGCCCGAGGTTCTCGAGCACCGCCCCCTCCTCCCCCTCGAGAGCTCCCGCCAGCCCCGACGCGAGCGCCTTGAGCTCCTCCGCGTGCTCCAGGCGACGCGCCTCCTCCTCGAGCGCGACATCCTCGCCGGGCTTGAGATGCGCCTCATCGATCTCGGCTACGAGGTGGCGCAGATAGTCCGCGCGCCGCTCGGCATCGGCCTTGCGCGCGATGAGCGAATGCATCTCTCGCGCAACGCTCAGCACTTCCTCGTGCGTCGTTCGCACCCTGGCCGCCACCGCGATCGCGGAGCCAAAGGCATCGAGAATAGCCCGCTGCGACTCTTCGTCGAGCAGCGTCTGCGCCTCGTGCTGTCCATGCAGACTCACGAGCGCGCGTCCCACCTCCGCGAGAGCTGCGGCCGTCGTCGTTGCGCCGTTGATCCACGCGCGCGTGCGCCCGCTCGAGACGATCTCGCGGCGCAGCACGATCGTGGTGGGATCGTCGACATCGACGCCGCGCGCATCGAGCAGCGCGATCAGCTCGTCGTCCCCCGAGGCGTCGAAGATCCCCTCCACTGAAGCCTTATCGGCTCCCGTGCGAATGAGATCCGCGGTGCCGCGCTCGCCGAGCAGAAATCCGAGCGCGCCGACAATGATGGACTTTCCCGCTCCGGTCTCGCCCGTGAGCACGTTGAACCCGGGCGCGAGCGGAAGGGTGAGCGCGTCGATGATCGCAAAATTTCTGATGCGCAGCTCAGTCAGCACCCGCCTCCCCGTCTCGCTCGCGGAGTCCCCCCCACCCCAGCTTGCGCCGCATGCGGGAGAAGAACGTGCCGTCGCGGAATGTCACCACCAGCACCGGCTTGTCCGCGCGGCGCACGGTGAGCGTGTCCCCCGGATGAAAGCTCGCGCCCACCTGACCGTCGATCGTCACCAAAAGCTCGTCGGGACCAACATCTACCTGCACGGTCACTTCGGCGTGCGGCGGAAGCACGACGGGACGAATCGCGAGCGTGTGCGGCGAGATCGGCGTGAGTATGAGCGATTCCACGGTGGGAACGACGATCGGGCCGCCGGCGGACAGACTGTACCCCGTCGACCCCGTCGGCGACGAGATGATGACGCCGTCTGCGGCATAGGTGCTCATCAGCTCACCATTCACCGAGGCGCGAAGCGTGAAGACGCGGGCGAAGCCACCCTTGTGGAGCACGACGTCGTTCAGCGCGCGCCATCGCGGCTCCGCGTGGCGCGTAGTCCACGCCTCGAGGGTCATCCGCTTCTGCACGAGATAATCGCCCGCCGCGAGCCGCTGCAGCGCGAGCTCCATGTCCTCTCGCGCGCACGCCGTGAGAAAGCCGAGCCTGCCGAGGTTCACGCCGAGCACCGGGATCTGTCGCCCAGCCACCAGTCGCGCGCCGCGCAGCATCGTACCGTCGCCGCCGAGTGTGAGCAGCGCATCGATGTGCGCAGGGTCGCTCAGCATCTCGGCCTTGCTCACGACCGCGTGCAGCTCCTCTTCGAACACGGGCGTGATTTGCAGCGGCGGCGCCAGCGCGATCAGTCGCTCCAGAACCGCCGGTAGTCCCTCGTAGCTCAGATTTCCGATGACGCCGAGTCGAATCACCCCGCAACCGCTTCCGTCTCGAGGAGTGCGCGCACGCGCCGCGCGATGCCGGGCGCATCGAGCCCGGTCGACGCGAGCTGTACCTTCCGCGGCGCCTGCTCGATGTAGCGATCGGGTACTCCGTGCACCCCCACGCGAACGGACGGATCGATCTGCCCGATCACCGTGGACATGTACGCGCCGAACCCGTTCACGATCGTGCCCTCCTCCACGACCAGCACGTGCGGATGCTGGCCGACGACCGCGGTGAGCGTGACCTCATCGAAGGGCTTGAGGAAGCGGCAGTTGACGACGGTGAGGTCGAGCCCGTCCGCCGCGAGCTCCTCGGCCGCAGCGAGCGCGGGGAGCACCATCGTTCCAACCGCGAGGATCGCGACGTCGCGCCCCTGGCGCAGCACCTCCCATGTCCCGAACGGCACGGCGGGTATGTCGGTGGCAACCGCCGGTACATCGGGAGAGACATCGCGCGGATAGCGGAGGCAGAGCGGCCCGTTGTTCAGGGCGAGTCCGGTGCGCACCAGCGCGAGCATCTCGGTGCCGTTCTTCGGAGCCGTTACGACCATCCCCGGCACCGCGAGCATGTACGCAATGTCGTAGAGTCCCATGTGCGTCGGGCCATCTTCGCCGACGAGCCCCGCTCGATCCATGCAGAACACCACCGGCAGCTGCTGCAGCGCGACGTCGTGGATGACGTTGTCGTACGCGCGCTGTAGAAAGGTCGAATAGATCGCGACGACGGGCTTGATGTCCTGCGTGGCAAGCCCCGCGGCGAAAGTGACGGCGTGTCCCTCCGCGATGCCGACGTCGAAGAAGCGCTCGGGGATCGCCGAAGCGAAGGCGTTCGTCCCCGTCCCTGCGGGCATTGCCGCGGTGATGGCTACCACCGACGTGTCCTGCGCGGCGAGCTCGGTGAGTCCCTTGCCGAACACCGCGGTGTACGCGGGATTCGCCGCTGCCGCCGCTTTCTTCTGCTTTCCGGTGGACGGATCGTGTCCTGCGGGAAGCGCGTGCCACTTCTCGTGGTGCTCACCAGCAGGAAAACCCTTTCCCTTTTTCGTGATCACGTGCACGAGCCGCGGCGTACGCATCCCCTTTACCGCGGTGAACGTGTCGACGAGCTCGTCTATATCGTGTCCATCGATCGGGCCGAAGTAGCGAAAGCCGAGCTCCTCGAACAGCACACCCGGCGTGAGAAACGTCTTTACGCTTTCTTCCCAGCGGCGAACGACCTGTCCGAGCACCGACAACGGGCCGGGCAGCTCGTCCACGACGCTGCCGATCTTGCTCCGCAGCCGGTTGTAAATCGGGTTTCGCTGCACCTGGCCGAGATAGCGCGAGATAGCTCCGACGTTGGGTGCGATGGACATTTCGTTGTCGTTGAGGACGACGATGATATCCCGGTCCGAAGCGCCCGCGTTGTTGAGCCCTTCGTACGACAGCCCTGACGTCAGCGCGCCGTCGCCAAGAACGGCGAGCACGCGAAAGTCCTCGTGCTTGAGATCGCGCGCGGTGGCGACGCCGAGCGCGGCCGAGATCGCGGTCGCGGCGTGCCCCGCGCCGAAGACATCGTACTCGCTCTCGTCGCGCTTGAGGAAGCCGGAGATGCCATTCTCCTGGCGCAGCGTCTCGAACTGATCGCGCCGCCCCGTGAGCATCTTGTGCGGGTACGCCTGATGCCCGACGTCCCAGACGAGCTGGTCTCGCGGCGTGTCGAAGACGTGGTGCAGCGCAACCGTGAGCTCCACCACACCCAGCCCCGCGCCGATGTGACCGCCGGTGCGCGAGCAGCTGTCGATGAGAGACGCGCGGACATCTTCGCTCACGGCGCGAAGCTCGTCGCGCGTCAGCGATTTCAGATCGGCGGGGAGATTGACACGGTGTGCGGACATCAGAAGAGGGTCAAGGGATCGAGTGCCTGATGGCGCACGCACGTGCGCCACCGCATCCTCAGCTCGTTCGTGTGATTGCCCATCTGGCGATCATTTCCAGTGTTTCCGTTCTGAGCCCGGCACGGTCGAGCGCTTCGCACGCATCATCCACCAGCGACACCGCGCGCGCCACCGCGCGATCCACCCCAAGGAGCATCGGATAGGTGCTCTTGCGGAGCTCGAGATCGCGCCCCGCAGTCTTTCCGAGCGCCGCAGTGGTCGAGGTGGCATCGAGCACGTCATCCGCGATTTGAAACGCGAGGCCGATCGCGTTTCCATACGAAGTGAGCGCGTCGAGCCCCGCGGCATCGGCACTCGCGGCTATCCCGCCAATGCGCGCCGACGCGCTGATGAGCGCGCCCGTCTTGGCACTGTGGATCGCTTCCAGCTGCTCGACGGTGAGCGAGCAACCTTCGCCCTCGAGATCGAGCAACTGACCGCCTACCATTCCGCCACCTCCGGACGCGCGCATCAACTCTCGTACAATGGCGGCATTCGAACTGTTGGGCAAGCCGAGGCGCGTGCCGGCATCGCACGCCGCGCGAACCGCGAGCGGTACCATCACCACCCCGGCTGCGGTCGCGGTCGGCACACCGTACACGCGGTGCGTCGTGGAGCGGCCGCGCCGCATGTCGTCGTCGTCCATGCAGGGCAGGTCATCGTGTACCAGTGAGTACGCATGTACCACTTCGATACAGGCCGCAAGCGCGCTGGCGTCCGCGGTTCCCCCGCAGGAGCGATACGCTGCGAGCATGAGGATGGGACGGAGCCGCTTTCCCTGCCCCAGGATGCTGTAGCGGATCGCCTCGGCAATCGGCGCCGGCACACCGGCGAGCGCGCCGTTGTCGCACAGCGCCTCGAGCTCGCGATCGATGCTCTCGCGGTCGGCGGCGAGGTCGATGCCCACGCGCTCAGCTTTCGAAGTCGGCAAGTGTGAATCCGCCGTCGGTATCCTCGATGAGCCTGCGCACGCGCGCCTCCGCCTGCATCAGCGCCGCGGAGGCGGTGCGCAACCGCTCGATTCCTTCCTCGAACAGGCGCAGCGCGTCGTCGAGTGGAACCTCGGTGCGCTCGAGCTCACCGACGATGTTCTCGATGCGTGCGAGATCGGTCTCGTAGCTCATCGGCTCTCCGCGGCGGGGGGTCGCGCCGGGTGAACGGAGCGCGCCGTGGCGCGCACGATGCCGTCGCGCAGCAGGAGATCGAAATCGAGCGCGGGGGCGAAATCGGCCGTGCTGCCAAGCGTCGCCCCCGACGTATCGCGCGCAACGGAGTAGCCGCGCGCGAGCACTGCGAGCGGGCTCAGGGCGTGCAACCGTCCGGCCGCCGTGCTCATGCGGGCGGAGCGACGTTCGGTACCGCGTCTGACCCCGACCGTGAGATCGTGCGCGACGCGCTCGATGCGGTCGCGCCGCTTCTGGAGCTGGCGTACGAGCGCCTCGCGCAGCGCTACCAGCATCGCCGCCGCTTCGGCGCGCGCTTCGCTGAGCACCGGCACCGCGGCTTCGGCGGCGGCGGACGGCGTGGCGGCGCGGTGATCGGCAACGAGGTCGCAGAGCGTGACGTCGACCTCGTGACCAACGGCCGAGATGGTCGGGATCACGCAGGCGGCGAGAGCGCGCGCGACTGCTTCGGAGTTGAAGGCCCACAGATCCTCGCGTGCGCCGCCGCCGCGTCCGATGATGACGACGTCGACGTCGCCCCAGCGGTTGACGCAGCCGATCGCACGCGCGAGATCGGCCGGAGCGCCATCGCCCTGCACCTTCGCCGGAACGAGCACGAGCTCGACTGTCGGGCAGCGGCGGCGCATGATCGCGATGATGTCGTGGAGTGCGGCGCCGTCCGGGCTCGTGATCACGGCGACGCGGCGCGGGAGCCGAGGGAGCGCGCGCTTGCGCGAAGGTTCGAGCAATCCATCGAGGCGAAGGCGTTCGGTGGCCTCGTGCAGCGCCTTCCGCCAGAGGCCGTCGCCGACGGCGTCGATCGCGGTGATGGTGCACTGGAGCGCACCCTGTGCGGGATAGACGGTGGGCTGTCCGAGCGCCACCACCTGCATGCCGTCCTCGGGAAGTGCCGGCACTCCCCGCTGATCGCGCAGCCACATCACGCATTTCACCTGCGCGGATGCACCGCGCAGGGAGAAGTACCAATGCCCGTTGCGATGCGCGGTGAAGTTCGAGACTTCGCCGCGAATCCAGAGCTTTGGAAATGCGCCCTCGACGACGATCTTCGCCTGCTGTGTGAGGAGCTCTACGGAGATGGCGCTCTCGGGGGTCGCACCCGGGATCCGGATGGCAGCGGCGACGGCGCGACTCTCGTAGTGGCGCGGAGGCTCCGCGAGCGGAAAGAGCTGCGGCTCGATCAACTCTACCTGCGGAGCCTGCCGCCGTGACCCACGCTTCACTTCGCCGCGTCCTGCTTGGCCGCGCTCTGCTCGGCCGCGCGCACGGTGTTCTTGAGGAGCATCGCGATGGTCATCGGGCCGACGCCGCCGGGCACCGGTGTGATCTTCGACGCGCGCTCGCGCGCGCTCGCGAAGTCCACGTCGCCGACGAGACGAAAACCGCTCTTGGTGGAGGCGTCCTCGATGCGATTGATGCCGACGTCGATCACGACCGCGCCCTCCTTCACCATGTCTCCGGTGACCATCTTCGCCTTGCCGGCGGCGACGATCAGAATGTCCGCACGGAGGGTGTGCTCCTTGAGATTGTGCGTCGCGCTGTGACATACGGTGACCGTGGCATTCGCGTTCGAACCGCTCTGCACCATGAGCGCCATCATCGGCTTGCCAACGATGTTGCTCCGCCCGACGATCACGCACTCCTTCCCTTTCGTCACGGTGCCCGAGCGCGCGAGCATCTCCTGCACCCCGGCCGGCGTGCACGGTACGAAGCCGTCGCGGTCGCCAATGAGATTCTTGCCGACGTTCACGGGATGAAAGCCATCGACATCCTTCTCGGGGATGATCGTGCGGATGACGATGTCGGCATCGAGGTGCTTGGGGAGCGGCATCTGCACGAGAATCCCGTGAATCGCCGGATCTTCGTTGAGCCGCTTCACCTGCGCGATGAGCTCCTCCTGCGTCGCAGTCGCGGGCATCTTGATCGTGACGCTGTGCATCCCCGCCTCTTCGGAGAAACGCCCCTTGTTCCGCACGTAGACCTCGCTCGCGGGATCCTCGCCGACGAGCACCACTGCGAGCCCGGGCTTGATGCCACGCGCCGTGAGCTTTGCGACCTCGCCCGTGACTTCGTCGCGAATGCTTTTCGCGATCGCGTTTCCGTCGATCAGCTCAGCGGGCAAAGTCCACCGCCCGCTGCTCGCGAATGACAACGATCTTGATCTGCCCCGGATACTGCAACTCCGTCTCGATGCGGCGCGCGATCTCCTCCGAGAGCGCCGACATGCGGAAGTCGTCCACATCGTCCGGATTCACGATCACCCTGATCTCTCTCCCCGCCTGAATGGCGAATACCTTGTCCACACCCGTGTAGCTCGCCGCGATGCGCTCGAGCCCTTCCAGCCGCTTCACGTACGTCTCGAACGCTTCGCGCCTCGCGCCGGGGCGCGAGCCTGAGATTGCATCAGCTGCCTGTACCAGCACGGAGATCTCGCTCTCGTGTG